>JALHOU010000199.1 GCA_022842825.1 Rubrivivax sp.
CCACGGCCGGGCCGGTGCCGGGGGCCGCCGCCGGATCGGCGGACCCAGCCGGGCCCGCGCACGCCTGGCCGACACTGGCCCTGCCCACCGCCAGCGTGTGGCCCGAAGGCCGGCTGCCCCGGCTCGGCGTGATCACCACGCCGCTGGACCAGGACGGTGTTCTGCGCTCACTGCCATTGTGGCATCAGGACCTGGCCACGCAGCGGCTGCCGGTGATGCCCTGGGCAGTGCAGCTGGCCTTGGCGGATGCGGGCGCCGCCTCGCCGCCACTCGACGCGCGCGGCGCCTTCCGCCTGGCACTGCCTGCCGGCGAGGCCTGGCCGCCAGCGCGGCGCTTCGCCGAGCTCGCCCAGGTGGCGCTGGGCCAGCGCGAGCCGGCGCCGCTGCGCCAGGCCGTGCAGGGGCGCATCGTCTACATCGGCAGCAGCGCGCTGCTCGCCGACGCTGTGATGACACCGCAAGGCCAGGTGTCGGGCACGACGGTGCTCGCGCAGGCCACGGCGGCGCTTCGACAGGGCAGCTGGGTGTGGCCACCCTCGGCACCACTCGATGCGGCCCTGGTCCTGATCGCCCTGCTGCCGGGCCTGGTCACGGTGTGGCGCGGCCGGCCCGCACCGCCGCGCGACGCGGCCGCCGCGGCGCTGGCGCTCGCCGCCATGGTGGTCATGGCGCTCTGGGCACTTTTCCAGTGGCGGCAGCCAAGCGACTGGGTGACACCGCTGGCCACGCTCGCCGCAGCGTGGTCGGCGTCACTCGTCCTGCACCACCGGGGGCAGGCGGCAGCGCGGCGGCGCCTGGCCCACGAGCTCGCCGTGAGCGAAGAGGCGGCGCGGGCGAAGAGCGCCTTCCTCGCCAATGTGAGCCACGAGATCCGCACGCCGCTCAATGCGCTGCTGGGCGTGGCCGACCTGCTCGCGGACAGCGAGCTCACGCCGAAGCAGCGCCTGCACGTGCAGGTCTTCCGCGAGTCGGGGCGGGCCCTGCACTCCCTCATCAACGACCTGCTCGACCTCTCGCGCATCGAGGCCGGCCGGCTGGAGTTGCATCCGGCACCTTTTGATCTGCGCCAGACCTTGTCGCAACTGGTGGCGCTGCTGCGCCCCCGCGCCGAGGAAAAGGGCCTGAGCCTGGTGCTGGATGTGGCCGCCGCGCTTCCCGCCGGCGTGCTGGGCGACCGGCTGCGGCTGGAACAGGCGCTCATCAACCTGGTCGGCAATGCCGTCAAGTTCACCGCGCGTGGCGAGGTGCGCCTGGCCGCCCTGCCCGACCCGCAGGTGCCCGGCATGCTGCGCTTCGATGTCGTCGACACCGGCATCGGCATCGCGGCGGACAAGCTGGAAAAGATCTTCGAGCCCTTCGCGCAGGCCGACGGCAGTGTCACGCGCCTTTACGGCGGCACCGGCCTCGGGCTCTCGATCACGCGCAACATCGCGCACCTGATGGGCGGCTCGGTGCAGGTGCACAGCGGGCTCGGCGTGGGCAGCACCTTCACGCTGCGCATTCCACTGCGCCAAGCGCAACTGCCGGTGGCCGAAGAGGCGCCGACTGCGGCCTCGGTGCCGGCCGGGGACGCGGCCCATCCCACCGGCCCGCTCCCACGCCCCACCACCGAGCGGCAGCCGCAGGCCGACACCGATGCACCGGCCGATGACACGGCCGTGGCGTCGAGCACGGCCTTGGCGGTCGGTGCCGGGGCTGCGGCGACCTTGAACCCGGCCCCGTCACCGCAGGCATCGCCGGCGGCAGGCAGCCCGGCGCGCGTGGAGGGCGCCGCAGGGACGCCGCTGTCGGTGCTGCTCGCCGAGGACAACGAGGTCAACGCCTACCTCTTCCGCAACATGCTCGAGGGTCAGCCGCTGGCCGTCGACTTCGCCTCCGACGGCACGCAGGCGCTGGAGCGGCTGCGCCAGCGTCGCTACGACATCGCCTTCATCGATGTGCAGATGCCGGGCATCGACGGCCTCACCGTGACCCGCGAGCTGCGGGCGCTGGAGTCGCGCAGCGCCAGGGCACGCACGCCCGTGGTGGCGCTGACAGCCAACGCCTTCGCCAGCGACTTGCGGGCGAGCCTGGACGCAGGCTGCGACCGCCACCTCTCCAAGCCCTTCTCGCGTGTGCAGATCGTCGAGGCCATCCAGCAGCTGGCCGCGCCGCTCGGTCCGCTGGCGGCGCCGGCCACCGCGACGCCGGGCGAACCGGTGCTCGACCGCGCCGGGGCCGTGGACCGGATCGGAGGCGACAACGCGCTCTACGAGCGCCTGGCCGCGCAGGCAGTCGGCTACATGTCCGGTTGGGCCGAGAACTTCGAGCGCGAATGCGGCGCCGGCCAGTTCGAGCGCGCCTTCCGACTCGCACACGATCTTCGCAGCGTCGCCTCGGCGGTGGGCGCGCTTGCGGTCGCCGAGCATGCGGCGACGTTGGAGCAGTCATTGCGCGGCGCTTCCGACGGCACGGCGCCCACCATCGACGAGGCCGCGCTGCAACGCACGCTCGGTGCGCTGCCGCCGATGATCGCGGCGCTGGCGGAGCCGCCGCCGCCCTCCTGATGCCCGGTCGGCACGCATCCCGCCCGGCACCGCGCCGGCGTGGCCGGGCGCGAACGCCACGCCTCAGCCCATGTGCAGGCCGCCGTTGCAGCTGAAGTCGGCGCCGGTCGTGAAGCCCGAGTCGTCGCCGGCCAGCCAGGTGACGATGGAGCCGATCTCGTCCGGTGTACCCAGCCGCTTCACCGGGATGGTGGCGACGATCTTCTCCAGCACCTCGGGCTTGATGGCGCGCACCATGTCGGTCCCGATGTAGCCGGGGCTGACGGTGTTGACGGTGACGCCCTTGGCCGCCAGCTCCTGTGCCAGAGCCATCGTGAAGCCGTGCATGCCGGCCTTGGCGGCGCTGTAGTTCGTCTGCCCCGCCTGGCCCTTCTCGCCGTTCACGCTCGAGATCTGGATGATCCGCCCCCAGCCCTTCTCCACCATGCCCGGCACCACCTGCTTGGTGACGTTGAACATGCTCGTGAGGTTGGTGCTGATCACCGCGTCCCAGTCCTCGCGCGTCATCTTCAGGAACATGCGGTCGCGCGTGATGCCGGCGTTGTTGACCAGCACATCGATGGCGCCGTGCTCCGAAGTGGCCTTGGTGAAGGCGGCGACGGTGCTGTCCCAGTCGGCGACGTTGCCCACCGAGGTGTGGAAGGTGTAGCCCTGCGCCTTCTGCTCGTCGATCCACTTCACGTGGTCGCGGCTCGGGCCACAGCCGGCGATAACCTTGAAGCCCTGCTTGTGCAGGCGCTGGCAGATCGCCGTGCCGATGCCGCCCATGCCGCCGGTGACGTATGCAACCTTCTGTGCCATGGCTCTGCTCCTTGAGTGTGATGGGGATGCCGCCGAGTATCTGCCGGCCGATGCGGCCGCGAAAGACTTCGCGGCCCCGTGGAAACACTGCCCGCCCCTAGGACGCGCCGTCCGAGGCGCGGTGGGCGAATCCGCCCGCTGGCGCTCAGGCCTTGGCCTTGACGTAGCGGCCGGGCGCGGGCTCGATGGGCTTGAACTTGCCGTTGCCGAAGGACCTGGGCGCGGGCACGGCCTTGCCGCCCAGCGGCTCGAGCCACTTCGTCCACACCGGCCACCAGCTGCCGGGCTGCTCCTTCGCGCTCTCGAACCAGGCCTGGGCGGTGGCGGGCAGGTTGTTGCCCGACTTGTCGTTGACCCAGTGGCTGCGCTTGCCCTTGGCCGGCGGGTTGATGACGCCAGCGATGTGGCCGCTGGCGCCGAGAACGAAGGTGACGTCCTTGGCATGCTCCTTGAACAGCGGCACCGATCGGTAGGCGGCGTCCCAGGGCACGATGTGGTCCTCGCGCGAGCCGTAGATGAACACCGGGGCCCGGATCCTGCCGAGGTCCACCTTCTCGCCGCACACGGTGAGACGGCCGGGGATCTTGAGCTCGTTCTGCAGGTACATATGGCGCAGGTACCAGCAGTACATGGGCCCAGGCAGGTTGGTGCTGTCGCCGTTCCAGTAGAGCAGGTCGAACGGCGGCGGCGTCTCGCCCTTGAGGTAGTTGCCGACGACGTAGTTCCACACCAGGTCGTTGGGGCGCAGGAAGCTGAAGGTGGTGGCAAGCTCCTTGCCCTTGAGCAGGCCGGGCCCCGTGGGCGCGTTCTCGCCGATGGTCATTTCGCGCACCTGCACGCTCGCCTCGTCGACGAAGATGTCGAGGATGCCGGTCTCGGCGAAGTCGAGCAGCGTGGTCAGCAGCGTCACGGAGTGGGCGGGCTGCTCCCCGCGCGCGGCCAGCACCGCCAGCGCCGTGGCGAGGATGGTGCCGCCGACGCAGAAGCCGAGCGTGTTGATCGTCTTGGCGCCGGTGATGGCCTGTACCGTGCGGATGGCGGTGATCGGACCGCTCTCGATGTAGTCGTCCCAGGTCTTGGCGACGAGCGCCTCGTCGGGGTTGCGCCAGCTCACGACGAAGAGGCGATGCCCCTGCTCCACCGTGTAGCGCACCACCGAGTTGTCGGGCTGCAGGTCGAGGATGTAGTACTTGTTGATGCAAGGCGGCACGAAGAGCATCGGCCGCTCGTGCACCTTGGCCGTCAGCGGCTTGTATTCGATGAGCTGGAAGAGCTCGTTCTCGAACACCACCGCGCCTTCGGTGGTGGCGACGTTGCGGCCGACCTCGAAGACGCTCTCGTCGGTCTGCGAGACGTGGCCTTTCTGCACGTCTTCGAGCAGGTGCTGCATGCCGGTGGCGATGCTCTCGCCTTTCGTGTCGAGGGCCTTCTGCAGCGCCTCGGGGTTGAAGGCGAGGTAGTTGCTCGGGCTCGCGGCATCGATCCACTGCTGCACCGCGAAGCGCAGGCGCGCCCGCGTCTTCGCATCGCCCTGCACGCTTTCGGCCATCTGCATGAGCGTGCGCGCGTTCAGCAGGTACAGCTGCGCATTGAAGGCCGCCGCCGGGTTCTTCAGCCACTCGGCACCGGCGAAGCGCCGGTCGGCCAGGCGCGGCGCCGACGCCTGCGATTCGGGCTGCAGCGCGGTGAGCGACTGGTTCCACAGCTCGCTGGCGCTCTTGAGGTAGTCGCCCTGCAACGACGCCATGCGCTCCATCGGCAGCGACAGCCCGGAGATCGAGCGCCAGATGCCGCCGAAGGCCGCACCGAACGCGTCGGCCGCGGCATCGGCCGACGCACCGTCGGCGCCGGCGGACGACGGCTGGGCGGCGGATGGCTTGTTGCCGCTCGGCTTCGACGCCGCAGCCTTGGCGGCCGCGGCAGCTCTGGCGATCGGCGGCTTGCTCGCGGCTGGGATGGCCGCAGGGCGGGTCTTGGTCTTCATCGTGTCTCCTGCGGCCATCGCCACGCGACTGCGCTCGATGGGCGCCCGAGGTTGTAGGCCGCGTGCCTTACCTGCCCATGACGCCAGACCGACCGATGGGCCCGCCGCCACATGAGACGCGCGGATGTGCGAATCGCGAGATCATTCTAGGCATGCTCATCGTCGCCATCGCCTGGATCTACGTCGTCGGCATGGCTTCCATCGCCGAGGCGCTGTCGCCGCAAGGCACGGTGCTCGGGGCCATCGTGACCTTCACCTTCTACGGCCTGCTGCCGCTGGCGGTGGTGCTGTATCTGCTCGGGACGCCGGGGCGCAAGCGGGCGCGGCGCCGGGCCGAGGCGGCCGGATTGGCCGACAGCGGCGCGGCGGGGCCTGCCACTTCGGCGGTGCCGGCCGAGGCTGCAGACCCACCTCCCAACCCGCCAGCCACCTTGCCCGCGGACTCACCCACCGAGTCAACCACCGGCCTGCAGCCAGATGGCGGCGGCCATGCGGCCCGAGGCGCAACGCGGCTCGCGCTGCCCGTCGCGCCGGAACGAAAAGAACCTTGACTCGTCTTCGTAGGTGCAGGCGCCGTCGACGGCGATGAAGCCGACGCCCAAGGCGCGCAGGCGCTGCTGCGCCAGGCCGCGCAGGTCGGCGCGCCAGCGTGGCGCGCCGCCGAGCTGCGGCGTGTAGCGGAAGTGCTCGGCATCGGCTTCATCGGGCGCGACGCCGAAAGCCTGCAGCACATCGGCGCCAACCTCGAAATGACGCGCGCCGATGCAGGGGCCCAGCCAAGCCAGCAGGTCGGCCGGCCTCGCCCCGGTGCCTCGTTCGAGCGCCGACACCGTGGCCTCCAGCACGCCGGCGGCAAGGCCACGCCAGCCCGCATGCGCGGCCGCCACGGCGCGCCCGTCGCGCGCGGCCAGCAGCAGGGGCAGACAGTCGGCGGCACCGACGATGCAGGCGATGCCGGCCGTGCGTGTCCAGGCCGCATCGGCGGGCGTCTTGGGGTGTTCGGGCGTCAGGCGGTCGAGCTCCATCACGTGGGTGCCGTGCACCTGGTGCAGCCACACGGGCCGTACGGATGCGGCCGCCACTTCGCCGCGTCGAACTGGATCGGGGCGATCGGTGCGCAGGCTGGCCACGAACCGGCGCCGGTTCTCGGCCACGGCCTCGGGCGCGTCGCCGACCTTGCGGCCGAGGTTCAGACTGGCGAGCGCGCCGCTACTGACACCCCCGGCACGTGTGCTCATCAGCGCCCCCACCTGCGGCGGCGCCGGCCAGTCGGGGCGGACGAGGTCGGCTTCAGCCAGCAGCGTGGCCGTGCCCGTCATCACGGCCGCCGCAGCAGCCGCAACCGTCGCATCACTCGGCATCTGGGCAGGCTTCGGGGCGTGTGCGCTCGAAGGCCGGCAGCTTCATGCAGGCTTCGTGCACGCGCATGACGTTCGGCACATGGCTCAGCCGGCACGCGAAGCGCTGTGCGTTGAAGATCTGCGGCACGAGGCAGCAGTCGGCCAGGGTGGGTGTGTCGCCGTGGCAGTAGGTCGAGGGCCCGGCGGCGAGCTGGCGCTCGACCACCTCGAGGCCGGTCTCGACCCAGTGCCTGTACCAGCGGTTCTTGTCGTCCTCGCTCACCTTCATGTCGTGCACCAGATACCGCAGCACGCGCAGGTTGTTGAGCGGGTGGATCTCGCAGGCGATGTCGAGCGCCAGCGCGCGCACGCGGGCGCGCGCGGCCGGCTCGGCGGGCAGCAGCGGCGGCTCGGGAAACGTCTCCTCGAGATATTCGATGATCGCCAGCGACTGCGTCAGGGTGTGCCCGCCGTCGCGCAGCAGGGGCACGAGCCGCGCCGCCGAAACGGCAGCGTAGCTCTCCTGGAAGTGCTCGTTCTTCGCCAGGTGCACCGACTTGTAGTCGTAGGTCAGGCCCTTCAGCGCCAGCGCGATGCGCACGCGGTACGAAGCCGAAGAGCGGAAGTAGTTGTACAGCTCCATCACTTCACCTTGCCCGATTCCCGATGCGACGTACCCGCCTCGCCTAGCGCACCGCAACGCGCAGCGTCGGCAGGCCGGCGATGTTGCCTTCCATCACGTCGCCACGCACCACCGCGCCCACGCCGGCGGGGGTGCCGGTGAAGATGAGGTCGCCCGGCTGCAGCAGCCAGGCGCGGCTGAGCTGCTCGATGGTCTCGTTGACGCTCCAGATGAGCTCGGCGAGGTCGCCCTTCTGGCGCGTCTGCCCGTTCACGCCGAGCGTGATCGCACCCTTCAGCAGTTCGCCCGTGCGCGACTTCGGCACGAGCGGGCCGATCGGCGCCGACTGGTCGAAGGCCTTGCCGATGCACCAGGGGCGGCCCAACTTCTTCATCTCGCCCTGCAGGTCGCGCCGCGTCATGTCCAGGCCCGTGGCGTAGCCCCAGATGTGCTCGGCCGCCTTGGCCGCGGGGATGTCGCGCCCGCCCTGGCCGATGGCGACGACGAGCTCGATCTCGTGGTGGAAGTTGGCCGTGAGCGTGGGGTAGTCGATGACACCGGTCTCGCCCTCGGCCACCGGCACGAGCGCGTCGGCCGGCTTGAGAAAGAAGAAGGGCGGCTCGCGCCCGGTGAAGCCCATCTCCTGCGCGTGCTCGGCGTAATTGCGGCCGACGCAGTAGATGCGGTGCACCGGGAAGAGCCCGCCGCCGGCGGCCGGCAGGACAGGGATGCCGACCTGGGCCGGCGGCGTGATGACGTAGTTCATGCGAAGGGTTCCTCGAGGGGACGGCCCGGATGCTACGCCGCCGAGGCGGCAACGAGCCGTCACCGATCCGTCACCATCGATCCGCCACCGATCCGCCGCCGACCGTGCCCGACTAAACTGGCGCGGATGTTCCTGCCCCGCCGCATCCAGCATTGCCGTGTGTGCGGCGCGGCCACCCTCTACGTCGTGCCGGCCGACGACAACCGCGAGCGCGCCGTCTGCGGTGCCTGCGGCGAGATCCACTACGAGAACCCCATCAACGTCGTCGGCACGGTGCCCGTGTGGGGTGAGCAGGTGCTGCTGTGCCGCCGCAACATCGAGCCGCGCTACGGCATGTGGACGCTGCCGGCGGGCTTTCTCGAGCATGGCGAGACAGCACGAAACGGCGCCCTGCGCGAGACCGAGGAGGAAGCTGGCGCGCATGTGGAGCTGGAGGGCCTGTTCACCGTGCTCGACGTCGTGCGCGCCGGACAGATCCACCTCTTCTGGCGCGCCCGCATGCTCGACACGCACCTGGCGCCCGGGCCGGAGACGATCGAGGCGCGCCTCTTCCGCGAGGACGAAGTGCCCTGGGAGTTGATCGCCTTCCGCACCGTGCGGCAGACGCTGGAGCACTTCTTCGCCGACCGCCGCCGCGGCGCGTTCGGGTTCCACGAAGGGGAGATCGGCTGAGCGCTGGCGCCGGCGGTGACGCTGGCGGTCAGGCCGACAGCTTCCCGCGCAGGGCCTGCTCGCATGGCTCGGCCCGCCTGGACAGGCTCACAGGTCCTCGGGCAGCCCTTCCTCGATGTGGCCGGCCATCGCCTCGCCGGTGACGCCCAGGCCGACGGCCGAGCCGGTGGCACCATCGAAGCCCAGGCCCCAGAGCAGTTGCAGCTGGTGCGCATCGGTCACGCCTTCGGCCACCGCCTGCAGGTCCAATCCGTGGATCAGGCCGACCAGGCTTTCGACATGGCTGCGCGCCGCGTCGTCTTCGCCCACGCCGTACAGGTGCCGCGCATCGACCTTGACGTAGTCGATGCCGACCTCCTTCAGCGCCGGCAGCGCGCGGGGCGAGGCGCCGGCATGCTCCACCCCCACGCGCACGCCGAGCTTGCGCCAGGCCGGCACGGCCTCGCGCAGGGCGGCGCTCATGCCACCGTCGGGCAGCTCGGTCCACTCCAGCGACAGCTTCGCCGCCACCGTGCCCGCCGCCTTCAGCCGCGTCAGCAACGTGCGCGAGAAGCCCGGGCTCAGGAGCGAGCGCGGCGCCACGTGCACGCAGCGCGGCTGGCCGTCGGCAGCGATGGCCGCGAGCGCCAGGCCGACCGCAGAGAGGTCGACGACGGGCGTGAGGCGGCTGCGCGCCGCCATGGCCAGCCAGCGGCGGGCGACGAGGTACTCGCCCCCAGGCTCGACCTGCACGCGCAGCGGGCATTCGAGGTGGATCAGCTGCCCCTGCCGATCGACCACCGGGAAGGCCCCCAGGCGCACACGCGACTCGTCCAGCGCTGCCGCGATGAGCCCGCGCCAGGCACGCGCGCCGGTAACACCGAGCTCGGGCCGGTCTTCGACCACACACTCGTCGATGGCCTCGGCGCGCGCCAGCGCGGCATCGGCCGCGGCCAGCGCAGCCCCGGCCGCCAGACCGCGCAGCCCGTCGCAGCCTGCGACAACGATGCGCACGCCGGGCAGGCGCGC
>JALHOU010000200.1 GCA_022842825.1 Rubrivivax sp.
CAGCGCGTGGACCTCGGGCCGCGCGTCGCGCACCATCCCGGGCAGCTCTCGGGCGGCGAGCGGCAGCGGGTGGCCGTGGCCCGCGCGCTCGTCGCCGAGCCGGCCTGCGTGCTCGCCGACGAGCCCACGGGCAACCTCGACCGCGGCACGGCGCAGCAGGTGTTCGAGCTGATGCTCTCGCTCGCGCGCGAGCGTGGCACCGCCTTCGTCGTCGTCACGCACGACCCGGCGCTGGCGGCGCGCTGCGACCGCACTTTGCGGCTCGGGGGCTGACGCGGTGCTGGCCTCCTGCTCGTGGCCCTACGAATGGCAGGTCGGCTGGCGCTACCTGCGCGCCGGCCGCGGCGCACGCCACAACCGCTTCATCAACTTCATCGCCGGCTTCTCGATGCTCGGCATCGCGCTCGGCGTGGCCGCGCTCATCGTCGTGCTCTCGGTGATGAACGGCTTCCAGAAGGAAGTGCGCGACCGCATGCTCGACGTCATCGCGCATGTCGAGCTGCACGATGTGGGCGGCGGCGCGCTGGCGCGCGGCGGCATGCTCGCCGCGGCAGCGCAGCGCGAGCCGGCCGTGCTTGGCAGCGCGCCATTCCTGCAGCTGCAGGCGCTTGTCGGCACCGGCGAGACGCTGCGCGGCGCGTTGCTGCGCGGCATCGTGCCGGCCGAAGAAGCCAAGGTGACACCGCTGGTCGGCCGGCTCGTGGCCGCCCAGGACCCGGGGTTCACCGCGCTGGCGCCCGGCGCGATGTCCATCGTGCTCGGCATCGAGCTGGCGCGCACGCTCGGCCTGAAGCGCGGCGACCCGGTGGCGGTCGTGCTGCCGCCGCGGCGCGCCGCCTTTGGCGAGGCGGGCGACGGCGCCTCGCTGCCGCTCACCTTCCGCTTCGTGCTCGTTGGCACGTTCGAGGCCGGGCACTACGAGTACGACAGCGCCTACGCCTACGTGCACGCCGCCGATGCGTCAACGATGCTCGACCTGCCGGCCCCGGTGGCGCTGCAACTGCGCCTGGCCGATGCGCTGCAGGCACCGGAGGTGGCGGCACGGCTGGCGCGCGAGCTCGGCCCGGACGTCGTCGTGCGCGACTGGACGCAGACCAACCGCACGTGGTTCGAGGCCGTGCACCTGCAAAAGCGCATGCTCGGCTTGATCCTCGTGCTCATCGTCGGCGTGGCCGCCTTCAACCTCGTCAGCACGCTCGTCATGACGGTGACCGACAAGCGCGCCGACATCGCCATCCTGCGCACGCTGGGCGCCAGCCCACGCTCGGTGATGGGCATCTTCTTCGTGCAGGGGGCGGCGGCTGGCGTCGTGGGCACGGCCCTGGGCGTCACCCTGGGCCTGCTCGTGGCCTTCAACATCGGCCACATCGTGCCCGCCATCGAGCGGCTGCTTGGCACCACGCTGCTGCCGGCGAGCGTGTACTTCATCAGCCGCATGCCCAGCCTGCCGCTGGCCACCGACATCGTACCGATCGCCCTGGCCTCGCTGGCCCTGGCCTTCGTCGCCACGCTCTACCCGAGCTGGCGGGCCAGCCGCGTGCAGCCGGCGGTGGAACTGCGCGGGGAGTGACGCGTTTGGCGGCGCGGCGAGTACCGCGGCCCGTGGCGTGGCCGGACACCCGGCCGGCGCGGCGAAGTACGGCCGAATAGCGCAGCGAATAGGGCCTTCTCCCGGCGCCCCGCGGGGCGCCGCCGGGATAATCCGGCACCGTGCACCTGCTCAACGCCGACCTCCACTCCCACTCGAACTTCTCCGACGGCACGCTCAGCCCCGAAACCGTCGCCGCGCGTGCCGCCGAAGGTGGCGTGCAGTTGTGGGCCCTGACCGACCACGACGAGGTCTCGGGGCAGCAGCGGGCCCGTGAAGCCGCCCTCGACCTGGGCATGGCCTGGGTCGGCGGTGTCGAGGTGTCGGTCAGCTTTGCCGGCGAAACGGTGCACGTCGTCGGCCTGGGCATCGACCCCGACAACGTGCCGCTGCGCGCCGGCCTCGCCGCCACCCGCGCCGGCCGCCGCGAGCGCGCACGCCAGATGGCCGACGGCCTGGCGCAGGCGGGCATCGCCGGCGCCTTCGAGGGCGCGCTGCGCCACGTCGGCAACCCCGACCTGATCTCGCGGACGCACTTCGCGCGCTACCTCGTCGAAGAAGGCATCTGCGCGCACACGCACGAGGTGTTCAGGCGCTACCTCACCGAGGGCAAGCCGGGCTACGTGCCGCACCAGTGGGCGCGCCTGGCCGACGCCGTGGCCTGGATCCGCGGCGCCGGCGGCGTCGCGGTCATCGCCCACCCGGGGCGCTACAAGTTCACCGCCAACGAGGAGTACGCGCTTTTCACCGAGTTCATCGCGCACGGCGGCCGCGGCGTGGAGGTCGTCACCGGCAGCCACGGCAGTGCCGAGCAGGTGCGCTTTGCCGACACCGCGGTGGAGTTCGACCTGCTCGCCTCGCGCGGCAGCGACTTCCACTCGCCCGAGGAGAGCCGCACCGCGCTCGGGTCATTGCCCGATTTGCCCGGGCGGCTGCGGCCGGTGTGGGAGGTGCTGGGCGAGCGCATCGAGGGGCCGGTGCCGGCCTGAGGGTCGCTGAGGCCGGGGCTCACTGCGGGCGGCGTCGGGCGCGGTCAAGGCAGGCCCGGTCCAGCACCGGCAGTCGCCTGGGTCCGCTGAACCAATCAGACCCCCAGCAACTCCACCTCGAACACCAGCGTCGCGTTCGGCGGAATCACCCCGCCCGCGCCACGCGCGCCATAGCCGAGCTCGGCGGGGATGGTCAACACGCGCGTGCCGCCCACCTTCATGCCGGCCACGCCCTCGTCCCAGCCGCGGATGACCTCGCCGCCGCCGAGGCGGAAGGAGAACGGCTGCCCGCGGTCCTTGCTGGAGTCGAACTTGCGGCCGCGCGCGTTGTTGGCATTCACGTCGTGCAGCCAGCCGGTGTAGTGCACGCGCACCGTCTTGCCGGCCACGGCTTCGGCGCCGGTGCCCGGGGTCGTGTCTTCGTACTGCAGGCCGCTGGCGGTCGTGGTCATGACAAGCTCCTTCATCGTTGGGGCTGTGAATAACGCGCAATGATGCCAGCCCACGCGGACACCGCCTGATCCAGCCAGGCGCCCGGCGTGCCGGCAAGCAAAGGCGGCAGGCCCAGCACCAGGGCGGCGGCCGACAAAGTCGCCACGGGGTCGGCCAGGTCCAGCGCGCGGGCGCCGTTCTGCTTGCTGAGCTTGGCGCCGTCGGCCCCCAGCACGAGCGGTGTGTGCAGGTAGCTTGGCGTGGGCAGGCCGAGGTCGCGCTGCAGCAGGATCTGGCGTGCCGTGTTGTCGGCGAGATCCTCGCCGCGCACAACATGGGTGACCCCCTGCGCCGCATCGTCCACGACCACGGCGAGCTGGTAGGCCCAGCAACCGTCGGCGCGTCGCAGCACGAAATCGCCCACCGCCTCGGTCACGTTCTGCGTCATGTTCTGCACACTCGCGTCCAGGCGTCGGTCCTCCCATTCGATGCACACCGGCGCGCCGCCCCGCTGCGTGAGCAGCCTTACCGCGCGCACCGGCCGCCGGCGCAGCGCAGGCGGCACGCCGCCACGGCAGGTGCCGGGATAGATGCGCTCGCCGTGGCGCGCGTGGGCGTGGCCCTGCAGCAGGAGCGCCTCGCCGATCTCGCGCCGCGTGCAGGCGCAGTCGTAGGCAAGGCCGGCACGGCGCAGCCGTGCCAGCGCCGCCTCATAGGCGGCATCGCGCGTCGACTGCCACAGTGGCGGCTCGTCGGGCACGAGGGCGCAGCGCGCGAGCTGGCCGAGGATGACCTCGGCCGCGCCGGGCAAGACACGAGGTCGGTCCACGTCCTCGATGCGCACCAGCCAGCGACCGCCGTGGTGGCGGGCGTCGAGCCAGCTTGCCAACGCCGCCACCAGCGAGCCCGCGTGCAGCGGGCCCGACGGCGTGGGGGCAAAGCGGCCGATGTAGGTCATCGTCTCTGGCGGGCCCGCATCATGCCGCGTGTGGCGTCGGGGCTGATTCTCGCGACGGTGGGGCATTCGTGGCAGCCCGGCATTCGCGGCGGTGTGGCATGAGGGCGGGATGCATACGCGCTGCTACACTGCCTTGGCCAGGAGAGAGTTGCACGGCCGTGACGCGGCCCGCGGCCGCCGAAGGCGAAGCCGGCAGGACTGCATCGACAACAGGTCGCTGCGCTTCGGCCGGCGAAACGCTCAGGCAAAAGGACTGGCTTTCTTCCTCACTGGAGAGAGGCCCTCGCGGGCAATCGCGGCGGCCCACCGAAGGGGCAAGGCCTGCTGGCCGGCACCCGGACACAACGTCCGGGCCGCGGTTGGGGCAGCGCCGAATCTCTCAGGTAAAGCGGACAGCGGGGCCCGGACGACGCGCCGATCCAAACGGACCCGGCGTGCCGAACATGGCCACCGAAGAGGGACGAAGCCCACGATGTCCGAGCCGCCCACCGAGTTGCTGCAGACCCCGCTGCACGCCTTGCACCTGAAACTGGGCGCCCGGATGGTGCCCTTCGCCGGTTATTCGATGCCGGTGCAGTACGCTCACGGCGTCATCGCCGAGCACAAGCACTGTCGCACCTCGGCGGCGCTCTTCGACGTCTCGCACATGGGCCAGTTGCGGCTCGTCGGCGCCGGTGCAGCGGCGGCGCTCGAGACGCTCGTGCCCGTGGACATCGTGGACCTCGCGCCCGGCCGGCAGCGCTACGCGCTCTTCACCAATGCCACCGGCGGCCTGCTCGACGACCTGATGGTCACGCGCCCCACGGCCGCCGACGCGGCGCACGGGTTCGGCGACCTCTTCCTGGTCGTGAACGCGGCCTGCAAGGCGGCCGACATCGGCCACCTGGTCACGCACATCGGCCACCGCTGCCAGGTGGTGCCCATGCCCGAGCGGGCGCTGCTCGCCTTGCAGGGGCCCACCGCGGTCGGCGCGCTCGCCCGTCTCAACCCCGCCGTGGCGCAGCTCGTCTTCATGACGGGCGGCGTGTTCGAGCTGGCGGGCCAGCGCTGCTTCGTCACGCGCTCGGGCTACACCGGCGAGGACGGATTCGAGATCTCCGTGCCGGCCGAAGGCGCCACCGCATTGGCGATGCAGCTGCTCGCGCAGCCGGGCGTGCTGGCCGCCGGCCTGGGCGCGCGCGACACGCTGCGGCTCGAGGCCGGCCTGTGCCTTTACGGACACGACATCGACGAGAAGACGACGCCGGTCGAAGCCGGCCTCACCTGGGCCATCCAGAAGGTTCGCCGCCCCGGCGGGGCGCGGTCCGGCGGCTACCCGGGCGCGACGGCCATCGAGGGCCACCTCGGCGGCGGCGCGCCCAGCAAGCGGGTGGGCCTCGTCGGCTTGGAGCGCGTGCCGGTGCGCGAAGGCGCGCCGGTCTTCGACGCGCAGGGCCACGCCATCGGCAAGGTCACCAGCGGCACGCTCGCCCCCACCGTCAACCAGCCGATCGCGATGGCCTACCTGACGCAGGACCATGCCCAGCTCCACAGCGAGGTCCACGCCGAGGTGCGTGGCAAGCGCGTGCCCATGCGCGTGAGCCCGATGCCTTTCACCCCGCACCGCTACCACCGCGGCTAGGAGCGGCCCGATGGCTGCCCCGCCGTGCGCGATTTGCCCCCAGAGACCCCTTCCCCGCGACCCCCCACCGAGGAGCCCCTGCCCATGACGACCATGTTCACCCCCGACCACGAGTGGATCAACATCGAGGACCATGAGGCCGCCGTGGTCGGCATCACGCTGCATGCGCAGGACGCGCTGGGCGACGTGGTCTTCGTCGACCTGCCCGAGGTCGGCCGCACCTACAAGAAGGGCGAGGTGGCCGGGGTCGTCGAGAGCGTCAAGGCCGCCGCCGACCTCTACATGCCGGTGGAAGGCGAGGTCGTCGAGGTCAACGAGGCGCTGCGCGCCGACCCCTCGCTCGCCAACAAGGACCCGATGGGCAACGGCTGGTTCTTCAAGGTGCACGTCACGCACATGGAGCAGTTCGACGAACTCATGGACCCACCGGGCTACGACAAGCTGCTGAAGTCCTTGTCGTGACACCGGCGGCACGACCGGGCCCGCGCCCGGCCGGCCGTAACGACCCAAGCCCCTCCTCCGTCCCCGCGACACCCCGAAGGCGGCGCGTTCGGCGCCCGCTGCCCTGCCCGCCTTGCCAAGAGCCCCGTCATGCTGAAGTCCACGCTCAAGCCCCTCGGTGAACTCGAGAACGCCGGCGAGTTCGCCGCCCGTCACATCGGCCCCTGGGAGGACGACGAGCGCCAGATGCTCGCGACCATCGGCTCCGGCACCTCGACGCTGACTCGCCGCGCGCTCATCGACACCATCGTGCCCCGGAGCATCGCGCGCAGCGTGCCGATGAACCTGCCGGCCCCGCTCACCGAGGCGGCGGCGCTCGCCGAGATGAAGCGCATCGCGGGCAAGAACCGCGTGCTCAAGAGCTTCATCGGCCAGGGCTACCACGGCACCTTCACGCCCGGCGTCATCCAGCGCAACATCCTCGAGAACCCGGCCTGGTACACCGCGTACACACCCTACCAGGCCGAGATCAGCCAGGGCCGCATGGAAGCGCTCGTCAACTTCCAGCAGATGGTGTGCGACCTCACCGGCATGGCCATCGCCAACGCCAGCATGCTCGACGAGGCCACCGCCGCCGCCGAGGCCATGACGCTGGCGCGGCGCAGCGTGAGGAGCGCGAGCGACACCATCATCGTCGCCGGCGACTGCCACCCGCAGACGATCGAGGTGATCCAGACGCGCGCCGCGCCGCTCGGCCTGAAGGTGCTGGTCGGCTTCGCGCCCAAGCTGATGGAGGAGAACGACTACTTCGCCGTCATCGCGCAGTACCCGAGCACCACCGGCCTCATCCACGACATGGCGCCCTACTTGGAGATGGCGCACGCCAAGGGCGCGGCCTTCATCGTCGCAGCCGACCTGCTGGCGCTGACGCTGCTCAAGCCGCCCGGCGAATGGGCCGGCGGGGGTGCCGACATCGTCGTCGGCACGACGCAGCGCTTCGGCGTGCCGATGGCCTGCGGCGGCCCGCACGCGGCCTACATGGCCTGCCGCGACGAGTGGAAGCGCAGCCTGCCCGGGCGCCTGGTGGGCGTGAGCGTCGACGCGCACGGCGCGCCGGCCTACCGGCTGGCACTGCAGACGCGCGAGCAGCATATCCGGCGCGAGAAGGCCACGAGCAACATCTGCACGGCCCAGGTCCTGCTGGCGGTGATGGCGAGCATGTACGCGGTCTACCACGGGCCCGAGGGGCTGAAGCGCATCGCGCGGCGCGTTGCCAGCTACACCGCCATCCTCGCCGCCGGCCTGCAGCAGATGGGGCTGAAGGTGGTGACGCCGAACGCCTTCGACACGATCACCATCGAGACCGGCGCGCGCACCGAGGCCGTCCTCGCCGCCGCGCTGAAGGACGGCGCCAACCTGCGCCGGGTCTCGCCCACGCACCTCGCCATCGCACTGGACGAGACGACGACGCGCGAGGACCTCGTGGCGCTGTGGCGCTGGTTTGGGCCGGCACGCGCAAAGGGAGGCACGAAGAAGATGCCGCAGGTGGCCGAACACGAGAAGGGCATCGAGCCGCTCATCCCGCATGCCATGCGCCGCACCAGCGCCTTCCTCTCGCACCCGGTGTTCAACACCCACCACAGCGAGACCGAGATGCTGCGCTACATCCGCAGCCTCGCCGACAAGGACCTCGCGCTCGACCGTTGCATGATCCCGCTCGGCTCTTGCACGATGAAGCTCAACGCCACGAGCGAGATGATCCCGGTCACCTGGCCCGAGTTCGCCGGCGTGCACCCCTTCGCGCCGCCCGACCAGCTGGCCGGGTTCTGGGAGCTCAACGACCAGCTGTGCAAGTGGCTGTGCCAGGCCACCGGCTACGCCGGCGTGAGCCTGCAGCCCAACGCCGGCAGCCAGGGCGAGTACGCGGGCCTGCTCGTCATCCGGGCATACCACGCCTCGCGCGGCGAGGCGCACCGCCACATCTGCCTCATCCCCGAGTCGGCGCACGGCACGAACCCGGCGAGCGCGCAGATGGCGGGCATGCAGGTGGTGGTGACGAAGTGCGACGCGATGGGCAACGTCGACCTCGACGACCTGAAGGCCAAGTGCGAGCAGCACAGCGCCCAGCTCGCCTGCGTGATGATCACCTACCCGAGCACGCACGGCGTGTTCGAGGCGCGCGTGAAGGAGCTCTGCGAGCTCGTGCACCGGCACGGCGGGCGGGTGTATGTCGACGGCGCGAACATGAATGCGCTGGTCGGCGTGGCGGCGCCGGGCGAGTTTGGCGGCGACGTCAGCCACCTCAACCTGCACAAGACCTTCTGCATCCCGCATGGCGGCGGCGGCCCGGGTGTCGGGCCGGTGGCAGTGGTGGCCGATCTCGTGCCTTTCCTGCCGGGCCACGCCATCGCGGGCGTTGGCGGGCCACAGGCCGTCGGCGCCGTGAGCGCGGCGCCGCTCGGCAACGCCGGCGTGCTGCCCATCAGCTGGATGTACTGCCGCATGATGGGCGCCGAAGCACTGAAGGCCGCCACCGAGGTGGCCATGCTCAGCGCCAACTACATCGCCGCGCGGCTGAACGACCATTTCCCGGTGCTCTACAGCGGCGGCCACGCCGGCCTGAAGGGCGGCGGTGTCGCGCACGAGTGCATCCTCGACCTGCGTGGACTCGCCAAGACGAGCGGCATCGGTGCCGAGGACGTGGCCAAGCGCCTCATCGACTACGGCTTCCATGCGCCCACGCTCAGCTTCCCGGTCGCCGGCACGCTGATGGTCGAGCCGACCGAGAGCGAACCCAAGGTGGAGCTCGACCGCTTCTGCGACGCGATGATCGCCATCCGCGGCGAGATCGTGAAGGTGGAGAGCGGCGCCTGGCCGAAGGACGACAACCCGCTGAAACACGCCCCGCACACGGCCGAGGCCCTGCTCAAGTCCGAGTGGACGCACCCCTACTCGCGCGAGGAGGCGGCCTACCCGGTGAAGGGGCTGCGGCGGCAGAAGTACTGGTCGCCGGTGGGCCGCGTCGACAACGTGTGGGGCGACCGCAACCTCAGCTGCAGCTGCCCGCCGCTGAGCGACTACTCCGCGGGCTGAGGGCCGAGGGCCCCACGGGCCTGCCAGGTCGCGATGAACCGAACTGGGCCCGCATCGGGCCGAAGTTCGGCCGATCGGGCCTGCGCCATTGCTGGTGACATGTCGGGGGTCGCACGAACCCCGCGCCGGCGCTGCCGGCAACGCCGCCGCACGGACGGCGTGGCGACCGTTCTGGAGCCCGGAACATGCCCACGCCACGCCGCCCTTCGCCCTCCACGCCGCCCTCCACGCATCCCTTCGCCCCACACTCCGCGCCCGCATCGGAACCTGCCTCCACACCCACCTCTTCCCGCGCCGCACGCCGGGCCGCGCATGTCGCTGGCTGGCTGCTGCTCGCCTTCAGCAGCAGCGCCCTGCTGACCAGCTGCGGCGGCAGCGACGAGCCACCAGTCATCGCCGGCGGCGAGAGTGGCAGCGGCACGGTGGCGTCGACCGGGTCACCTTCCCCGCCGCCTGCGCCTGCGCCCATCCCGGCGCCTGCGGCCGCGCCGACACCTTCGCCCGAGCCCGACCCGGCACCGGCGCCTGCACCAGCGCCCGTTCCTCCGCCGCCGCCCGCGCCCGCGCCTCCGACACGCGACGCCACGCCGA
>JALHOU010000201.1:0-4632 GCA_022842825.1 Rubrivivax sp.
CAGCGCGCGGGCCCCACCGCGGCGCCGTCGGCGGCCCGCCCTGCCGCTCCGGCACCGGCCACCGCCTGGGCGGTGAGCACGCGCAACCTGCGCACGCGCTTCGAATCCGAGCAGATGCTGGCGGCGCTGCGCGACGTGGCCTATCGCAACGGCCACGGCAGCGAGCTGAAGCTCGAGGTCATGGCCGCGGGCGAAGACTGGCGCGCCGTCGGCTGGCCCTTCGCCACGCGTGCCGACGCCGAGCGCCTGCGCGCGGCGCTCGCTGCGCGCGGGCTCAAGGCCGAGGTCGTGCAGTTCTAGCTGCCAGCCGCCAGGCGCTGCTGCGCGGCAAGTCGGCTCACCCGCGATCCGCCACTCCCGAGGCAACGGCGGCGGCGGCGCCCGCAGCAGGTGCAGCACCACCGTGCCGCACCCGGCACCCAGTTCGTCGGCATTGTCGGTGTCGGCGGCTGGTCCCTGGCATCGGCAGGCGCTTTGCCGGCCCCGGTTCCACGCAGCGCGGCTCCGCATCCGGACATCGCCGCGGTCGGCGAAGCACGCCGCGACGGGCCGGCGCCCGCAGGTGTCCGGCGCCGCGCGGCGCCTGCGTGGTACCGGGGGTCACCCGCTTCCTGAAGATCTGATGCCGCTCCCACCGTCGCCTCCAATCCCACAGGGCGGCTCACCTTGGGCAGGCTCGCGGCCCCGGCCGGCCCGGGCTTCGCTTGCAGCGAACCGCCAGGCCAAGCCGTTCCTTCCGCGAGGCCTGAGGCAAGACCCGGTGCGGTCGCTGCGCGGTTTCCTGGCTGAGGCCTGAGCTTCCTGGCCTGTCTCGGCCCTCTGTCGTCTCCTTCTGTCCCACCCTCCACGGAGTGCTTCTCTGATGATGTTCGCCCGCACCCTGCGCAGTCGTTGCGGCCGCGCCCTGGCCGCGTCCTCGTGGTTGACCCTCGCCGCCTGCGGTGTTGGCACCGAAGACACCATGCCCGCAGTCGAGGCGGCACCGGGCGCCGCCAAGGCGGCAGCCCCCGCCGACGGCAGCGCCAGCGCCCCGGCCGCATTGACGGTGACGAGCTCGGTGCCCGGCGACGGCGGCAACAACCAGCCGCGCACGCGCCAGCCGAGCTTCACCTTCTCGTCGCTGCTGAACGCCGCGAGCTTGAACGGCGGCAACTTCAGCCTGCGCGCCGGCGGGGCCACGGTGCCGGCCGCCATCCGCGTGATCGACCGCGTGGCACGCCTGGAACCCGAGGCCAAGCTGCTGCCGCAGACGCAGTTCACGGTGCGCGCCACGCCCGGCATCCTCGACACCTTCGGCCAGACCCTGGCCGAGCCGGTGCAGCGCGGCTTCGTTACGGCCGATGCCATCTGGAAGGACGCGACGACGCTGCCCTTCGCCAACAGCGACACCGGCACGCGCCCGCTGGTGGCGGTGGATGCGCGCGGCAACGCGGTCGTCGTGTGGAACCTCGGTCCGCAGGACACCCAGGACGGTCCGGCGTTGTTCGCCCATGTCTACGATGCTGCCAGCGGCACCTGGGGTCTGCCGAGGTTGATGATGCCGCCCCGCACCTACCACTCGCCGGCCATCCATGAGCCGCAGCTGGCGATGGACGCCGCCGGCCATGCCGTGCTCGCCTTCGAATACCAAGAGGCCGGCAAGACTTCCATCTGGGCCAGCCGCTACAGCGCAGACCTGCGCGGCTGGGAATCGCCGCAGCAGATCTCGGTGCAGAACGGATCGACCCTGCGCGCGACCGCGCCGCGCCTGGTGGTACGCCCCGATGGCGAGGCGATCGTGGCCTGGCACGAGGAAATCCGCACGCCTGGCAGAAGCTTCGTGCACATCGCCACCTCACGCAACACAACCACGTCCGGTCTGTGGTCCGCGCCGCGCTGGTCGGTGCGATTGGATGCGCCTTTCAACAGCCAGCGTGGCCTGGCGCTCGCAGCCACACCCCAGGCCGGCGGCCCGTTGACGCTGGTGTGGTCCGACCCGCCGACCGCGCCCGGCGCAGAGATATGGGCCGCGGTCGGCATCAGCGATGGCACCTTTGGCCCGGCCCAGCAGATCTCCGCTCCCGGCGGCAATGCAGAACTGGATCCCCAGGTGGTGATCGACAGCGCCGGTCAGGCGCAGGTGGTGTGGCAGCGCCAGGGCATCGCCGGCAGCGCCGAGGCCCAGCCCAGCCTGTGGCACGCGCGCTTCGACGGCACACTGTGGCAGGCACCGCGCCGCATCAGCCCGGAAGGCGAGCGCAGCGAAGGCGCAAGCCTGGCCACGCGCATGCAGCCGGGGCAGCCCGGCCCTGCCATCACTTGGGTCTCTTGGCTGGCCAACGGCTACCGCGTGAAGGCGGCACGGCTGCTGCCCGACGCGGCTGTCACACCGCAGCTGATCGGTGTGTCGCCTACGCCCTTCGCCGCCGGCCAGCGCAGCACCGCCGGCGTCGACCCGGCGGGCAACGTGCTGGTGCTGTGGGCCACAGGGTCAGGCGCCAACACCAGCGTGATGGTGGCGCGCCAGGTCAGCCGCCTCGGCGCCTGGCAGAGCGTGCGCACGCTCGACAGCGCCACCCTTGCCGCCCCGTTTACGCCCAGCCTCGCCATCAATGCCTCGGGCGACGCGTTGGCCTTGTGGCAGCACGAGCGGCTCGATGCCCATGGCCGGCTCGACAAGCCGATCGTGATGCGCCGCTTCGATTGAGGGACTGACACGATGAAGACGGAAACGACGATCAGCCGGGCGAACCTGGCCACTCTCCCCACCCTCGACCCTGAGCGGCGGCGCTTCGTGGCCGCGGCCAGCCTGCTGGCGCTGGGCGGCTGCGGCGGCGGCAGCACTGACGACGACCCGGACCGCGCCGGCGAGACTGCCGATGCCGGCCGCGATGCCAAGTCCGACCCCGCCCTGGCGCCGGAAGCGGCGCTTGCCGTGGTGAGCTCGGTGCCTGGCGACGGCGGGAACAACCAGCCGCGCACGCGCCAGCCGAGCTTCACCTTCTCGTCGCTGCTGAATGCCGCCAGCGTGAACGGCGGCAACTTCAGCTTGCGCGCCGGCGAGGCCACGGTGCCGGCCGCCATCCGCGTGATCGACCGCGTGGCACGCCTGGAACCCGAAGCCAAGCTGCTGCCGCAGACGCAGTTCACGGTACGGGCCGCACCCGGCATCCTCGACACCTTTGGCCAGACCCTGGCCGAGCCGGTGCAGCGCGGCTTCGTCACCGCCGATGCCAGCTGGCGCGACCTTCTCATCATCCCGGGAGCGCCAGGCCAACTGTCCTCGTCCTCTTGCATCACCATCGATGCCCGCGGTGACACCTGGGCGGCCTGGTCCGAGCCCTGGGGCTCGTTCGCCATCGTCAAGCTGCAACGCTTCAACGCCGCGGGTGGCTACTGGGAGCCACCCCTCCTTCTCTCGCCGGCCGGCTTCTTCGGCCAGGTGCAGCTCGCCTTCGACGGCGCCGGCAACGGCGTGCTCGCCTGGGTGCAGCCGCGCGACATGGGCAACTGGCACTCGCCCACCGAGGTCTGGGCCAGCCGCTACATCGCCTCGGCCGGGCTGTGGGAACTGCCACGCAAGCTGTCGGCGCCCGTCGTCGAGGTCACCGTCTACCGCTCGCTGCAGCTGGCCTTGCGCGCCGATGGTGAAGCCGCAGTCGCCTGGGTGCGCTCCGACCTTGCCGGCTACTATGTCGAGGCCACCTCCGCCCGCACCACCAGCGGCGACTGGAGCCCGCCGATGCGAGTGGACGGCGGCCCCGCACCCAGTGCCCGCATAACCGAGATCAGCCTGGCCTTGGCGCCGATGCCCGCGGGTCCGATGGCCATCGCCTGGGCCGAAGCGCGCGCCATGCAGGGCCCGTTGCTGCGCGTGGGCCTGTGGCCGCGGCCCACGCAGTGGCTGCCGCCGATGACCGTGGTCGACTCCACGCCCACACATTCGGCGGGCGCACCCAAGCTCGCGATCGACGGCGCCGGTGTCACCCACGTCGTGTGGAGTGCCGCCGATGTCACCCAGACCCCGTCGTCGGGCAGCCTGTGGGTGCGGCAGTGCCAAGACTTCACCTGGAACGAAGCGCGCTGCATCAGTCCTGCGGGCGAGGCCAGCGCTGGCTTCTCGCTCGCCGCACGGCCCCACTCGGCCACGCCCTCCACTTGGGTCGCCTGGCTGGCCGCCGGCAACCGCGTGAAGGCCGCGCGCCTGCGCGGCACCGGCGCCATCGAAGCCCCGCAGCTGGTCGGCGTGGCCGAGTCCCCGTTCGCGGGCAATGACACCACGTCCACCTCGGTGGACGGGGCCGGCAACCTGCTCGTCGCCTGGATCGAGCGCCAGCCGATTGCGCGCGTGGTGAAGGTGGCTCGCCATGTCGGCCGGCTCTCGGCATGGCAGGCGGTGCGTACGCTGGATCAGCGCGACCCCAACGCTCTGTCCGGCGCCCCGGTACGCCTGGCACAGAACGCCTCGGGCGACGCGGTCGCCTCGTGGCAGGGACAACTCGGCATCCCGGGCACGGGTGGCGGGTTCTCCTACCCGATGATGCTGCGGCGCTTCGACTGAGGCGCGGGCCGGCGCTGGCCGCGCTGACGGTGAGGAACTCGGTGTCCGGCGACGGCGGGCGACATCGTCATCGCCTGGGTGTGATGAGCGAC
>JALHOU010000201.1:4732-9622 GCA_022842825.1 Rubrivivax sp.
CGACCACGACCGCCCATGGCTGCTGGAGTCCGCCCGTTCTCGTGAGTGTGACGCCGAGGAATTGATCGAGAGCGTGGACGTAGCGTTGGCCCCGACACCCCTTGGCGCAAAGGCCTGTCGCGCCCGGCTTGCAGTGCCTCGCCCCAGCGCCGCGCCTCAGCGCCTCGCCAGCAGCACCAGCATGCCGCCGATCGGCTGCCGCTGCTCATGGCGCAGCGTCGTGCGTTCCAGCGCACGCAGCTCGAGGCCGTGCGCCGCTGCCAGCTGGCGCAGGTAGCTTTCGGTGTGCGCATAGCGCGAGCTGGCGCGCAACTCGAACCGCGCGACGCCGGCGGCGGCCTCTTCCACCGAGAAGGCGAAGAGCCCGCCTGCGTCAAGCACCCGTGCGACACCGGCGAACACGGGCTCGAGGTCGCCGATGTAGACGAAGACATCGGCGGCGACGACGAGGTCGTGCCGCTCGGCGGTGCCGTGCAGGTGCTCGGCCACGTCGCCGTGCACGAGCCGGCGATAGCAGCCGAGCGCCTGTGCCTTGCCGAGCATCAGCGACGAGAGGTCGACGCCGTCCAGCGCCTCGCAGCGCGTTGCCAGCAGCGGCCCCATGAGGCCGGTGCCGCAGCCGAGGTCCAGTGCGGCCCGCCAGCGCTGCGCGCCGCTCGCCGCAGCCTTGGCCTCGGTGGCGCACCCCGGCGCCACGTCGGGCTGGTGCGGCAGCATTCCGGCGATCAGCCAGGGGGTGCGGTAGCCGAGCTTGCCCACCAGGTGCTCGTCGAAGCCCTCGGCATAGCTGTCGAACAGCGCCTCGACGTAGTGCCGTGGCGCCGTCGCCGGAGCCTCGCCGCCCGCAGCCACGCCTGCCGCCACGCCCGCCGCGGGCAGCACGGAGGCGAGGAAGTAGCGGTTGAGGTCGGCGTCGCCGTCGTGCTCGAGGGCCTGGCGAAAGCAGGTGGCCGCTTCGCCGTGCCGCCCCATGTCCTTGAGCAGGCTGCCGCGCTGTGTCCAGGCGGCGCCGTGGCGGGCGTCGATGGACAACACGCGCTCGTACGAGCGCAGCGCATCGAGCGGGCGCTGCAGCACCTGCAGCAACTGGCCGTGGTGGAACCAGGCCGGCGCATCGTCGGGCGACGCGGCCAGCGCCTCGTCCAGTGCGGCCAGCGCTTCGCCGGGGCGGCCGAGCCTGTGTCGGACCGCCGCCAGGTTGATGAGCGCCGAGGGCCGCCCGGGCACGCGGCGCAGCGCTTCGATGAAGAGCGTCTCGGCCCGGGGCAGGTCGCCGCCTTCGAAGGCCTGCACACCCGCCCCAAAGGCGGCCCGCGCGGCCTCGAAGTCGGCGTCGGAGGGCGGTCCGGGCAGCGTGGGCTGCTGGGTGCCGGGCGTTGTTCGGGGGTCTGCGCCTTGCGCGCTCATCGGTCCACCTGCATGGCGGGCACTGTAGCGCGCGGCCGGGCGCAGTCGGCCTGACGGCCGTTCGCCGCGGTGCCGGGCCGGGCGCCGGGAATCGGCCGGACCCGCCCGACTCGCCGGCCCCAAGACCCGGGGGGAATGCAGGGGGGCGAGCCGGCGCTTGAGGCGCATCAAGCGCGAAGCCGCGCCGAGCCGGCACAGTGCGCCGGCCGCCTGCCCGCTGCGGCCCTTCGCGAGGACCGCAGGCCCGTCGAACTGCACAGCTCCCCTGGCCACCGCTGCCTGATGTTCCATGACACCGCCGACGGCACCGAAGGCGTGCAGGCCAACCAGTTCCTCGTCATCGACGACGACACCGGCGCCATCATCGACCCCGGCGGCAACCTCGCCTATGCCGACCTGTACCTGGTGATGACGCAGCACTTCCCGCCGCATCGCCTGTCGGCCATCCTCGCCTCACACGCCGACCCCGACATCGTGGCCTCGCTCGACCGCTGGATGACCGGCACGCAGGCGCCGGTCTACATCTCGCGCGTGTGGGAGCGCTTCATCCCGCACTTCTGCAAGCCGGGCAAGACGCTCGGGCGCGTGGTGGCCATTCCCGACCCGGGCATGCGCATCCGCGTCGGCCGCAACGACCTCGTGGCGCTGCCGGCGCACTTCCTGCACGCCGAGGGCAACTTCCAGTTCTGGGACCCGGCGAGCCGCATCCTCTTCTCGGGCGACCTCGGCGTCTCGATCGGGGTCGACCCGGCGGTGCCCATCCGCCAGCTCGCGCCGCACCTGCCGCGCATGGAGGCCTTCCACCGCCGCTACATGGCCAGCCGCAAGGTGCTGCAATGGTGGGCGCACATGGTGCGCGGCCTGCCGATCGAGATGATCGCGCCGCAGCATGGCGCGCCGCTTGTCGGCGACGCGGTGCGCGAGTTCATCGAATGGGTGGACAGGCTCGAATGTGGCATCGACCTGTTCGGGCAGCAGAACTACGTGGTGCCTTGATCCCCATGACAGCGCGTGCGCTCAACATGCGGGCGCTGCGGGGGAATCGCGCATCAAGGTCGTGGCCCGCCAAGGTCACCCCCGGGGGGGGGGAGGGTTGGCCGCGCGAACGTCCTTGCGCGGCCCAGCTTCGCGGGCCCCGCAATGCCCTCCTGACTTCGCTGCGCCGGGCGCCCCCTCGTCCCGATCCGGCACCCCGGCCTCGTGGCCTCAGCGCCTCGGCACCACGAGCAGCGTCGAATCGGCGCCGTCGGACAGGCTGACCTCGAAGTGGCCGCCGGCCGGCAGCCCGCGCCAGGACTCGGCGGCGATGCGCCAGCGCCCGCCGGTCGCCTCCAGCGCCAGCACCTGGCGTGTGCGGCCGACGACCAGCGCCAGGCTGGCATAGGGGCGCGCCTCGGCGTCCCACTGCAGCACGAGCGCATCGCCCTCGGCGAACACCTCGGCCCAAGGTCCCGCCGCTGCGGCCGGGGCGGCGGGCTGTGGTGCCCCGGAGGCCCCCGGAGCGGCCGGCGCCTGGCTCGCCACGGTGGCCGGGCGCTTTGCGGCCGTCCGCGCCGCCATCACCTGGCCGGCCCGCCGCACTTCCACCCGTTCGACGCGCGCGCCGGGGTGCGGCAGCCGCACGGTGAAGTGCCCCACGCCAGGAGCGTGGTCGAGCGCCGTCGGCTCGAAGCGCTGCTCGATCGTGCGGCCGTCGGTGGTGACGATGCGAAGCACATAAGATCCGCTCGCGCCGCCCTCCAGCGCCGCAGCGCGCAAAGCACCGCCACGCACCGAGCGCAACGGCGCGATCTGCGCCGGCCCGGCCGCGTCGATGGTGCCCGAGACGACGATCCACTCGGCGGCCGCAGCGGCCACATCCGCCACTTGCGCCACTTGCGTCACGTCAGCCTCCACCGCCGCCGCCACGTCCTTCAGCGCCAACGGCCGCGCCTCAAGGAAGCGGGCCACGCCGTGCAAGCTGTAGTCCGAGAACCACTGGCCGCCGCAGTAGCCCATCACGTCCGACTGCCCCGCCGGTGACAGCACATCGTCGGCAAGCACGTCGAACAGCGGTGTTGCACCGAGGGCGCCGTTGGCATAGGGATAGCTGGTGTCGGCACCGGCGACGCTGCCGCAGGGTGCGTGCGAACGGCCGAAGTTGTGCCCGAGCTCATGCACCATCGTGCGCGTCCAACTGCTGCGCGAGGCGTCCCAGCCCATCGAGGCCAGGCTGGGGGAGCGCGAACCGATGCTGTTCACGTAGCCGATGCCTGCGATGCCTGCGCTCACCATCGGCCTGACCATGCCGTAGTAGTGATCGTCCGGCGCCTCGGCGTCGCGCAGGCGCTCGAGCTCGGACAACGCCGACGACCACTCCGCGGAGCTGGTGACTCCCGCGGTCACCGAGGTCAACGTGTAGGGCGCGCGCACGCGCACGGTGATCTCGCCGGCAGGCAGCGGGAACTTGCGCTGCAGCTCCCGCAGCACATCGGCCGCCGCCGGCATCACGGGCGCGTTGGGGCCCGAGACCAGCGGCACGAGCACGATGCGCAGGCCGCCGCTGGCGGCCACCAAGGGCGCCGCTTCGGTGCTCGCCGCAGGCGCCGCGGCATCGCCGACGACGACGCGGATGCGCAGACCGGGACGCACCCAGGCGGCCGGCAGCTCGGCGTTGAACGATTGCGTCTCGGCATAGCGCATCGTGTCGGTCACTGCGGCTGCCGGTGCCAGCACCGGCAGCGTCGCGGGGCCGCTCAGCTGCAGCGTGCCGAGGGTGGCCCCCGCCGCATCGGTGCCGATGGCGCGCACGGTCGGCGCCGGCGTGCCCGCCGCGGCGGCTACGACATAGGCACGCACCCAGGTCTCGCGGCCGGCCGCCAGGCGCGGGTAGGGGTCGCCCGCCGGCTGCGACATCAGCTGCGCAAACTCCACCGCCGCCGCGCGCACCGTGCAGCCTGCGCCGACCACCACCGAGCCGGCGCTCACGTCCGGCAGGCCGGTGGCACGCAAGGTGAGCGCGCCGCAGCTCACGCCGGCTGGCACGGTGAAGGTGAGCGCCGCGGCGCTCTGCGCGGTGATGGTGGCGGCCGTCGTGCCGACCTGCACCGCCGACACCTGTGCGAGGCCGGTGCCCGCCACCGTGACGGCCCCCCCGGCGGCGGCCACGGAGTAGGTCTGCGGCGTCACGACGATGGGCTCGAGCACGGTGAGGCTGCCCGCCGACATCGCCTGTTCGGCCGCGCCGGCCAGCACCGTGACCGGCCCGCTCGTGGCCGTGGCCGGCACGACCGCCGTGAGCGCCGTGCTGCCGGTGCGGCCGGTGATGCCGGCCGCTGCGCCGCCGCCAAAACGCACCTCGGTCGCACGATCGAGACCGCGGCCGTTGACGGTGAGCGTCTGTCCGCGCGCGATCGTCGTCGGGCTGAGCGAGGCCACGGCCAGCGCCGCGAGCACCGTCACCGGCTGTGCCACCGTGCGCGCGGTGCCGACGCGGTCCACGAG
>JALHOU010000202.1 GCA_022842825.1 Rubrivivax sp.
GGGCGCGACGCCCGCGGCAGCGGCGGCGGCCACCGCGGTGACGACGCCGGTCGCCGCGCCGGCGGCCAACGCGGCCTCGCGTTGAAGAAGCCCGGCTGACGCGCCATGTGGTTCACGCGCGTTTCCATCGCCAACCCGGTCATGGCCGTGATGGTGATGCTCGCCTTCGTCGTGCTCGGCCTGTTCAGCTACCAGCGCCTGGCCATCGACCAGTTCCCGAACATCGACATCCCCACCGTCGTGGTCGTGATGGAGTATCCGGGCGCCAGCCCCGAGATCGTCGAGGCCGAGGTCACCAAGAAGGTCGAGGAGGCGGTCAACACGGTCGCCGGCATCAGCTCGCTCTATTCGCGCAGCTACGAAGGCAGCTCCGTCACCATCATCGAGTTCGACCTCGACGTCGACGGCCGCAAGGCGGCCGAAGACGTGCGCGAAAAGGTGGCGCTGATCCGCCCGCTGCTGCGCGACGAGGTGAAGGAGCCGCGCATCTCGCGCTTCGACCCGGCCAGCCAGCCGGTCTTCAACGTCGCCGTGCTCGCCAGCGAACCCGGCGTCAGCGCGCAGCAACTCACCACCTGGGCCAGCCAGGTGCTGCAAAAGCGCCTGGAGAACGTGCGCGGCGTCGGTGCCGTGAGCGTCGTCGGTGGCGTCGCGCGCGAGGTCTCCATCCAGTTGAAGCCCGCCGCGCTGGAGGCCTACGGCGTCAGCGTCGAGCAGGTGAACGCGGCGCTGCGCAGCGAGAACCAGGAGCTGCCGCTGGGCACCTTGCGCTCGCGCGAGCAGGAGCGCGTGGTGCAGGTCAACGCGCGCCTGGCCACGCCGCGCGACTTCCGCGACATCGTCGTCGCCCGCAAGCCGGGCAACACGGTCGTGCGCCTCGGGCAGGTCGCCGACGTGGTGGACGGGCCGCAGGAGATCGAGAGCCTGGCGCTGTACAACGGCCAGCGCACCGTGCTGCTGTCGGTGCAGAAGAGCCAGGGCGAGAACACCATCGCCGTTGTCGACGGCCTCCAGCGCGCCCTGGCCGACGCGCAGCCGCTCGTGCCCAGGGGCATGAAGACCGAGATCAACCGCGACAACTCGCGCTCGATCCGCGTCTCGGTGGCCAACGTGCAGCGCACGCTCATCGAGGGCGCCGCACTCACCATCCTCATCGTCTTCCTGTTCCTGAACAGCTGGCGCAGCACCGTCATCACCGGGCTCACGCTGCCGATCGCGCTCATCGGCTCGTTCCTGTTCATGTACCTGTTCGGCTTCACCATCAACGGCATCACTCTCATGGCGCTCAGCCTGTGCGTGGGCCTGCTCATCGACGACGCCATCGTCGTGCGCGAGAACATCGTGCGCCACGTGCAGATGGGCAAGAGCCCCCACCAGGCGGCGCTGGACGGCACGGAAGAGATCGGGCTGGCAGTGCTGGCCACCACGCTGTCCATCGTGGCGGTGTTCCTGCCGATCGGCTTCATGGGCGGCATCGTCGGCAAGTTCTTCCACGAGTTCGGCATCACCATCGTTGCCGCGGTGCTGATCTCGATGTTCGTGAGCTTCACGCTCGACCCGATGCTCTCGAGCGTCTGGCACGATCCGCAGGCCCACCACCGCTGGAAGGACAAGCCCGAGACGCTGTACGACCGCACCATCGGCCGCGTCACCGGCGCCTTCGACCACTTCCAGGAGTGGCTCGCCGGCGCCTACCAGCGGATCCTCGGCTGGTCGCTCGAGCACAAGCTCGCCACGGTCGGCATCGCCGCGGCCACCTTCGCGCTCGCCGTCGTGCTCACCGGCAGCCTGGGCAAGGAGTTCGTGCCCAAGGCCGACTTCAGCGAGACGCAGATCAACTTCTACACGCCGGTGGGCAGCGCGCTCGAGGTGACCGAGCAGCGTGCGAAGCAGATCGATGCCGCGCTGCGCGAGCTGCCCGAAGTGAAGCACACCGTCACCACCATCAACTCGGGCTTTGCGCAGGGCAAGATGTACGGCGTCGTCTACGTGCGCCTGGTCGACCGCAAGGACCGCCAACGCAGCGTCAACGACCTCACGCCAGTGCTGCGCGAGCGGCTGGCGCGTGTGCCCGGCATCACGCTCACCAACCTCGGCGTCACCGACCTCGGCGGCAACAAGAGCATCGCCTTCTCGCTGCAGGGCGACGACCTCGGCGAGCTCGAGCGGCTGGCGCGCCAGGTCCTGGCGCGGCTGGCGACGATCCCCGGCCTCGTCGACCTCGACAGCACGCTCAAGCCCGACAAGCCGACGCTCGCCGTGGACATCAAGCGCGACGCCGCCGCGGACCTCGGACTCAACGTCAATGCCGTGGCGACCACCTTGCGCACGCTGGTGGCCGGCACCAGCGTGGGCAGCTGGCGCGCCAGCGACGGCCAGAACTACGACGTGCGGCTGCGCCTGGCGCCGGAGCAGCGCGTGACGCCGGGCGACCTCGCCCAACTGCCGCTCGTGCTCGCCAACGCCGACGGCAGCGTGCGCACGGTGCGGCTGTCGCAGGTGGCCGAGCTGCGCCCGAGCACCGGGCCCAACCAGATCAACCGCCGCGACCTGAACCGCGAGATCAACATCGACGCCAACGCGCTTGGCCGCAGCCCGGGCGAGGTCAGCGACGACATCCGCCGCGTGCTCAACGACACCGCCTTTCCGCCCGGCTACCGCTTCGTCTTCGGCGGCAGCACCAAGAACATGCAGGAGTCGTTCACCTACGCGGTGGGCGCGCTGGCGCTGGCGGTCGTGTTCATCTACATGATCCTGGCCAGCCAGTTCAGGAGCTTCCTGCAGCCGCTGGCCCTGATGAGCTCGCTGCCGCTCACGCTCATCGGCGTCGTGCTGGCGCTGCTCGCCTTCCGCAGCACGCTGAACATGTTCTCGATCATCGGCATCGTCATGCTGATGGGCCTCGTCACCAAGAACGCCATCCTGCTGGTCGATTTCGCCATTCGCTCGCGCGAGGGGCCGCTGCAGCCGGATGGCACGCGCGGGCCCGGCATGGAGCGCACGGCCGCCCTGCTGCACGCCGCACGCGTGCGCCTGCGGCCCATCCTGATGACGACGCTGGCGATGGTCTTCGGCATGGTGCCGCTGGCCTTCGCGCTCAGCGAGGGCGCCGAGCAGCGCGCCCCGATGGGGCAGGCCGTCATCGGCGGCGTCATCACCTCGTCGCTGCTGACGCTGGTGGTGGTGCCGGTCATCTACTGCTGGCTCGACGACCTCGCTGCCTGGGCGCGCCGGCGCGGCCGCAAGCGCCTTGCGCCATCGCAACCCGCCGTCAACCCCACGACCTAGAATCGCGCCCGCCTCGCACGGCCGGCTTCCCGAGCCCTTTCCCGCTCCCCGAGAACGCTCCATCTCCCCATGAACACCGAACTCGCCCGCTTCAACATGATCGAGCAGCAGATCCGCCCGTGGGACGTGCTCGACCCCGTGGTGCTGGACCTGCTCGCGACGATGCGCCGCGAGGACTTCGTGCCCGCCGCCTACCGCGCGCTCGCCTTCGTCGACACCCAGGTGCCGCTGCTGCCGGGTGCGGTGGCAACCGCCGAGGGTGCCTGCATGCTCGAACCCAAGGTCGAAGCCCGCCTGCTGCAGGAGTTGCGGCTGCAGCGGCACGAGAACGTGCTCGAGATCGGCACCGGCTCGGGCTTCATGGCCGCGCTGCTGGCGCATCGCGCGATGCACGTGCACACGCTGGAGTGCAAGCCCGAGTTGGCCCGCCTGGCGCGCGAGGCACTGCGCCGCAACGGCGTGCTCAACGCCACCGTGCACGAGGTGGAGGCCGCGGCCGGGGCGCGCGGCCTGGCGGCCGAAGGTCCGTTCGACGCCATCGTGCTGTCGGGTTCGGTGGCCGAGGTGCCGCACGGCCTGCTCGGCTTGCTCAAGCCCGGCGGCCGGCTCGTCGCCATCGTCGGCCACGAACCCATCATGACGGCCCGCCTCGTCACGCGCGGCGCGCAGAACGCCTTTGCCGAGCGCGACCTCTTCGACACCGTGGCACCACGGCTGCTGGGCTTCCCCGAGCCCGGGCGCTTCAGCTTCTGAGGGCCGGCATGAACGGCTTGCACCGCTGCGCCGCAGCCTGTCGCACCCAGCGCGCCGGCCGCCGTGCCGGGCGTGCCGGTCGTCGCACCGTGGCTGACGGCGACCCGGCCGTGCCTCTACAACCGGCGCGCAGCCGGCCCACCGCAGCGGCGGCACGTCAAGAACCCGACCGTTCCCATCAGGTCCATGCAGAGGAGTCCCATGTCCGTGCCAGCCCCGACGAGCCCCGGGCGCCAAGCGCCTTCACGGCCGGCCGCCCGCCTTCATCGCCTTGCCGCCGCGGCGTTGCTCGCCCTCGCCGCTGCCGGCGGCGCCCGTGCGCAGAGCCTGCAGGAGTTGTACGAAGCGGCCCGCGCCTTCGATGCCACGTTCCTGGCAGCCCGGGCGCAGGCGCAGTCGGCTGAATACCGCGCGGCGCAGGCCGATGCGCTGAGCCGCCCGAGCCTCGCGGCCACGGCTTCCGCCACCTCCACCACCATCTCGCCGCCCGTCGGCCCCACCGGTGACAGCAACACGCTCAACGCCTCGTTGCAGGGCCGCCTGCCACTGCTGAACCGCGCCAATGCGGCCACGCAGGAACAGGCACGCCGCGCGCTGGAAGTGGCCAAGGCCGAGTTCGAGGCGGCCGAGCAGGACCTCATCGTGCGCGTCGCCGGCGCCTACTTCGACGTGCTCGCGGCGCAGGACACGCTGGCCACCACACGCGCCAGCAAGACCGCCATCACCGAGCAGCTCGCTTCGGCCAAGCGCAACTTCGAGGTCGGCACGGCCACCATCACCGACACGCGCGAGGCGCAGGCCCGCTTCGACCTCGCCACGGCGCAGGAGATCGCCGCCGACAACGACCTGCGCGCCAAGCGCATCGCGCTCGACACGCTCGTCGGCCGCAACGGCGTGGCGCCCAGGCCGCTCGCCGTACCGGTGGCGCTGCCGGCACTGGCCCCCCCCGACCCGGAAGCCTGGGTCGGGCGCGCCGATGCGCAGCACCCGACCATCCGCCGCGCGATGGCCGGGCTGGAAGTGGCCTCGCTCGAAATCCAGCGCGCCAAGGCCGCCGAGGGTCCGACGCTCGATGCCGTGGCCTCGGTGGGCGCAGCCAAGTACAGCGGGCGTTATCCGTCGAGCCTGCCGAGCTCGACACCCTGGCGCAACGCCTCCATCGGCCTGCAGTTCAACATGCCGCTGTATACCGGTGGCGCCACCGGCAACCGCATCCAGGAGACCTTGTCGCTCGAAGAGAAGGCCCGCCAGGACCTCGCCGCCGCGCGCCGCGGCGTTGCGCAAGGTACGCGCGTGGCCTATTTCGGCGTGCAGTCGGGCCAGGCGCGCGTGCTGGCGCTCGAGGCCGCGGAGGCCTCGTCCAAGCTCGCGCTCGAGGCCACGCAGCTCGGCTACCGCGTCGGCGTGCGCGTCAACCTCGACGTGCTCAACGCGCAGACGCAGCTCTTCTCGACGCAGGCCGACCTCGCCAAGGCGCGCTACGACGTGCTCGTGGGTGGCCTGCGGCTGCGCCAGGCCTCGGGCCAGCTGGTGCCCGCCGACGTCGACGCGGTGAACCGACTGCTCGCCAAGTAGGGGCGCGCGACGCTCCGTCGGGGGCGCGGCAAAGAATCTTCACCATCGGCACGCGCGGCGCTCACGCCGCTGCGCGACACTGGCGGTCGTCGATGACGAGGCGGCCCCCGCCGCGTCGCGCACGTTCGACGCTGGCGCGGTGCGTTGGCGCGGAGGTCTCGCCCCCATGAGCCGGAATCCAGCAGAGCTGCCGCGTGCCGAGGCCGCGGTGATTGCCGCGCACCGCTTCGGCCTCGCCGAGCCCGATCTGCAGGCGCTGGGCGGCGACCCGATCGGCTGGCTGAAGGCGCAGATCGGGCCGGCCGAGCCGCAACGTGGCCACAACCTTGCCAGCGGCGCCGAAGGCCTGAAGCGCTTTGCCGAGTTCCTGCGCGACCAGCGCGGCCGCCTGGGCGCCGCCGGCGCGGGCAGCCCGGGCGTCGCCTCCGTGCCCGCGGCGGCCGGCGACATGCGCTCGGCCGAGCAGCAGTTCGGCGCGCACTTCCGCAACATCGTCCAGGCCGACGTGCGGGCGCGCCTGGTCACCGCGGCGACGAGTACGCGGCCTTTCAACGAGCGCCTGGCCTGGTTCTGGTGCAACCACTTCACCGTCTCGATGGCCAAGGCGAGCGCGCGCGGCATCGTCGGCGCCTTCGAGCGCGAGGCCATCCGCCCGCACATCGGCGGCAACTTCGAGACCTTGCTGAAGGCCACCGTCAAGCACGCCGGCATGCTGCGCTACCTCGACAACGACCAGTCGGCCGGGCCGCAGTCGCCCGTCGTGCGCCGGCTGGCGCGGCGGCCGCGCGGCGAGGGCGAGCCCGGGCCACGCCTCACCGGCCTGAATGAGAACCTTGCGCGCGAGGTGCTGGAGCTGCACACGCTCGGTGCCTCCAGCACCAGCGGCGGAAACGGCGAGGCGGCCGGCGGCCTGCGCGGCGCAGCCTACGGCGGCTGGGGCGGCTACACGCAGGCCGACGTCACCGAGTTCGCGCGCGTGCTCACCGGTTGGCGCGTGCCGCTGCGCGAGATGCTGGCCGAAGGCAACGCCGCCGAGCCGACGCGCTTCGAGCCGAACTGGCACGACCCCGGCACGAAGACCGTGCTCGGCAAGCGCTACCGCGAGGGCCCGCAGGCGCTCGACGAGGTCCTCGGCGAGCTCGCGCACCACCCGTCGACGGCGCGCTTCGTGTCCTACAAACTGGCGCGCCACTTCGTCGCCGACGAGCCGCCGGTGGCGCTGGTGGCCGCGCTCGCCGAGGCCTTCCAGCGCGGCCGCGGCGACCTGCCGACGCTCTACCGCGCGCTGCTGGACTCGCCGCTGGCCTGGAGCGCGGCCCCGGTCAAGCTCAAGACACCCGAGGAGTTCGTCGTCGGCAGCGCGCGCCTGCTGTCGCTGGGCGAGCAGGCGTTCGCGCGCGCACCCGACGGCGGCGTCGGCGCGCTCGGCCAGCGCGTGCAGGCTGCGCCCTCGCCGGCCGGCTGGCCCGACCGCGCCGAGGAATGGCTGGGGCCGGACGCGGTCTGGAAGCGCGTCGAGTGGGGCACGCGCGTGGCCAACCTCGTCGGCCGCCAGGTCGACGCGCGCGCGCTGGCCCGTGCCAGCCTCGGGCCTCGCCTTGCCGAGGAGACGACGCGGCAGATCGAACGCGCCGCCGACGGCCCGCAGGCGCTCGCGCTGTTGCTCCTGGCGCCCGAATTCCAGCGCCGCTGAACCGCACGGCGCGCCCCATCGCCCGCGAAGTGACCACCCCATGACCACCACCCGTCGACACTTCGTGCGTGCAGTGCTCGGCGCCGGCGCACTCGCCCCCTGGGCGACGTTGAGCATGGCGCAGCCCCTCGCCGCGGCCGCTGCGCGCGCCGATGCACCCCGCTTCGCCTTCGTCATCCTGCGCGGCGGCCTGGACGGCCTCACCGCCGTGCCGGCGCCGGGCGACCCGGCATTTGCGGAGGCGCGCGGCGTGCTCGGGCAGTTTGCCGCTGCGCCGCTGCCACTCGAAGGGCCGTTCGCGCTGCACCCGCTGCTGCCGCAACTGCACGCGATGTACGGCCGCGGCGAGCTCGCCCTGGTGCACGCGACCGGCCTGCCCTACCGCGAGCGCTCGCACTTCGACGCGCAGCAGGTGCTCGAGTCCGGCGGCACGCGGCCCTACGAGCTCTCGACCGGCTGGCTGGCGCGCGCGCTGGCGGCCGGCGGCGCGCCGCCCATGAAGGCGGTGGCGCTGGAGACGGCTGTCCCCCTCGTGCTGCGCGGCCCGGCCGAAGTCGACACCTGGGCCCCGTCGAACCAGCCCGAGCCGGCGCAGGACCTGGTGGCGCGCCTGGAGGCCATGTACCGCAGCGACGCCGCGCTGGCGCAGGCGCTGGCAAGGGCACGCGGCCTGCGCGAGTCCCCGGGCATGGCCGCCAACCCCGCATCGATGGGCGGCATGGGCGCGGGGCTCGGCGGCGGAGGCCGCGCCGCAGTGACCCTCGCCACCAAGGCGGCCGAGTTCCTGCAGCGTGGCAGCCAGGTGGCGGTGCTCGAGATGGGCGGTTGGGACTCGCACACCAACCAGGCCGCGCCGCAGGGCGCCACCTCGAACAACCTGCGCGCGCTCGATGCCGCCCTGGCGGCGCTGCGCGAGGGCCTGCAACCGGCGCAGTTGTGGTCGCGCACCGTGGTGCTGGTGGCCACCGAGTTCGGCCGCGAGGTGGCGATCAACGGCAACCTCGGCACCGACCACGGCAGCGGCGGTGCGGCCTTCGTGCTGGGCGGCGCGGTGCGCGGCGGCCGCGTCATCGCCGACTGGCCGGGCCTGGCGAAGAAGGACCGCTTCGACGGCCGCGACCTGCGCATCACCACCGACCTGCGCGCGGTGATGCGCGGCGTGCTCGCCGACCACCTGCGCGTGCCGCGGACGGCGCTCGATGCGACGGTGCTGCCCGGATCGGCAGCGCTGGCGGCGGTGCCGCTGCTGCGGGGCTGAGGCGGTGCCGGGCGCGGCGCGCGCGGCTCTTGGCTTGCTTCGGGTTGGACTGGCTTCAGTCGATGCAGGCCGGGTCTCGGCCCGGCAGCCGAGTCACTTTCATTTGCTGGCCCAAATGAAAGTGACCAAAGCAAAGGGCCTGATGTCCTGCACCGATGGGTTGCCTACGGAGGCGGTCCTCAGTTTGGCCGGTGCGCTCCGGACGCAAGTTCATGCGACTTACTGTTTGTCGGGTGCGGCTCGACCGTTCCGCCCAGCCTCGTTGCGGGCTCGCTTCGCATCGCCCTTGGCCAAAGGACGGCGAGCGTGTCTGTTCCAGGCGATGCGCAGCGAGCCGTGCTTGGAAACGAGCTGTCGGTTCAAGCCCCAGCGGTGCAATGGGTAGACGCAGCCGTTTCTTCGTGCCGAAGCGCGCCGGCAAGACTGAAGGTCGCCTCAGGAAGCAACCCATCGGTGCAGGACATCAGGCCCTTTGCTTTGGTTACTTTCATTTGGGCCAGCAAATGAAAGTAACTCGGCTGCCGGGCCGAGACCCGGCCTGCATCGACTGAAGCCAGTCCAACCCGAAGCAAGCCCAGAGCCCCGCGCGCCGGGGCGGCCACGGCACCCCGCCTCGCTACGGCGCCCGAAACCGCCAGTACTGCCCGATGGCCGCGCGCACCGGCTCGAGCGCGAAGCGCACCCGCTCCTGCGGGGGCAGGCTCTTCTGGATGACGTAGATGAGATCCGACATCACCGTCGAGCTGTCGCCGAAGTACGAGTGCCCGAGGAACTCGGTGCTCACGTTGCTCGCGTCCACCGTGTCCAGGTCGCGCATGACGACGATGCCCTCGCCGCTCTCGCCCAGGCGCCGGTAGCCGCCGTGCAGGTTGCGCGAGGCGGCCAGCGCCTTGTCGTTGGA
>JALHOU010000203.1 GCA_022842825.1 Rubrivivax sp.
GCCGGGCCGCCGAGCAGCAGGCGCGCGAGCGCGAGCGCATCGCCCAGGAGGCGGCGCGCGAGGCCGAAGAGCGCCGCCGCGCCCAGGCGGCCCGGCAGGCGCTCGCGGAATTGCGAGCCGCCGAGTTCCCGCCGGCGATGCAGGGCGTCGGCGAGCCGCGCCTGAAGGCCGCCGGCAACCTCGTGACCCTGCCCTTCGCGCTGCACTCGCACTCCGTGGCTGGCGACGTCGACCTCACGGTACGCGTGGCGGGCCGCCCCTCGCTGCCGCGCGAAGTGGTAATGCCCAAGTCGCTGAACGGGCAGATCCAGGGCTTCGCGCGCATCGAGCTGCCGGTGGCCGACGGCATCAACCCGCTGGCGGTGGAGATCATCGCCAGCAACCGCTACGGCCATTCGGAGCCTCTCGCCTTCATCATCGAGCGCGAGTTGCCGCCGCCACCGCCGGGCGGCTGGCCGGGCGACCTCTACGTGCTCGCCATCGGCGTGGCCGAGTACGCACGGCCCGAGTACCGGCTCGGCCTCGCCGCAAAGGACGCGGCGGACTTCGCCGCGGCGATGAGGCGCCAGGAGGGCCGCCAGTACCGCCGCGTGATCGTGCGCACCCTCACCAACGCCGACGCCACCAAGGCGGCCATCCTGCGCGAGTTCGAGTGGCTGCGCACCAGCGTCACGCCCACCGACACGGCCATGCTCTTCGTCGCCGGCCATGGCGTGAACGACGCGCAAGGTCAGTACTTCTTCATGCCCCACGACGCGCAGCACGAGCGGCTGGCCACCACGGGCGTGCCGCAGGCGGCCATCGTCTCGACGCTGGCGCAGATCCGCGGGCGCACGCTGATGTTCATCGACACCTGCTTCGCCGGCAACGCTTTGGGAGCGCTGCACAAGGCGCCCAAGAAGACGGAGCGTCTCATCAACGACCTCTCGGCGAGCGAGAACGGCGTCGTCGTCTTCGCCTCGAGCACCGGGCAGGAGGAGTCGCTCGAGAAAGAGTCCTGGGGCAACGGCGCCTTCACCAAGGCACTGCTCGAGGGGCTCTCGGGCCGCGCCGACTTCATGCGCGCCGGGCGCGTCACCTACGCCGCGCTCAACCTCTTCGTCTCGGAGGAGGTGTCGCGCCTGACGGACGGCAAGCAGCGGCCGGTGTTCATCTCGCCGCGCGGCGTGCCCGACTTCGCCCTGGCGCGGCTCTAGCCCTCGCCGCGGCGGCGTGGCGCTGTCCACCCGCCGCCGGGCCACCGGTGCGCGTCCTCATTGCGACGGAGCGGCGGGCTTGTCCGCGGGGTGCAACACCTTTGCAGGGGAGTCCGCCACCGGCACATCTCGCTTAAGCTTTACCCAAATTACGTAACCGGCGGTGACGGTCGGCGGCATCCACCCGGGCGCCGCGACGGCCCGCCGGCGGATCGGCCGCCTGGAGGCATCCCTTGAACTACCGCGCCCCTGTTCTTGCCCCGCTCGCCGCGCTCGTCCTGCTGGCGCTTGGCAGTTGCGGTGGTGGTGGCGGTGGCGACGCTGGCGAGCCGCCCGAGCTGGGGGTCTTCACCGGCTTCAGCGACAGCGGCAACCTGAACTGGGAAAGCACCGGCGGCGACGGCGGCGGCGGCGTGGGCGACGGTGGCGCCTCCGGCGACGGCGGCGTCGGCGCTGGCGGCGACTTCGGGCAGTTCCGGGGGGCCAACATCTGCGTCTTCCTGGACAACGGCTCGCAGCTCGGTTGCGCCCTCACCGACAACGTGAAGGGCATGGTCACCATCAAGCCGGGCCGCGACTACCGCGGTGGGCTGCGCATCGAGCTCTCGGGCACGCCGACGGCCACCTACTACGAAGAGGGCCGCGACACCTTCGTCCCGTTCCCGGCCGACCGCAAGATCCGCGTCTGGGTGCCGGCGATCAACCGCAACATCGGCATCACGCCCTTCACCGAGGCCGCCTACCGGCTGCTGACCGAAGGCACGGCGCCCGAGAGCGCCGGCGCAAACCCGACCAAGGCGCAGATCCGCGCGGCCAACGAGCGCGTGCGGCTGGCGCTGAACGAGCATTTCCCGTCGGCGCTGCATGTCGACGACATTGCGCGGCTGCCCTTCATCAAGAGCCAGAGCCTGCCCGCCGGCTCGATGCGCACCGACCCGCGCGGCCGCTACGGCTTGGTCAACGGTGCGTTTTCGAAGCAGGCCTCGTTCCACAACAGCGACTCGGCAACGCCCACGCTCGACGCCGTCCGCCAGCTCGCCGAAGACATGCTGGATGGCCGCATCGACGGCCGCAACGGCGACCAGGCTGCCGGCCCGGCCGCGGGACGCACCTACGACCCCAATACTTTCACCGGTGAACTGAGTTCGGCGCTCGCTGAGCAAGCCGCCCGTTTCGGTGCGCAGGAGGCACTCGACGTGCTGCCCAAGGTGCTGAACTTCGGCAACGTGCGCTACGAGGGTTACCTCTTCGACGGCTCGATCAGCAAGGCCGGCAACGCCTACAGCACGGTGGCCGGCTGGGTCGCGGGCAACACGAGGAACCTCACGCCCGGCCAGCAGTTTGACAGGCTCCCCGGCCAGCGTGCGCTGGCGTTGTACGCCAACAATGGCCACGGCGGCGGCTTCTACAAGGCCGACGCGAACGGGCCGCGGCACAAGGTCTACGCCATCGGCGACAACGTCAACGGCGAGCTCGGCCTGGGCACGCGCGACTCCACCGGAGGGCGCGCAGTCGAGGTGAACCTGCCCGGGGCGATGACCCATGCCGTGGGCGGCTTCGCACACACGGTGATGCGCCTGGCCAACGGCCAGGTCTACGCCTGGGGCGACAACAGCTTCGGCCAGCTCGGCCAGGGGCAAGGGCCTGAGACGCTGCCGAGTTCACTTGCGCCGATGCGCGTCGACCTCCCGCGGCCGGCACTCGCGGTAGCGGCCACGAACATCGCCTCCTATGCGCTGCTCGACGATGGCAGCGTCTGGGCCTGGGGCGACAACGGCGGCTTCGGCCTGCTCGGCAACGGGGGGCGCGAAGGAAGGGTACCCACGCCCACGGCCGTGCCTGGCCTGACGCAAGTAGTGCAGATCAGTGCGCGCGACAACGACGTGGTGGTCGTCAGGCGCGACAACACCGTCTGGCACTGGGGCAGCTTCCCGGCCAACGAGGGCGCCTTCGAGCCTGGTGATGTCAGCGGCGCTTATCGTGGGGGCACGATGTCGCCTGTACAGGTCGCCGGCCTGCCTGTCGGCGTGGCCGTGCGCAAGGTGCTGACTGAACAGGGCCTGTTCGTTGCACTGCTGACGAACGGCCACGCCTACCATTGGGGCGTCCACTTCGACCTGAGTGCCAACGAGGTGCTGCGGGACCTCACGGCACAACGCATTTTCGCCCTGCCGCCGCTGCGCGACCTGATGCCCGGCGGCTTCTTCGGCTACGGCAAGCGGCCGTTCGATCGACTCACGGGTATGGGCGTGGACTACAGCGGTGGCATGTGGAAGGTGCGCGGCCGCGTCGCCGAGCGCTTCGAGCCCGACAGCCCGTCGGCCCAGCGCCGACCCCCCGGCACGGCTCGCCCGGACTGCGAGAACTGCCACACCTTCCTCGACGAAACGATCGAGCAGCTGCGCGCGCGCCAGCCCTCAACGGCCGGAATGCCGGTGTGCGAGCCTCCCCCCAACGTGCACTCCCCTGGTGGGCAGGTGCTGATCCACGCAGAGACCGAGTGCGTCTTCTGCCACAACCCCTCGCGCGCGAGCTACCCTCAACTTGCGCAGCCGTTTGCGGCCAACGGCTTCTGGCCGAACTGCTCCAAGCCAACCAACCTCGCGCCGCGCGCGAACGAGAACCCACCGATCCGGTCCAACTCCTGCGAGTTGCCACCAGGGCATGTCTTCACGCCGCCCGGCACGGTGTGCGCAAGCTGCCACAACAGCGTGATCGCGCGCCCGCTGCAGGACCTGCCGCAGGCCTGCGCGCAGCCGCTGAGCAGCGAGCTGCCGACGATACCGACCACGGCCACCATCACGGGCGCGTTCGCCGCTGGGAGTGGTTCCGCCATTCCCGCTGGAAGCACGACCCAGGCGCGCGCCCACGAACTCCGCGGCAGCCTGAGCGCGGCGCTTGCCGCCGGGCAGGCGATACAGGTGCAACGCAACGGAATCGTGTTGGGGATCGCCACCGTCAACGGCACGACATGGACCTTGCCGGCAGGGGTCGGCGTGGCCGATGGCGCCCTCAACCATGTGGCACGAGTCGTCAATGCCGGCGGCGGCGCGAGCATCGTGAGCAACGCCCTCTCGTTCACCGTGGACACCACGCCGCCTGCGGGCAGCGCTACCCTCAGCGGATTCAGCGACGACGTGCTCGGGCCCGTGGGCATCGGCGGCTTCGCGAGCGACAGTACACCGATCGTTCTGGGCACGCTCTCGGCCCCGCTCGCGGCGGGCGAAGTGGTTCAGGTGGTGCGCAATGCGGTGGTCGTGGGCACGGCCCAGGTCAACGGGCTGAGCTGGTCCTATGAGGAACCGACCGCGCTCGCGCCACTGACGTACGGATACCAAGCTCGCACCAGCGACGCGGTGGGCAACACGACCACGATCGCGCCGGTGGCGCAGCTGACGATCCTGGCTGGGGTCGGCACGGCCAGCGTCACGCAGGTCGTCAACGACACCACAGGCGCGCTGGTGCCACCTGGCGGCACCACCAACGACAGCACGCCGCGCGTCTCGGGCATCGTCACGGGCTTCGGCGCCGGACAGATCGTGCGTATCCGGCGTGACGGCGCCAATGTCGGCACGGCCACGGTCACCGGTTCGAGCTGGGTCTACACCGAGCCGGCGGCCATCGCCGAGGGGCCGCACACCTACTCGGCCCGCATCGAGGCCGGCGCCATCGTCGGCGCAGAGTCGAGCTACGACATCGTCATCGACACGATCCCGCCGGCGCAACGCGCCGACGTGACGGCGATCTTCGACGACTTCAACGCCGGCGCGTTGCCCGCGGGCGGCACCACGGCGGACTCGACCCCACGCGTCACCGGCACGCTCAGCGCCGCGCTCGGCAGCTCGGAGTCGTTGCGGTTGCTGCGCTCGCTCAACGGCGGTGCGTTTGCCGAGGTCGCGCGCTTCGCCACCACCGGCACGGCCTGGAGCTACGACGAGCCGACGCCCCTTTCGGGCGGCAGTTACAACTACCGGGCACAGGTCATCGACGCGGCCAATCAGTTGTCTGCGCTGGCCGGCGCGGAGCGCAGCGTGGTTGTCGACCTCGCCAGCGTGCCCTTGCAGGGTGCGAACACGACGCTCACCACGATCAACGGCGTCACCCCGACGGCGTTCAGCAACGACAACACGCCCACGCTGGCCGGCACGATCCAGCGCACGCTGAACGCCGGCGAAGTGGTTCGGGTCTTCCGCAACGGCGTCCCGTTGCCGACCGCCGCGACGGTGGGGCCGGGACTCGCGTGGAGCCTGACCAACACGGCATTGGCCGATGGCGCCTACCAGTTCCGCGCACGCATCGAACTGGCTGCGAACGCGGCCGTGTTCGGACAGAGCAGTGGCACCGTGAGCCAGACGATCGACACGGCGTCGCCGACCATCAACACGAGCGTCAGCCAGATCTACAACAACAGCGTCGGTCTGGTGTCCGTGGGCGGGAGCTTCACCAACGACACGACTCCGCGTATCGACGGCACTATCCAGGCCGGCTTCGCGGCTGGTGACGTGGTCAGGCTCACGCGAAGCGGTGCCAGCTCGGCGATCATCACACTGACGCCCGCAGCCGGCGCCACGAGCTGGAGTTACGTCGAGCCTTCGTCTCTCGGCGCCGGCGCGTACACCTACAGCGCGGTGGTCGTCGATGCCGCCGGCAACGTCGGGCCTGGCACCGGCGTAACGCTGGGCACCACTGTCGTCACGAGCATGCCCACGGCCACGATCCAGCAGATCGCCGTCAGCGGCACCGGCAGCTTCGGCAAGCCCAATGGCACGGCGGTGGCCAACGGCCTGGTGTCGGCGACCCACCTGTCGGCCATTCCGGACACGACCCCCACGGCGACGATCACCATCTCACCCGCGATGCCCGCGGGCTACATCGTGCGCTTGCTGCGCGGCGGCATCTCGGTGGGCACGGCCACGGGCTGTGGCGGCAGTTGCGATGTCACCGACTCGGGCAGTGGACAGACGCAGGGCAGCCACACCTACACCGCGCGGGTGGAAGCGGGCACGGTGATCGGCGGCGCGAGCAACGGCTACTCGGTCATCGTTGACACCGTCGACCCGCCTGCTCCGACGATCTCGGCCGCGGCGAACAACCGGCCGTTCCAGAACGTCGCCGACATCACCTCCGGCTCGACCGCCATCGGCAATGGCGGCAGCACCGGAGACCCGGACCCGCTGATCACGATCAGCATCTCCGGCACCCTGGCCACGGGCGAGCAGGCGCCGCTGTACCGCAGCCCGGGTACACCGGGCACGCTGATGACGCAGATCAGCGTGGGCGCAGGCTCGGCCTCGGCCACGCAACCGGCCATCCTCGCGCGGCCGACCAACACGCCGTCACCCACCACCAACTCCGCCATCACCTACCGCGCGCGACGCATCGACGCCGCCGGCAACATGACCGAGGCCACCTTTGTCGTCAACATCGGCTACCAGCTGTGCAACTCCGCGCGCGCGGTGAGCATCGGTGGTGCCAACGGCACCCACGACGCGGCTTCCTTCCCGGGCGGCTCGCTGACCTGCGTGAGTTCAGGCTGCCATACGCAGACGACGACTGCCGGTGGGTTCACGTTCGTGGCCGCGCCGCGCGAGGATCCGGGTGGCGGCAATTGGTATTGGTGCCGCCGCTGATGCGGGCGGTCGGCCCTGCAGGCGTGCTCGCGGCATGCGCGGTGGTTCTTGGCGCAGTCGCTGCCTTCTGGTGGGCTGCGCGCACACCTGCCCGGCCGGCCGGCCAGGTTGTCGGCCGCGTGGGGCTGGCTGCGGGCACCCCTGCCCCGCTGTCCAATGCCACGCTGGTCGTCTATGCCTATGCGCTGGACGGTCCGCGGCTGCCGCTTGCGGTGCTGCGCCGGCCCGCACCTGCGCTGCCGCTCGACTTCAAGCTCGACGACAGCCTCGCGGCCAACCCGGCGTTCCGTATCTCGCTGGCCACTCAATTGACCGTGGGCGCGCGGCTCGGCCCGGGTGACGCGGCGATGGCACAGCCGGGCGACTGGGTCGCCCCTTCGCAGACCGTGGTGTTGGGGGCGCACGGCGTCATGTTGGTGCTGCAGCCGCCGCGGCCGTGACGGCTCGACGAGCGCCAAGGCCTGGAGACCGGATGGCGGATGGCCTAAGGGCCGGACGGCCGAGTGGCCGAATGGCGCGGCGGCCTGACGCCGTGACGGGCTGGGTCAGTTGCCGGCCGGCGCCGGCACGCTCCACCGCTTGGTCACGTCACCCTGGCCGTTGACGCTCTCGAGCTGCACACCAAAGCCCCACAGCCGCGCGACGTGCTTCAACACCTCTTGCGCTGCCTCGTGCAGCGGGCGGTCGTTGTGCTGGAAGTGGCGCAGCGTGAGCGAACGGTCGCCACGCAGGTTGACGTTCCACACCTGGATGTTGGGCTCGCGCGAGCCGAGGTCGTACTGGCGTGAAAGCGACTCGCGCACCCGCTTGTAGCCGGCGTCGTCGTGGATCGCGCTCACCTCGAGCTCCTGCTGCGCCTCGTCGTCGGTGATGGCGAACAGGCGCAGTTCGCGCATCAGCTTCGGGCTCAGGTACTGGCCGATGAAGCTCTCGTCCTTGAAGTTGCGCATCGCGTGGTCGAGCGCGGGCAGCCAGGGCTTGCCGGCGAGGTCGGGAAACCACTGCCGGTCTTCCTCGGTCGGGAGGCGACAGATGCGCTCGATGTCGGTGTACATCGCGAAGCCGAGCGCATAGGGGTTGAGGCCGCTGTAGGCCTTGTGCCCCACGGGCGGCTGGTAGATGACGTTGGTGTGCGACTTCAGCCACTCGATCATCACGCCGTCGGTGAGCCAGCCCTCGTCGTACATCGTGTTGAGCAGGCGGTGGTGCCAGAAGGTGGCCCAGCCCTCGTTCATCACCTGCGTCTGGCGCTGCGGGTAGAAGTACTGGCTGACCTTGCGCACGATGCGCACGACCTCGCGCTGCCAGGGCTCGAGCAACGGCGCGTTCTTCTCGATGAAGTACAGCAGGTTCTCCTGCGGCTCCTCGGGGAAGCGCTTGGCCTGCGCGGCGGCGCCGTCCTTCTCGGCCTTCTTGGGCAGCGTGCGCCAGAGGTCGTTGACCTGGCGCTGTGCATAGGCCTCGCGGTCCTTGCGGTCGGCAAGCTCCTGCGCCAGGCTCTTGCGGCTCGGGCGGCGGTAGCGGTCGACGCCGTGGTTGGCGAGCGCGTGGCAGCTGTCGAGAAAGCTCTCCACTGCATCGAGGCCGTACTTCTCCTCGCACTTGGCGACGTAGTCCTTCGCGTAGACGAGGTAGTCGATGATCGACGACGCGTCCGTCCACATGCGGAAGAGGTAGTTGCCCTTGAAGAAGCTGTTGTGGCCGTAGGCGGCATGCGCGATGACGAGCGCCTGCATCGCCATCGTGTTCTCCTCCATCAGGTAGCTGATGCAGGGGTTGCTGTTGATGACGATCTCGTAGGCGAGGCCCATGTGGCCGCGCTTGTAGTTCTTCTCAGTGGCAATGAACTCCTTGCCGTAGCTCCAGTGGCGGTAGTTCACCGGCATGCCCACGCTCGCGTAGGCATCCATCATCTGCTCGGCGGTGATGATCTCGAGCTGGTTCGGGTAGGTGTCGAGGTTGAAGCGCTCGGCCGTCTGGCGGATGACGCGGTGGTACTCCTCGACGAGCTCGAAGCTCCAGTCGCTCGGGCCCGGCAGCGGCGAGGCCGGCCGCTCGGGCGGGGGCTTGGGGCCATCGACCAGCCGCTTCATGCCGCCGCCTCCGCACCTTCCTTCTTGAAGAGGTCGCGGAACACAGGATAGATCTGCGAAGGCTCGGTGGCCTTGCGCATCGCGAAGTGCTTGTGGCCCTCGAGCAGCTGCGTGTACTCCTCCCAGAGGTTCTGCTCCTCCTCGGCCACCTGCACGTAGGCGTAGTAGCGGCACAGCGGCAGCAGCTTCTCGGCCAGCAACTCGCGGCAGCGGCCGCTGTCGTGGTGCCAGTTGTCGCCGTCGGAGGCCTGGGCGCCGTAGATGTTCCACTCGCTCGGGTTGTAGCGGGCGCGGATGATCTCCTCCATCAGCACGAGCGCACTCGAGACGACGGTGCCGCCGGTTTCGCGGGCATGGAAGAAGTTCTCCTCGTCCACCTCGGCCGCCTGCGT
>JALHOU010000204.1 GCA_022842825.1 Rubrivivax sp.
CAACCGCTGCGCAAGCGCCCGATACCGCTCCAACCCCGCCTGCGCCTCGTCCGGTCTCCCGGCGCGCCGCGCCGCCTCGGCCACCCAGAACTCACTCTGCGCATGCTCGTACACGCGCTGCGGGTCGTTCGGCGCGCGTGCCAGCAACACGGCCGTGCTGCGCGCCGCCTCCGCGAAGCGCTGTCGCGCCTCCGCCGCCTGCCCGCGCAGCTCGGCGATCTCGCCGATCAGGTGCAGCGCCCGCGCCCGCCGCGCCAGCGCGTCGGCGTCCAGGTTCGACGCCTCCTGCGCCGCGTAGTACGCGAGCGCCCGCTCGCCCACGGCGTCGAGCACGTCGAGCCGCCCCACGGGCTGCAGCTTCTTGCGCAGGTCGCCGAGCATGAACTCCAGCAGCCCTTCGGCCTGCGCACGCTGGGCGCCAGCCTCGCGCGACTCCTGCACCGCCACCACCGCGCCGGTCAGCACCGCGCCGAACGCGATGCCGGCCGCCGCCACACCGAAGCGATGCCGGCGCACGAACTTGGCGCTGCGGTACAGCCAGGTGTCGGGCCGGGCGCGGATGGGCTCGTGCGCCAGCGTGCGGCGCAGGTCCTCGGCCAGCTCGGCGGCGTTGGCGTAGCGCTCGGCGGGGTTCTTCTTCAGCGCGCGCGCGACGATGGTGTCGATGTCGCCACGCAGCTCGGCGGCGCGGCGGGGCGCGCCCGCGCCGCCCAGGCGCCGCACCTGCTCCGAGAGGCGGCGTGGCACCGTCTCCACCACACCGCGTAGCACTTCCAGCGGCGTGCCCTCCTCGGCACCGGTCGGGTGGCCGCCACCCAGCAACTGGTAGAGCAGCACGCCGAGCGCATAGACGTCCGTGGCGGTGGTCACGTCCTGCCCTTGCAGCTGCTCGGGCGCGGCGTAGCGCGGCGTGTAGGCGGAGCCGGCGCGCTGCGTCAGCTCGCCAGCGGCGGCGCCGGCCTGCTCGTCCAGCAGCTTGGCGATGCCGAAGTCGAGCAGCTTGAGCTGGCCGTCGCCGCGCACCAGCATGTTCGAGGGCTTCAGGTCGCGGTGCAGGATCAGCCGGGCGTGCGCGTGCGCGACCGCGTCGGCGGCGTCGATCAGCAGCGCGAGAAGCGCGGCCAGCGGCGGCTGCAGGCGCTGCACGTAGCGATCGATCGGCTCGCCATCCACGTACTCCAGCACGAGGTAGGGCTGGCCGCCTTCGGGCGCGACACCGGCGTCGATGAGCCGGGCGATGTGCGGCTGGTCCAGCCGCGCCAGGATGCGCCCCTCGCGCGCGAAGCGCGCCGCCTCGCCGGCGCGCAGCAGGCCGCCTTGCAGCAGCTTGATGGCCACCGCGCCCTCGTAGTGCCCGTCGGTGCGCCGTGCCAGCCAGACCTGGCCCATGCCGCCGCGGCCGATCTCGCGCTCCAGCGTGTAGGCGCCGAGCACCTGCCCGGCCAGGCCGGCAGGCGCCGGCAGCGCCGGCGCGGCCATGAAGGCGCGCGCGTCCAGCCCCTGCAGCCGCGCCTGCAGGGCTTCGAGCTCGGCGGCCAGGGGCGCGTCCTGCTCGCGCAGCGCCGCCAGCCAGGCCGCGCGCTCGGCCTCGGGCTGGTCGAGCAGTTCGTCCAGCCGCGGCGACAGCGCGGCCCAGCGGGCAGGCTCGATGCCTTGCATCGGGTCGCCGGCCCGCCTCAGCCGATCGCCATGGCGAGGAAGAGGCGTGCCTTCTGCCAGTCGCGCTGCACGGTGCGCTCGGTGACGCCCATCGCCTCGGCGATCTCGCGCTCGCTCAGGCCGCCGAAGTAGCGCATCTCCACCACGCTGGCCAGGCGCGCGTCCTGCTGCTCCAGCGCGTCGAGCGCCTCGTGCACCTGCAGCACCTCGTCACGGCCGTTCGGGTGGCTGGCGTGGCCGAGGTCGCCCTCCATGAGCGTGGTGCTGAGCGTGACATGCGCCGCGCCGCCGCCGCGCCGCTCGGCGTTGCGCGCGCGCACGAGGTCGACGACGACGCTGCGCATCACGCGCGCGGCGTAGGCCAGGAACTGGTCACGCCCCGTGAACCCGGCCTCGGCCGACCCGTGCAGGCGCAGGTACGACTCATGCACCAGCGAGGTCGTATCGAGGAGCGTGTACACACCTTCACGGCGCAGGCGGCTGTGCGCCAGGCGCCGCAGGTCGGCGTACAGCAGGGCATAGGCGCGGTCGGCAGCCTCGCGATCGCCGCCGCGGGCAGCCTGAAGCAGCTGGGTGATCTCGGACATGGGCACCGGGCGGGCGCGGGTCGGAGGCTGCGACTCTAGTGCAGCCCCTGGCCGGCGCCGAAGTGAGACGTTGTTCGCAATTGGGGATGTGGGGATGTTGAGAGCTGTCGGCGGATGTCGGGTTGCCGCCAGTGATTGCGTCTCAGTGGACAGGGGCCTCTTTCGAGGACCTCGACCGCCGCCGCCGCGGGCGTGCCGGGAGCCTTCCCCGCGCGCCCGATGGCATCCCGCCACACCCTGCATCGTCTGCGGATCTCCCATGCTGCACCCACCTGCCCAGCCTCTGTCCGGTCACCGTGCCCCCGAGGGGCCACCCCTGGAAGGGTCGCGGAGCAGTTTGGCCGGCATCGAGCCCGGCCAGGCCGAGTACCTGAGCGTGATCGAGCGCCACCTGTCGCAGTGCCGCCGCTACGGGCAACCGCTGACCGTGGTGTCGATCGGCGTCGAGGGCGTCGGCACGGTCGACGGCGGCCCCGTGTCCGGCCTGGAGTCGGCGGTGTCGCACGAGCTGTGGAACCGCCTGCGCGCACGCACGCGGGCCAAGGACTCGGTGGTGCGACTCGCGGGCCTGGAGTTCGGCGTGCTGCTTCCTGGTTGCCGGCCCACGGACGCACGTGGTACCCGGCAGCGCCTGGCCGCCGCGCTGGGCGGCGTGTACGCACTCGGCGGCGACCCCGTGATTGCACGCGTCTCGATCGGGGTTGCCTCGCTTTGCGCCGACATCGACAGCGCTGCCGGGCTGTGGGCCGCCGCGCTCGAGGTGCGCGCCGAGGACCGCCCGCCAGCCGCGGCCGCCACGAACCACCGACGCTGAGGCGGCCGCCGCCCGTCGACGCAGTGCACATCGCCCACGCCCGTGGGTGCTTCCATCGCGGTCCAAAGAGTGACTTTGTCGCTGTACAGCCTGCCATGGCGGACCGTGGCGATCGAAATAATCTGGGCCTCCTTGCCGGTACTCCGGTCCTCCTCTTGAACATCGACACCGCCCTGGCCAGCGTCGGCTGGCGCCGCCTGGCGAACTGGCTCGAGCCGTACCGGACCGATGAGCCGGCCGCGCGGCGCTTCCGCGCGCGCCAGCTCCAGGCCGTGCTGCGGCTGACGCCGTTGGCGATGCTGGCGAACCTGCTGAACGTGGCCCTGGTCGCCTATGGCACCTGGGAGGGCGGTCAGCACGTGTTCCTGGTGCTGTGGGGCGTGGCCGTGGTCGGCGTGGCGCTGCGCGGCGCGAGCACCTGGGTCGAGCAGCGGCGCGCCCCGCGGCGCCAGACAGCCTCGGCGCGCGCCGTTCGGCGCGCGACGCTGCAGGCCGCGTTGCTCGCCACCCTGTGGGCCGCGATGCCGATCGCGCTCTTTCCCGGCGGCACTTCCGAACAACAGCTGCTCGTGGCCACGGTCGCCACCGGCATGATCTGCGCCGGCGGCTTTGCCCTGGCCACGCTGCCGCAGGCGGGCGTGGCCTATGTCGCCATCCTTGGCGGCGGCTCGGCGGTGGCATTGGCCACCTCCGGGCTGGCGCTGGCGCCGGTGATCGGCGGGCTGCTCCTCGTCTATTGCGGCATCGTCATCGCCAGCGTGCGCTCGACGGCGCGACTCTTCGGCGCCCGCCTCATGGCCGAGGCCGAGGCCGAACGCCAGAACGAGGTGATCGGCCTGCTGCTGCGCGACTTCGAAGAGCACGCGAGCGACCTCCTGTGGGAGACCGGGCGCGACGGCCGGCTGCGCCACGTCTCGGCCCGGCTGTCGCGGCTGTTCGGGATGCCGGCCGCCAGGCTCACGAGCACGCCACTCCTGGCCCTGCTGGCCGAGTTGCTGCCCGACGAAGAAGGAGCCTCCTCGCACCTGACCGACCTGCGCGGGGCCTTGCAAGCAGGCGTGCCCTTTCGCGACCTGCCGTTGCCCACCCGGCGTGGCCGCCGCACGCTGTGGTGGTCGCTGAGCGCCAAACCGCTGCTCGACGAACAAGGTCGCCCCGACGGCTGGCGCGGCGTGGCCACCGACATCACCGCGGCACGCAAGGCCAACCTGCGGCTCAGCTGGCTGGCCCACAACGATGCGCTCACAGGCCTGGCCAACCGGCACCAGTTCCGCAGCCGGCTCTCGGCGCTGCTGGCCGGGCCGCCCGCGGACTTCGCAGTGCTGTGCCTGGACCTGGACCACTTCAAGTCGGTCAACGACACCCTGGGCCACGCCGTCGGCGACGCGCTGCTGCAGGCCGTCGGCGAACGCCTGCGCGGCGTGACGCGGCGCAGCGACGTGGTCGCACGCCTGGGCGGCGACGAGTTCGCGGTGTTGATGACCGCCAGCGAGCTGCACGAGGTGGAGCAGCTGACGCATCGTGTCATCGAGGCGCTGCGCCAGCCCTGCCTGGTGAACGGCCTGCAGCTCACGACCTGCGCCAGCATTGGCGTCGCGCTCGCCCCGCGTGACGGCCAGGACGTGGACACGCTGCTCAACCATGCCGACCTGGCGCTCTATGCGGCCAAGGCCGCCGGTCGCAACGAAGCACTCTTCTTCGCACCCGTCATGGCCGCCTCGACACGCCGCCGCGTCGCGCTGGAGCAGGCTCTGCGCGGCGCGCTGGCGCGCGGCGAGATGCACCTGGTCTTCCAGCCGCAAGCGCGCATCGACGACTGGGCCGTCACCGGCTTCGAGGCACTGGCACGCTGGCGACACCCCGAACTGGGCGACGTGCCACCGTCGGAGTTCATCCCCGTGGCCGAGGAAGGCGGGCTGATGACGGCCATCGGCGACTGGGTGCTCGCCGAGGCCTGCCGCCAGGCCGCGGCGTGGCCGCAGCCGCTGGTGGTGTCGGTCAACGTCTCGCCGGTGCAGGCGCTGGGCAGCGGCTTCGTCGAGCGCGTGCTGGCCACCGCGAAGGCGGCCGGGCTGCCGGCGGAGCGCCTGGAGCTGGAGATCACCGAGTCGGTCTTCCTGCAGGAGTCGCAGGCCACGCTGGATGCGCTGCGCGCCCTGCGCGCCACCGGCGTGCGCATCGCGCTGGACGACTTCGGCACCGGCTATTCGGCGCTCGCCTACCTGCGCCGTTTTCCGTTCGACACGCTCAAGATCGACCGCAGCTTCGTGCGCGAGCTCGCCACGCGCGGCGACGCACGCGCCATCGTCAAGATGATCCTCGGCCTGGCGCGCACGCTGGGCATGCACACCGTGGCCGAGGGCGTGGAGGAGCCCGCCCATGCCGGCGTGCTGCAGCGCTACGGCTGCCGCACGATCCAGGGTTACCTGGTGGCGCGGCCGCTGGCTGACGACGACGTGGGCGACTTCCTGCGGCGCTGGCGCGGCCTGCCGGCCTGCGCCGGGGACGCTGAACCGACCGCCACTGACACGATGCCCTTCAGCGCCTAGCTCGCCGGGCCCCGCATCCGGCGAGGCCGGCGCGGGGCGAGCCCTACATCAGCACGATGTCGTATTGCTCCGGATTCATCGTCGGCTCCGCGGAGAGCGAGATCGGCCGGCCGATGAATTCCGACAGCCCCGCCAGGTGGACGCTCTCCTCGTCGAGCAGCATCTCCACGACGCTGGCGCTGGCGACGACGCGGAACTCCTTGGGCGCGAACTGCCGCGCCTCGCGCAGGATCTCGCGCAGGATGTCGTAGCACACGCTGCGCGCTGTCTTCACCTGGCCGCGGCCCTGGCAGGTGGGGCAGGGCTCGCAGAGCATGTGCGCCAGGCTCTCGCGCGTGCGCTTGCGCGTCATCTCCACCAGGCCCAGCTGCGTGAAGCCGCTCACCGTGGTGCGGGTGCGGTCGCGCGCAAGCTGCTTCTTCAGCTCGGCCAGCACGGCCGCCTGATGCTCCTCGCGCAGCATGTCGATGAAGTCGGCGATGATGATGCCGCCCAGGTTGCGCAGACGCAGCTGGCGCGCGATGGCGCCGGCCGCCTCGAGGTTGGTCTTGAAGATCGTGTCCTCGAAGTTGCGCGCGCCGACATAGCCGCCGGTGTTGACGTCGACGGTCGTCAGCGCCTCGGTCTGGTCGATGATGAGGTAGCCGCCGCTCTTCAATTCGACGCGCCGGCCGAGCGCCTTGGCGATCTCCTCCTCGATGCCGAAGAGGTCGAAGATCGGCCGCTCGCCCTTGTAGTGCTCGAGCTTGCCTGCCGCGCGTGGCATGTACACCTCGCCGAAAGCCCTGAGCGCGTCGAACTGCATCTTGCTGTCGATGCGGATGGCGGCGGTAGCCTCGTTCGTGAGGTCGCGCAGCACGCGCTCGGCGAGGCTCAGGTCCTGGTGCAGCAGCGTGCCGGGCGGCTGACTCGTGGCGCGTTCGCGAATCGCCGCCCAGGCCTTGCGCAGGTAGGCGACGTCGTCGGCCAGCTCGGCGTCGGTGGCTTCCTCGGCGTTCGTGCGCAAGATGAAGCCGCCGGTGGGCGCGCCCTCGGGCAGGCCGGCCTGAGCCAGCGCCGAGACGCGCGCGCGCAGCTGCTCGCGCAGTTCGGGGCTGCCGATCTTCTGACTGATGCCGATGTGGTTGTCGTGCGGCAGGAAGACGAGCATGCGCCCGGCAATCGACACCTGCGTCGACAGCCGCGCGCCCTTGGTGCCGATGGCGTCCTTGATGACCTGCACGGTGAGCGTCTGGCCCTCGAACACCTGGCGCTCGATGGGCAGCGGCGTGGCGTCGGCGCGCGCCGCCGTGGCGCCACCCGCGCTGGCCGATGCCGACGTGGCAGCGCCGGAACCCGCGCTGCCGTTGCCGTTGCCGTTGCCGTTGCCCTTTCCGTTTCCGCTGCCGTTGCCGTTGCCCGCCGCGCCGCCACCCTGCTGCCCGTTGCCGTGGTTCCCGCCCACTGTGGCGCGCGCCACGGGCGAGGCGGGCAGCAGATCGGCCACGTGCAGGAAGGCGGCACGCTCCAGCCCCACGTCGACGAAGGCGCTCTGCATGCCGGGCAGCACGCGCACCACCTTGCCGAGATAGACGTTGCCGACCTGGCCACGCTCGAGCGTGCGCTCGATGTGCAGCTCCTGCACGGCGCCGTTCTCGACGATGGCGACGCGCGTCTCCTGCGGGGCCCAGTTGATGAGGATGTCCTGGCTGGCCATGCGGCAAGTCTAGGGGGTGGCCAGCGCCGTCTCGACGCCGGCGGCGTGCAGCAACTGCACGGTCTCGAAAAGCGGCAGGCCCATGATGCCCGAGTGGCTGCCCTCGATGCGCGCGATGTAGCCCGCGAGCGCCCCCTGGATGGCATAGGCACCGGCCTTGCCGAAGGGCTCGCCGCTGACCACGTAGGCGACGACGACGCGCTCGGGCAGCGGCGCGAAGTGCACGCGCGAGACCGACAGCGCGCGAAACACGCGCCGGCCGTCGTGCACGGCCACGGCGGTGAGCACACGGTGCGTACGGCCGGCCAAGCGGCGCAGCGTGAGCGCGGCCTCGGCCGCGTCGGCCGGCTTGCCCAGGATGCGCGTGCCCAGCGCCACCGTGGTGTCGGCACAGAGCACGGGCGCCGGCGGATGGCCCGAGGCCTCGAGCCTGCGCAGCGCGGCGCGCAGCTTCAAGGCCGTCACGCGCTGGACATAGTCGGCGGGCAGCTCGCCGGGTTGATGCGCCTCCAGCGCCTCGGCATCCTCGTGCGGCGCCGGCGGCAGAGGCTGGAAGCGCACGCCGGCCTGTTCGAGCAACTGGCGCCGGCGCGGGCTCTGCGAGGCGAGGTAGACGAAGTTGAAAAGGTCGGCGCGGCGACGGGGGCCCCGGCGCGGGCCGGGTGGCGGTGGGGCGGGCAATGCGACGGCCATCAGGCGCATTGTGGCGGCGGGCCGAAGCTTCCCGAGGGCGGGGGATCATGGCCCGGACACGGATGCCGGTTCGGCACGGATGGCATCGCCTTGTCGCCGCCATGACAGGTCGGTAACGACGCGAATCAGCGAGGCGGGTCGGGGCCGGCAAAGGCGCATCATCGCAACCCCGCGCCGGCCGGCGCGCAGGAGCCCTGGAGAGCGCACCGACATGACCACTCGCAGCCGCCACGACACCACCACGACCGCCCGTGCCCGGCAGTGGCGCGCCACGCCGCAGCCGCCAAGCGCGCGCGGGTGCGGCAAGGCGCCCGCACGCTGGCCCCTTCGTGCGCCGGCGCTCTCGCTCGTGCTCGTGCTGGTCGGCTGTGAAACCGCCCCCGGCCCGGCGCACGCGCCGGCGCCACCGGGCGGCGCCACGGCCACGCTGGCGCACGCCCGCCTGATCGAGGCTTTCAACACCTGCAACGAGGCTGGCTTCGTCGGTGCGTATGCACCGCTCTTCACCTTCGCCACCTCCAACACCAAGCAGGCGATCACCACGCGCGAAGGCCTGCAGCGCTACCTGGCCGCCGGCTGCGGCAGCCGACCCAACCCGACCGCAGCACTGGTGCAGCAGACCACGCGCGTGAGCGGGGCCATCACGGTGCTGTCTGGCCAGTACCGGTTCCGGATCCCGGCCGGCGCCCCGGCGCCCGGCGCTGCCGCGCCACCCGTGCAGATGGTGGAGGTGCTGCAGAACTTCACCGTCGTGCTCGAGCGCATGGGCGAGCGCTGGCTGGTGCTGGCACAGCATGTGTCCGTGGCACCCTGATCCGACGCGCGGCGAAACGGCGACACTGTCACCCGCACCATCGGCCCAAAGGCCACGCCCACCGCACCGCTGTCCAAGCCCATGCCCGCCCGCCTCGAAGGCCACATCCTCACGCCCGAAGGCTTCGTCGACGGCGTGCTCGAGCACGAGGGCGGCCGCATCACGGCGCTGCGCGGCACGCCGGTGGCCGACGAGCGCGTAGTGCGCGACGGCCGGCGTGACATCGTGCTGCCTGGCTTCATCGACCTGCACGTGCACGGCGGCGGTGGCCACGACGTGATGGACGGCGCCGATGCGGCGCTGGCCGTGGCACGCCGCCACGCCGTGCACGGCACCACGTCGATGCTGGCGACGACGATGACGGCGCCCATCGAGGAGGTGCAATCGGCCCTGGCCGCGCTGGGCCCGCTCGTTCGCGAGGGTGCGGCGCGGGCACCGGGCTCGG
>JALHOU010000205.1 GCA_022842825.1 Rubrivivax sp.
GTCCTGCCGGGTGGCCCGCGTCGGCTGGTGGTCCAGGCGCACGTCGGCCCGGCGGCTCTCGGCCGCCCGCGCGGGCACCGATTCGCCCGCCACGACGGCGTCGACGAGCAGGTCTTCCTCGCCCGGGGCGCAGCGCGCCGCGGCCACGGCGTTGGCCGCCAACACCTCGATGCGGCCGATTTGCTGTACGAGGTGGTCCTCCTGCTGCTGGACCTCGGCGATGCGCAGTTCGAGCTCGCCGGCGGCGCTTTGTACACGCTCCAGCGACTCGCGCCGGCGCGCGAAGCCGCGCCGCCGCTCGCGCAGCTGCATCTCGATCTGGCCCGAGCTGGCCTTGCTCCACAACTCCAGCTCGGCGGCCGCGTTCTCGTAGATCACGCGCAGCTTGGACAGCAGCATGCGCCGGAACTGCTCGGCAAAGCCCGGCTGGGCCATGCGCCAGGCCTGGTGGAAGCCGAAGTAGCGGCTGTAGTTGTCCTCGATCAGCGTGAGCTCGCGCCGGTAGCCGTCCAGTGCCGGTGTCGGCCCGACGACAAGCGCGAAGCCGAATTCGGTGTTGAGCTGCGTGAAGCTCGCCTCGAGCATCTGGCGCATCTCGTCGGCCTGCTTCTCGGCGGCGACGAGCACGGCGCGCAGCCGCTCCAGCAGTTCGGCGAAGGCGGCCTTGCCACCGATGTTGAACGGCTTGCCCGAGGTCTGGCCTTGCATCTGCGCCACCTCGCGGCGCAGCGTTTCGTTGGACAGGCGTGCCGTCATCTCGCGCAGCTGGCGCATCTGCACCGAGCGCAGCGCCGCCAGCCGCGCCGTGCAGCGCTCGAACTCGGCCGCCTCGGCCTCGACGCGGTCGAGCATGCGCTCGAGCTTGCTGCTGCTCTTGCCGCGCAGGCCGCGCAGCTCGAGCAGTTGCTCGGCGGTGTGGCGGCGGCGGTCGGCCAGGCGCCGCAGCGCGCCGGTGTGCAGCTGCTGCACCACCGCCACGGCGGCCAACACGAGCAGCTCGTGCCGGCGCGGCATGAGCTCCTGCGCCAGCGCACGCTCCAGCGGCGGCAGGCGGCTGGCGGTCACGGCGTCGGCGTTGTGGCCGACGCGGGCCGAGAGTGCGTCGCGCGCCGACAGCGCGAACACGCGCGTCAGCGGGATCTGCAGGGTGGCGGCAGTGAGCTGGCGCTGGTGCTCGATCTGCTCGGCCACCTCTTCGGCCGTGGCGAGCGGGTCGACGAGGGTGTCGATCTTGTTCAGCACCACGAAGCGCTCGAGGCTGGCGCCGCCCAGGTGCTCGCGCCAGATGGCGAGGTCGGTGCGCGTCACGCCGGTGTCGGCGCCGAGCACGAAGACAACGGCGTGCGCGGTGGGCAGCAGGCCGAGCGTGAGCTCGGGCTCGGCGCCGATGGCGTTGAGCCCCGGCGTGTCGATGACGACCAGCCCCGCCTCGAGCAGCGGGTGCGGGTAGTTGATGAGCGCATGGCGCCAGGCCGGCACCTCGACCAGACCGTCGGCGCCCTGTGGCGGGTTGTCCTCCGGTTGCTCCTCGTTCCAGAAGCCGAGCGCGGTGGCCTGCTCGACGCTCACCCGCTGCGTGCGAGTGACGGCCGACAGCGCGTGCGTCAGCGCCTGCGGGTTGCGCGGCTCCAGCGCCACGTGCTGCCAGTGCTCGTCGCGGCCACGCAGTTCGGCCAGTGACAAGCCGCGCAGTCGCGTCTCGATGGGCAGCAGCGAAAGGCGCGGCGGCAGTGCCGGCTCGTAGCGCAGTTCCACCGGGCACATCGTCGTGCGCCCCGGCGTGGCGGGCAGCACGCGCCGCCCGGCGTCGGCGAAGAAGATGGCGTTGATGAGCTCGGACTTGCCGCGCGAGAACTCGGCCACGAAGGCCAGCACCAGCTTGTCGGAGGCGAGGCGCTCGCGCAGTGCGATGATCTGCGCCGATGCCGCGTCGTCCTGCAGGTCGCTCGAGGAGAGCAGGCCCGACAGCGAAAGCACCCGTCGGTCCACCGCGGCGCGCCAGCCGGCCAGGGCGTCGAGGTGACGGGCGATGACGGTCTTCATCCAGAGGGTGCGTGCTGCGCGCGACGCATGCTAGCGCAGGGGTTCGGCGTTGGCTGTGTCCGTTTATCTCGCGGCATGCGGTTTTGGCAGCAATGAGCGGGATCGGGACGGGTCGGTTCAGCGGACTGTGCTGTTGCCGCCGGGTTCGAGCCATGCACGTGGCGTGGCGATGTCGGGCTTTGCCATGGTGGGTTATCGGCGCTGGCAGCCCGCGCAGTAGTAGGTGGAGCGGCCGGCCTGCACCACGCGACGGACCGGCCGGCCGCAGCGCCGGCAGGGCTCGCCGGCGCGGCCATAGACGCCCGCTTCGGCCTGGTAGGCGCCGCTGGCGCCGTGCACGTCGCTGAAGTCGCGCAGGGTGGAGCCGCCGAGGGCCAGCGCCCGGGCGAGCGTGCGCCGCACGGCCTCGAGCAGGGCGGCGGCCCGGGGCCCGCTGATGCGGTCGCTGCGCGTCATGGGGTGGATGCCCGCCTCGTGCAGCGCCTCGCAGGCGTAGATGTTGCCTGCGCCGACCACCACCTCCCCGGCGAGCAGCACGGTCTTGATGGGGGCGCGGCGCTGGCGCAGGGCGCGGTGGAAGGTGTCGGCGCCGAAGGCTGTATCGAAAGGTTCGGCGCCGAGGCGGGCCAGCAGGCGGTCGGCCGGCGGCTGGTCCAGGCCCGGCGCGTAGACCACGGCGCCGAAGCGCCGCGGGTCGGTGAGGCGCAGCGTGCCGCGGTCGGTGGCGAGGTCGAAGTGGTCGTGCGGCCCCGGCGCCCCGGCCGAGCCGAGCAGGGCCAGCGAGCCCGACATGCCCAGATGCATCAGCAGCCCGCCGGCCGGTTCGCCCTGGCGCGACAGCGGCAGCCACAGATACTTGCCGCGCCGGGCGACCGGCCCCACCTCGGTGCCGAGCAGCCGCCCCTTCCGGCAACCCAGCGGCCAGCGCAGCGGTTTGCCCAGCCGCACACCGAGGACGCGGGCGCCGCGCAGAGGCTCGTCGATTCCTTGGCGGGTGACCTCTACCTCTGGCAACTCGGGCATGAATTCATTATGTGAGAATGAATCGAACCCCTCGCCTGCCTCGGCGCCGCGGCGCCGCCCCGCCATGCTCCCCTCCCCCCGCCGAGCCGCCGCGAGGCCGCTGATTCCCGATCGTGGCACCCCTGTCGCCATGGCTGCTGCGCTTGCGGTCGCCTCGGCGCTGGCCTTCGTGGCACCGGCGGTGCGCGCCCAACCCGACCGCCCGTTGCCGGCCGCGCCGGCCGCACCGGGCGGCGAGGCCGCGTCGGCAGTGGTCAACTCGACCCTCGACGCCCCGCTCTTCTATCAGCTGCTGATCGGCGAGCTCGAGTTGCGCGGCGGCGAGAACGGCACCGCCTACGCGGTCATCCTCGATGCCGCCCGCCGCACACGCGACGAGGCGCTGTTCCGCCGCGCCGTCGACATCGCGCTCGCGGCGCGCTCGGGCGACCAGGCGCTGGCGGCCTCGCGTGCCTGGCGCTCGTCGCGCCCGGAATCCGCCGACGCCTTGCGCACGCAGTTGCAGATCCTCGTCGCGATGGGTCGGCTCGCGGACACGGCCGAGCCGGCGCGCTCGCTCATCGCCGCCACGCCGCTGGCCGAACGGGGCAACACCATCGCCGCGCTGCCGCGCTTCTTCGCCCGCGCCGGTGAGCCGAAGGCCGTGGCGGCGCTCATCGAAGACATCGTGCGTCCGCACCTGCAGGCCGAGGCCACCCGGGTGCCTGCCCGTGTGGCGCAGGGCCGGGCCTGGCTGGCGGCGGGCGACACCGACCGCGCGCTGGCGCTGGTGCGCGAGGCAAACGATCTGGAGCCTGCGGCGCCCGGGCCGGTGCTGCTGGCCATGGAGATGATGCGCACCCAGTCCGAGGCCGCGCGCATCGTCGCCGCCCACATGGCGCGGCCCGACGTCGACGCGCAGATGCGGCTGGCCTATGTGCGCACGCTCACCGATTCGCAGCGCTATGCCGAGGCGGTGACTCAGCTGCAGCAGGCCGTGAAACAGCAGCCGGACTTTGCGCCGGCGTACCTCACGCTTGGCGCGCTTGAGCTCGAGTTGCGCCACTCGCGCGAGGCCGAAGTGGCGCTGAACCGATATGTCGAGCTGGTGCAGGGCGCGGGCAGCGCGCCGGCGCCCGCCGCCGACGATGCCGACGGGGACGACGAGCCCGCGCCGACTTCGCCCGAACGTGGCCTGGTGCAGGCCTGGCTGATGCTGGCGCAGGCGGCCGAACAGCGTGGCGACTTCAGCGCCGCCGAAGGCTGGCTCAAGCGCGTCGAGGACCCTCGCCGGGCCCTGGAAGTGCAGACGCGACGCGCGTCGATCATGGCCCGGCAGGGCAGGGTGAACGAGGCGCGGGACCTGATCCGCCAGGCGCCGGAGCGCACCACTGAGGACGGCCGCGCCAAGCTGGTGGCCGAGGTGGGCGTACTGCGCGAAGTGAAGCGCTGGCGCGAGGCCTACGACGTGCTCGCCGGCGCGTTGCGGCGTCTGCCCGACGACAGCGACCTGCTCTACGAGCAGGCCATGATGGCCGAGAAGCTCGACCGCCTCGACGAGATGGAGCGGTTGTTGCGCCGCGTCATCGAGCTCAAGCCCACCAACGCGCACGCGCACAACGCGCTCGGGTACTCGCTGGCCGATCGCCGGTTGCGGCTGCCCGAAGCGCGCGCGCTCATCCAGCGTGCGCTCGAGCTCGCGCCCGGCGACCCCTTCATCACCGACAGCCTCGGCTGGGTCGAGTTCCGCATGGGCAACCGCGAGGAGGCGCTGCGCGTCCTCGAGGGCGCCTGGCGGGCGCGCCCGGACGCCGAGATCGGCGCCCACCTCGGCGAGGTGCTGTGGTCGCTCGGCCGCAAGGACGAGGCCCGGCGCATCTGGCGCGAGTCGCGCGGCAAGGACGCAGCCAACGAGGTGCTGCGCGAAACGCTGACGCGGTTGCGCGTCGACCTGTGACCGTGGCCGGCCCGGCCAGGCGCCGCCGCGCGCTGCGGTGCGTGCTGGCTGCAGCCGTGGCCGCCGCGGCCGGGTTGAGCGGCTGTGCCGGCCCGCAGCCCGCCGACAGCGCCTTGGGGCTCACCGCCGCCGGCCGGCTCAGCGTGCGGGTCGATGCCAGCCCGACGCGGCCCGCGCAGAGCATCAGCGCGGCCTTCGAGTGGCGAGGCGACGGCGTGCGCGGTGGGTTGACCCTGCTGTCGCCCTTAGGCACCCAGGTGGCACTGGCGCGCTGGTCGCCCGGCAGTGCGTGGCTCGTCACGCCCGAAGGCGAGACGCGCTTCGACACGCTGGACGAACTGGCCGAGCGGGCCCTCGGTGAGCGGGTGCCGCTGGCGGCCTGGCCCGACTGGCTGGCCGGGCGTCCCTGGCGCGGGGCGGCGGCCGGCCCCTTGCCGACGACCGCGCCGGTGTCGGCGACGGCGTCGGGTCCGCCGTCCGGCGTGGGGTCGGCGCCGGCGGCAGGGCAGGCGCCTGCTCCAGGGTTGGCGGCCGCGGGCTTCGAGCAACTCGGCTGGGTGGTCGATCTTTCGCGCCTGGCCGAGGGGCGCATCGAAGCCCGGCGCAGCCAGCCGCCGGTCGTCACCGTGCGCATCGTGCTGGACCCCGACGTCCGCACCCCGGGGGGACGATCATGACCTTGCGTGCGTTGCACGACGTGCCCGCGCCGGCCAAGCTGAACCTCTTCCTGCACGTGGTGGGGCGGCGCGCCGACGGCTACCACCTGCTGCAGTCGCTGTTCGTGCTCATCGACTGGGCTGACCGGCTGCATTTCGAGCGGCGCGGGGATGGGGCCCTGCGCCGGCACGACCAACGCCCCGACGCTGGCGTCGCGCTGCCGGCCGAGGACCTGTGCGTGCGCGCCGCGCGGGCGCTGCAGGCGGCCAGCGGCTGCCCGCTGGGCGTGGACATCCACCTCGACAAGCGCCTACCCACCGGCGCCGGCATGGGTGGCGGCAGCTCCGATGCCGCCAGCACGCTGCTGGCGCTCAACTGCCTGTGGGGCCTGCACTGGCCGCGCGAACGGCTGGCGGCGCTCGGCCTGCAACTCGGTGCCGACGTGCCGTTCTTCATCGGCGGCGAGAACGCCTTCGTCGAGGGCATCGGCGAGCGCCTGCTGCCGGTGGAGGTGCCCGAGCTGCGCTACGCGGTGGTCAAGCCGCCGGCTTCGATCGAGACGCGAAGCATCTTCACGCATCCGCTGCTCCGGCGCGACACCGAGCCGGTGGCGTCGCCGGTTATACTCGCAGGCTCTCTTGGAGGCCGCGACGGCAGGATGTCGGGCGACCCGGGGGATACCGGTCCCGGGGCGTCCCGGACTAGGAATTCGGCCAGGGCCCGGGTTGGAGCCTGGGTCCACGAAGGGTTCGGCAGGAACGACCTGCAGCCCCCGGCCGAAGACCGGTGCCCCGAGGTTGCCGAGGCAGCCCGCTGGCTCCAGGCGCGTTACGGCAACAGCCGCATGACGGGCTCGGGCAGTGCGGTCTTCGCGAGAGTGGAATCGAGTCCTGGCACGGCCGCCCCGAGTGACAACCACGAGGCGATGCCCGCGCCGGCCGCAGTGGCGCCGGAGTTCACGGCGGATCTGCCGGCCGGGTGGGTGGGGCGGATGTGCAAGGGGCTGGCCCGGCACCCATTGGTGCACTGGGCCGGCTGACTGAGTTTTCGGTGGTGGCGTCCCGACCCGGGTTGCCACCTCCCGTGTAGGGGAGTCGCCAAGTTGGTCAAGGCATCGGATTTTGATTCCGACATGCGAGGGTTCGAGTCCTTCCTCCCCTGCCAAACCCATCCACTGCGTCAGCCAGACCTGATCCGGTGACCGGCCCGGCCCCCAGCCCCGGGTCCGGTCCAGCCGGGTCTCCAACGCGGAGCCATCCCGTGCTGTTCAACACCGTGCTCTTCACCGGCAACGCCAACCCGGTGCTGGCGCAGGAGATCGCCACGCACCTGGGCGTCGAACTCGGCCAGGCGTCGGTCGGCCGCTTCTCCGACGGCGAGGTCACGGTCGAGATCCGGCAGAACGTGCGCGCCCGCGACGTCTTCGTCGTGCAGCCCACCTGCACGCCGACGAACGAGAACCTGATGGAGCTGCTCATCATGGTCGATGCGATGAAGCGCGCGAGCGCTCGCCGCATCACGGCCGTGATCCCGTATTTCGGCTATGCGAGGCAGGACCGCCGGCCGCGCAGCACGCGCGTGCCCATCAGCGCCAAGGTGGTGGCCAACCTGCTCGAGACCGTGGGCGTCGAGCGCGTGCTGACGATGGACCTGCACGCCGACCAGATCCAGGGCTTCTTCGACATCCCGGTCGACAACATCTACGCCAGCCCCGTGCTGCTGTCGGACCTGAAGAGCAAGCGCTACAACAACCTCGTCGTCGTCTCGCCCGACGTCGGCGGCGTGGTGCGCGCGCGCGCGCTGGCCAAGCAGCTCGGCTGCGACCTTGCCATCATCGACAAGCGCCGCCCGACGGCCAACGTCTCCGAGGTCATGCACGTCATCGGCGAGACCGAGGGCCGCAACTGCGTGATCATGGACGACATGATCGACACCGCCGGCACGCTCGTGAAGGCGGCCGAGGTGCTGAAAGAACGCGGCGCCAAGAGCGTCTACGCCTATTGCACGCACCCCGTCTTCTCCGGCCCGGCGGTGGAGCGCATCGCCAGGAGCGCGATGGACGAGGTGGTGGTCACCAACACCATCCCGTTGTCCGACGCGGCCAAGGCCAACCCGAAGATCCGCCAGCTGTCGGTGGCCTTCTTGTTCGCCGAGACGATCCGCCGCATCAGCGACGGCGAGTCGGTCACGTCGCTGTTCTCGGAGCAGAACAACAACTTCTAGAGGATAAACCGGCCCTTCGCGGGGCCGGCCAAGCGGGCTTGGCTTGTGCCGAGCCATCACACGGCGCCTGGTCGCGGGCGCCTTTTCAATCGGAGTCGAAATGAAATTCACCGCTTACGAGCGCAGCCTGCAGGGGACCGGAGCGAGCCGCCGCCTGCGCCGCGCTGACAAGGTGCCCGGCATCGTCTATGGCGCAGGCACGCCCAGGATGATCGAACTCGATCACAACGCGCTCTTCTTCGCGCTCAAGAAGGAAGCCTTCCACAGCTCCATCCTCGAGATGGAGTTGGCCGGCGCCCATGGGCCGGTGCACGAGAAGGTGCTGCTGCGCGACTTCCAGATGCACGCCTGGAAGCCCATCGTCATGCACATCGACTTCCAGCGCGTCGACGAGAGCACGCGGCTGCGCAAGAAGGTGCCGCTGCACTTCAGCGGCGAGGAGAACTCGCCCGCGGTCAAGACCGACCACTGCCTCGTCGGCCACGTGGCCACCGAGATCGAGATCGAGTGCCTGGCCTCGCAACTGCCCGAGTTCGTGACCATCGATCTGTCCAATCTTGTCAAGGGCCAGAGCCTGCACGCCAGCGACCTCAAGCTGCCCGAGGGCATCAAGGTGGTCAAGCACGGCACGCTCAACCCGGTCATCGTCTCCGTCACCGTGCCCAAGGCCGAGGCCGAGGAAGCGCCGGCCGCGGCGCCCGTGGTGGTGGCGCCTGCCGACAAGAAGGCCAAGCCCAAGAAGGACGAGAAGCAGAACAAGAAGTGATCGGGTGGCGGCGCGCGGCACAGCATGCTGGCCGCCGCGTCCCACGCTGCCCCCTCGGGTGGGGGAGCCGCCGCGAAGGCGCCCTACCCCCCAACGCAGGCCTCACTCCGGTGAGGCCTGTCTGTTTGGGGCGCTGCCGATAATGGCCGCCATGATTCGACTCTTCGTCGGCCTGGGCAACCCGGGCGCTGAGTACGAGGCCACGCGCCACAACGCCGGCTTCTGGTGGCTGGAGGCGCTGGCCGCGGAGTTGCGCGCCCACCTCGCGCCCGAGCGCAGCTACCAGGGGTTGGTGGCACGCGTGAACGGCAAGACCGCCGACGGCGGGCCCGTCTGGCTGCTCGAGCCGATGACCTTCATGAACCGCTCCGGCGTCTCGGTGGCGGGGCTGGCGCGCTTCTTCAAGATCGAGCCGCGGCAGATCCTCGTCGTGCACGACGAGCTCGACCTGCAGCCCGGCCAGGCCAAGCTCAAGCTCGGCGGCAGCGCCGCGGGCCACAACGGCCTGAAGGACATCCACGCCATGCTCGGCACGCTCGACTTCTGGCGCTTGCGCCTGGGCATCGGCCACCCAGGTGTCAAGGACGAAGTGGCCAA
>JALHOU010000206.1 GCA_022842825.1 Rubrivivax sp.
CGCGCGGGTGCCGGGGGTGGCGCCGGGGCCGGACCGGCCGCGGGCGGCACGCTCACGCGCAGCGGCAGCGGCAAGGCCAGCCGCTCGATCGAGGAGATCAAGCTCGTCTTCGAGCGCAACAAGGGCGCCATCTATGCCCTGTACAACCGGGCGCTGCGCGAGGATTCGTCGCTGCAGGGCAAGGTCGTGGTGCAGTTGAAGATCGACCCGAGCGGCCAGGTCATCGACTGCCGCGTGCTCAGCAGCGAGATCAAGAACGACGACCTCGAACGCAAGCTCGTGGCGCGCATCCGGCAGTTCGACTTCGGCGCCAAGGACGTGGAGCCGATGGTCGTGAGCTGGCCGGTGGACTTCCTGCCCTCGTAGGGCGGCCCGCGCCCGCGGCGCGGGCCGCCGCGGCGGCGGCCGTGTCGGCGCCCTCGCAGACGCAGGGGCGCACTGAGGGCCTGCCTATGATCGGCGGCCCTCCGTGTCCATGACGCCCTGATGACCTTGCCGAGCGTGCCCGACCTGCCCTGGCCCGAATGGGGCGTTCTCGCCGTCTTCGGCATCGTCTACCTCGGCATGTTCCTCGGCGGCCTGCCGCGCCTGAAGCTCGACCGCTCGGGCGTGGCGCTGCTGGGCGCCATCGCGATGATCGCCCTCACCGGCATGCCGCTGGAGGAGGCGGCGCGCTCGGTGGACCTGCCCACGCTGGTGCTGCTGTTCGCCTTCATGGTGGTGTCGGCGCAAATGCGGCTGGGCGGCTTCTACGCCGAGGTGACGCGCGCCGTGGGGCAGATGCCGCTGGCGCGCAACGGCCTGCTGGCCGTGCTCATTGCCGTCGCGGCGGTGTTGTCCGCCGTGTTCTCCAACGACGTCATCTGCCTCGCGATGACGCCGGTGGTGGCACGCATCTGCATCGAGCGGCGTATCAACCCACTGCCCTTCCTCGTGGGCCTGGCCTGCGCGGCCAACATCGGCTCGGCCGCCACCCTGATCGGCAACCCGCAGAACATGCTCATCGGCTCGCTGCTGAAGCTGCCGTTCGCAGGCTATGTGTGGGCGGCGCTCGTGCCAGTGGCACTGTCGCTCGTGGCACTGTGGGCCTGGCTGGCGTTTGGCCCGGGCGCTCGGGCGGCGGTGCGTGGCCAGGGTGCCGACCTGCCGCTGCCGGCGGACGCCGCCGTGGTACCGACCGTGCCCACGCTGACGCGCCCGGCCGACGCCGACTCGCCCCCTTTCGACGCCTGGCAGACCGCGAAGGGCCTCGCCGTCGCCACCGTGCTGATGCTCGTCTTCCTCTTCACCGGCTGGCCGCGGGAGGTGGCCGCCCTCGTCGGCGCCGGCGTGCTGCTGCTCAGCCGCCGCCTGCACTCGGCGCAGGTGATGGGCTATGTCGACTGGCCGCTGCTGCTTCTCTTCATCGGCCTGTTCGTCGTCAACCACGCGTTCCAGGGCACGGGGCTGGCGGCGCAGGCGGTGGCGTGGCTGGCCGCTTCGGGCGTGCACCTGCACGAGCCCGGCGCGCTGCTGGTGCTGGGCGTGGTGTTGTCGAACCTCGTTTCCAACGTGCCGGCGGTGATGCTGCTGCTGCCCCACCTCGGCGAGCCGGGCAGCGCGGCCGCGTTGTCCTCGGGCATGCTGCTCGCCCTGGCCAGCACCTTCGCCGGCAACCTGCTGCTGGTGGGCTCGATCGCCAACCTCATCGTCGTCGACCTGGCCGAGAGGGCCGGCATCCGCATCGGCTGGGCCGCGCACGCGCGCACTGGCATCCCGGTGACCTTGATGTCGCTGGCGTTCGTGTGGGCCGGCCTGGCATGGCAGGCGCACTGACCTGATCCTGACGAAGCGCGCCGCCGCCGCGGCCCCGGGCCGGCGTCACCTGCCTGTGCTACGGTGGGCTGCATGAACTGGCCCCGCCTGCAACCGCTGTGGCAGCGCTTTCGCAACTGGCTGGCCAAGCGTACCGGCCTGCTGCGCGGCCGCTGGCTGCACCTCGAGGTCGAGGCCGCGGTGGCACGCTGGACTTGGTGGCCGATGCCCTTCAGCCATACCCGCTGGGAGTGCTGGCTGTACCGGTCTGCGGGCCTCGCCGACGACCAGGAGGCGCCGCTCATCGTGCTGCTGCACGGCTGTGGCCAGCGCGCCATCGACTTCGCCATCGCCACCGGCCTCGTGGCAGCCGCCGACCGCGGGCGCTTCCGCCTGCTGTGCCCGGAGCAGGGCGAGCGCGCCAATGCGTGGCGCTGCTGGAACTGGTTCCACCCGCCCGCCCAGAACGGCCAGGGCGAGTTGCAGGTCGTGTTGCGGGCATTGGACAGCGCCGCCGAGCGCGTGCATTGCGGCCGCGTCGCCGCCATGGGGCTGAGCGCGGGTGCCGGGCTGGCGGCCTTGCTGGCCTTCCATCATCCGGCGCGCTTCGATGCCGTGGTGACCGTGGCCGCGCCGCCGCTGCTCGGCCGCGGCAGCCTGCAGGACCCACGCAAGGTGATGAAGCAGGGCCTGTCGATCTCGCCCACGCTCGCCGCCCTGCACCTCGAAGGCTGCGCGCCGCTGCTCGTGCTGCACGGGGCCGACGACGACGTGGTGGCGCCACTCTGCGCCGAGCAACTGGCCACCCAGGCCCTGCACGTGCTGCAGCGCCGGCCCGGCGGGCTGGCCGAACAGCCGCTTGCCGACGGCCGCGAGTACCGCGCCGCCGGCCGCCTCGTGCTGCGCCTGCGCACGCTGCCCGGGCTCGGACACGCCTGGAGTGGCGCGCGCGGCGGGCACCCGCACGTGCTCGTCGCGGGCCCGCCGCTGGCCGACTACGCGCTCGCCTTTCTGGGCGAGCAGGGCGTGCTGCGGCCCGCATGAGCGTGCGCGGCAACGACGCTTGACCCCCTGATACTCCGGGCACGACGCAGCACACCCCAAGGAGTCTCCCCTTGTCCGCCATGAAGACCCCCGGTGCGTACATCGTCGAGAAGAACGCGTTCCCGAACTCGGTGGTCGAGGTCGCCACCGCGGTGCCCGCCTTCATTGGCTACACCGAGCGGGCCGAACACCAGGGCAAGACACTGCACAAGCGGCCGTGGCGGATCACCTCGCTGGCCGAGTTCCACGAGTACTTCGGCTTCGCGCCGCAGGCCAGGTTCGTCCTCGGGGAACGGCCTGCCAAGGCCGGAGCCGAAACGGTGTCATCGCCCGGCGGACCCGCCCCCTTCAAGCTCGGCGACGGGGAGTTCCTGCTCACGCAGGCCCAGGGCGCCGCCGGGGGCCGCTTCCTGCTCTATGCCGGCATGCGCCACTTCTTCCTGAACGGCGGCGGTGCCTGCTACGTGGTCTCGGTGGGCGACTACGAGAGTGACGCGGTCGAGGCCGACGCCCTCACTGGAGGCATCGACACGCTGATCAAGGAGCAGGAACCGACACTGGTCGTGATCCCCGACTGCGTGCTGCTCGGGGAACTCGAATGCATCCGCGTGCAGCGGCACATGCTGGCCCACTGCGGCGGCGTGATGCGCAACCGCTTCGCCATCCTGGACGTCTGGGGCGGCTGGAAGGACACCAAGGACGCGCCGAACTGCATCGCCGAATTTCGCAGTCACGTCGGCGTCGACCACCTCGACTTCGCCGCCGCCTACTACCCCTGGCTGCGCACCACGGTCTTCCAGGAAGCGGAGCTGGACTACACCCACATCGCCAACCCCGACAAGCTGCGCGACCTGCTGCGCACCGAGTGGAAGCTGCCCGCCGACCGGCCGCCCGAAGGCGCCGCAACGGATCGCGCGCGATGGGATGCGCTGGCCGACCTCACCCTCACGTTCGACGACTGGATCGGCAAGGCCAGCGCACGGGCCGCCGCCGAGGGCAGGACGCGCACGCTCGACGAGCTGAAGGAGGAAGCGAAGGTCCTGGTCAAGCTGTTCCACAAGAGCCTCATGGCGATGAGCCCGACCTGCAAGACGCTGATCACCGAGCTGCACGCACGCATCAACCTGCTGCCGCCGAGCGCCGCGTTGGCCGGCGTCTACACCATGGTCGACAACTCGCGCGGTGTGTGGAAGGCGCCGGCCAATGTCAGCCTCAACAGCGTCACTGCACCGGCGGTGAACCTGTCGCACGCCGACCAGGAGGACCTCAACGTCACGACCACCGGCAAGTCGATCAACGCCATCCGAACCTTCATCGGCGAAGGCGTGCTGGTCTGGGGTGCGCGCACGCTGGACGGCAACAGCCTCGACTGGCGCTACATCAACGTGCGCCGCACGATGATCATGCTCGAGGAGAGCTGCCGCCTGGCCGCCAAGGCGATGGTGTTCGAGCCCAACGTCGCCAACACCTGGGTGACCATCAAGTCGATGATCGGCAACTTCCTCACCGGCATCTGGAAGCGCGGCGGCCTGGCCGGTGCGGTGCCGGACGACGCCTTCAGCGTGCACGTGGGCCTGGACGAGACGATGACGCCCGAGGACATCCTCGAAGGCATCCTGCGCGTCACGGTGCTCGTGGCCGTCAGCCGCCCGGCGGAGTTCATCGAGATCACGTTCCAGCAGCAGATGCAGAAGGCCTGACACCGGGACCACCCCGGTGTGGACGCGACGACGCGGGTCTTCGCCGAGGGCTCGCGGGATGATCGGCGGCTGAAGCACCGCCGCAGCCCGCACTGCGCGGCTCAGGCCGTTGCCGCTGGCAGCCGCGGCGCCAGCCACGACGCGATGCACCACTGCGCCGCCCAGTACGTGCTCAGGATCCACAGGTTGGCCAGCGGCAGGGGACCGGCGAACTTGTGGGTTGCGAGCAATGCGTCTGAGGTGATGAAGAGCGCCCCGCCGAGCGCCAGCACGAGGCCGCGCGGCTCGCGCCGGCGCCAGAGCACCGCCGCCTGCGCCGCCATCGAGGCCAGGCACAGCACGTAGGCGATCACCGGCGCCTGCATCGCGGCGGGCACGCCGGGCCACAGCCGCCACAGGATGAGCCCGGCCACGACGCCGTAGCCCGCGAAGACCGGCCACCATGCCGCCAGCCGCTGGCGGCGCGTGAAGGCCACGAGATAGCACAGGTGTGCCAGCAGGAAGCTCACGAGGCCGGGCAGGAAACCTTCCTTCGGCCACAGCAGCGCCACGTCACCGGCCAGCGAGAACCACAGCCCGATCAGCACCCAGCGGCGCAGCAGCGCCTGTGCACCGTGCACGCCACCCCGCCCCGAGGCATAGGCGATGACGCACAGCGTGGCCAGCGGCTTGAAGACGAAGTTGAGCACCGGCATGGCCAGCGCCCAGGGCGCCGAGGCGATCGCCAGCGCTGCGCAGGCGCACAGGCTCGCCGCGAGCCAGCGCTCGCGCGATGCCGCGGCCGCCATGCCAGGCGACGTCACCCTGCCCCCGTCGCGCCCGCCGCTGCCTGGGCCGCCTCGCTCGCCTGCACCTTCGCGGCCAGCTCGGCACGAATGCGCTTCAGGCGCTCGCGCGGGTCTTCCTTCACCGTCACTTCATCGAGCTTCATCTCGGCGATGAAGCGGCTGGGGATGCCGGCCACCATCTCGCGGCCGCGCTTGCGGCGGCGCAGCCAGCTCACGGCCAGCGTGCGCTGCGCGCGCGTGATGCCCACGTACATGAGGCGGCGCTCCTCCTCCAGGCGCTCGGTGGTCATCTCTTCCTCGCCACCGCCCTTGAAGGGGATGAGGCCCTCGTTGACGCCCACCAGCACCACGTGCGGCCACTCCAGGCCCTTTGCGGCGTGCAGCGTCGACAGCGTCACCACGTCGGTGTCCTCGCCGCGCTCGGCGATGCTGATGATGATGCTGATCGTCTGCGCGACGTCGAAGACGCTCTGGCGCTCGCTCTCGAAGGTGCCGCCCACCTCCTGGCTGATCTCGCCGCCGCAGCGCTTGGCGATCCAGTCGACGAAGTCGAGCACGTTGCTCCAGCGTGCGGTGGCGAGCTTCTCGCTGTCTTCATTGTCGAAGAGGTGCTGCTCGTAGCCGATGTCCTTGAGCCAGCCGAGCAGCAGCGCCTTCGCGTCCTCGCTGCCCGTGGTGTGGCGGGCGCGGTGCTCGAAGTCGTTCACGAAGCGGCCGAACTCGTGCAGCGCGTCGATGGCCTTGCCCTTGAGCGCGGCGCCGAGCGTGGGCGCAAACAGGGCCTCGAAGAGGCTCGTCTTGCGCGGGGAGGCGAATTCGCCCAGCGACGCCAGCGTCTGGTGCCCGATGCCACGCTTGGGCGTCGTCACCGCGCGCAGGAAGGCGGGGTCGTCGTCGTTGTTGACGATGAGACGCAACCACGCGCACAGGTCCTTGATCTCGGCGCGGTCGAAGTAGCTCGTGCCGCCGCTCACCTTGTAGGGGATCTGCGCCGCGCGCAGCTTCTGCTCGAACACCTTGGCCTGGTGGTTGGCGCGGTAGAGCACGGCGATGTCGGAGAACTTCACCGGCAACACGGCGCCGTTCACCGAATGCACGGCGAGTTGCCCGCCGCGAAGGGCCTGGATGCGCGCCACCACGCGCTCGGCCTCGTGCTCCTCGCCGTCGCACTCGATCACCTTCACCTGCTCGCCCTCGCCGAGCTCGCTCCAGAGCTTCTTCTCGAAGAGCTTGGGGTTCTTGGCGATGACGGCGTTGGCCGCGCGCAGGATGTGGGCGGTGCTGCGGTAGTTCTGCTCGAGCGCGATGACCTTGAGCGACGGGAACTCCAGCGGCAGGCGCTTGAGGTTGTCGATGGTCGCGCCGCGCCAGCCGTAGATGCTCTGGTCGTCGTCGCCCACGGCGGTGAATGGCGTGCGCCCGGGCGTGGCGCCCTGGCTGCCGACGAGCGCTTTCAGCAGCTCGTACTGCACTGCGTTCGTGTCCTGGTACTCGTCCACCAGCACGTGGCCGAACATGCCCTGCCACTTCGCGCGCGCCTCGTCGTCACGCCGCAGCATGGCCAGCGGCAGGCCGATCAGGTCGTCGAAGTCCACGGCCTGGTAAGCCGACAGGCGCTCCTGGTAGCGCAACATCACGCGCGCCGCCACGCGCTCGTCGTCGTTGGCGGCGGCCGCTTCGGCCGCGACGGCGTCGAGCCCCTGGTTCTTCCACAGGCTGATGGCCCATTGCCAGCGGCGCGCCAGCGCGTTGTCGGTGTTGCCGCCGCAGTCGCGCAGCACGCCGAGCACGTCGTCACTGTCGAGGATGCTGAAGTTGGCCTTCAGGCCGATGCGCTCGCCGTCGGCGCGCAGCATGCGCACGCCCAGGCTGTGGAAGGTGCTGACGACGAGGTCCTTGGCCGCCCGCGGGCCGACCAGCGCCTTGGCGCGCTCGCGCATCTCGGCCGAGGCCTTGTTCGTGAACGTGATGGCCGCGATCTGCTTCGGCGCGAGGCCGTGCTGCAGCAGCTTGGCGATCTTGTGCGTGATGACGCGCGTCTTGCCGGAGCCTGCGCCGGCCAGCACCAGGCAGGGGCCGGAGAGGTGGTGGACGGCTTCGAGCTGGGCAGGGTTCAGCGAGGGCGCCTGGGACGAAACGGAGGGGGCATTCATGAGGGCGGCGGATGATAGCGGCGCGGATCGCGCGACCGAGATGCGGTGGACTGTGTCGAGCCATGTCGCGTTGAGTGCTGCGCGCGACAAGGACGCCGGGTGGTCGGCTCTGCTCGTGTCCTCTTTCGGCGGCCCAGCTTCGCTGGTCCCCCGAATGCCCCCTTGACCTCGCTGGGCCGACCACCCGGCGTCCTTGTCGAGGACCAGGGTTCGTCTTCGATGGAGTGCCACCGTGGGTGCAGGATCGGGCCGATGGGGTGCCCTGCGCAGTGAAATCAAGGGGGCATTCGGGGACCCAGCGAAGCTGGGTCCCCGAAAGAGGACATTCACGGAGCAGGGCACCCCGTCGGCCCGATCCCGCCGCGCTCGTCGAAGTGCCGCCAGGCCGCCGAGTCAGAACGCAGCCACCCGACCGCCCGCAGGCGTAGCAGCCCTCAAAGCATGAACCCGAGATTGCGCTGCGCCGCGTCGAAGTTGGCGAGGTTCGGGAAGATGTCGCCCAGCTGGCCGGCCGACAGCCCGAACCACGCACCGAGCGTGGCCGCCATCTGGTCGACGGAGTTCACGGGCAGCAGAGAGCCGTTGCCGAGCTGATCGGGGCTGCCATCGAAGTTGTTGTTGTTCGCACTCTTCGTCGCCAGCGTCGGGAAGCGGCCGTAGAGGTCGCCCCCTTTCACCGCGCCGCCCATGACGAAGTGGTGCGAGCCCCAGCCATGGTCGGTGCCGTCGCCGTTGCTCGTGAAGGTGCGGCCGAAGTCGCTGGCGGTGAAGGTGGTGACGAGGTTGCGGGCGTTCAGCGCGCCGAGCGTGGTGTCGAAGTAGCGCAGCGCCTGCGACACGCGCGCCATGAGGTCGGCGTGGTTGCGGTTCTGCAGGTCGTGCGTGTCGAAGCCGCCGAGGCTCACGAAGAACACCTGCCGCTTCGCGCCGGTGGCCCCGCGCAGCCCGGCGTCGACCATGCGCGCCACGACCTGGAACTGCTGCGCCACGGCATTGAAGGCCAGCGCGCCGGTGAGCGGGTTCAGGTACTGCAGCTTGGGGTCGTTGTTGGCGTTGTAGTTGCCGCTCGCAGGCGGGGTGCCGAAGGCGGCGTTGCTCGCCGGTGCCAGCGCGTTGCGCAGCGTCTGCTCGGCGGCTATCGAGCGCTGCGAGATCGCAGCCACGTCGGCATCGAGCGCGTGGCCGCTGCGCGCGCCGGCCGCGATGCGGTTGAGCGCATCGGCCACTGCCGTGGAGCCGTAGACCTGCCCGTTGGCGTTGGCGCCGAGGCGGATGGCGCCGCCGCTGCCCACCTGGTACTGCTGCACCGTGTTGCCGTTCAGCCAGACGGCACCGCCACTGGCCGACACGGCCGTGAACACGGTGTTGGTGTTCATGCCGGCCAGCACGTCGCCCATGCGCCCGCCCCAGCCGCGCGTGGCGCCCTCGGGCGCCAGCGCCTGCCAGGTGCTCTGCTGGTCGTTGTGCGAGAACAGGCGCAGCGGCTTCGGGTGCGACGCCTGCCCGTACTGCGCCTTGCTCGTGGGCAGGATCAGCGGGCCCACGTTGGGCACGATGGCCAGCCGCCGGTCGATGTCAAACATCGTCCGCAGCGCGCCCGGCGCCCCGAGCGCGGCATACGTCGTGTCCATCAGCGGGTGCAGCGCGAAGGTGCGGCCCGTGTTGAGGCCCGCGGCGTTGAGCGGCGCGATCGGCAACACGCCGCCCAGGCGCGCCGGCGTGCCGGCCCCCGCGGCGGGC
>JALHOU010000207.1 GCA_022842825.1 Rubrivivax sp.
CGGCGTCGTCCCCGCCGCTGCCGCCGCACGCCGCCAGGGCCGCGGCGGCCAGCGCGGCGGCCGACAGCGGCAGCGGCAAGGGCCTGGAAACCGATGTCACCCCGGGCGAAGGCGCCGCCGAGGGGGCCACCCGCGAAGACCCGGAACGCTCGATCGCGCCCGCCTTCGGAGGGGCGATCCTTGGTCCGTTTGCTGGACCGTTCGCTTGCCCGTTCGCTTGCCCGTTCGTGGGCAGGCTCGGCACTTCACCCCGGGCTTCGCCGCGGGACGGGCCCGATGCCGACGGCGCCGGCGCCTCGTCGTCCTGTGCCGGCTGCGGCAGTCCTGTCTGTTCCATGACACCTCCCGCATTACGGGGCGGCTCGCGCCCGGGTGCGAGCCCGATGCTAGTCAGCTTCAAGCCCGCGAGGGGCAACGGCTTGCTACGGCAGGGGCCAAAGCCGCGCCGCCAGTTCCTCGAAACTGCGGAGGTCCTGCCAGCCCTCGATGGTCACCTGTGCCTTCAGGTGGCTGTAGCGGTGCAGCAGCAGCAGGCGCATCAGGCGCAGCCGCATCGATTCGTCCACGTCTGCGCCATAACCGCGCATGAAGGCCGCGCAACGCGCGGCATCGCCCGCCACCAAGAAGCACTGCGGCCCAAGCCAGTCGTATTCGCGCGGGCCGACGAGCCCGTCGCCGAAGTCGAACATCGCGCTCAGGCAGTGCCCAGCGGGAGAGGCCGTCGTGAAGAGGTTGAACGGCGTGTACTCGCCCGTGAGCAGCACCGCCGGCCCCTCGGGCAGCGGGCCGGCGACGAACGCCGGCACCTGCGCCAGCAGGTGCGCAGGCAGGCCGGTTCGCTGCTGGCGAAGCACGCAGCGTTCGCGCTGGCGGGCCACGAAGTCCTCCCAGCGAGGCGCGAGCGCGGCCACTTCGCCCACGGGCAGCGCGTGCACCTCGGCCGCGAGGGCGCCCAGCTCGTGCAGCAGCGCGCAGCGCTCGGTCTCGCTCATCGCCGGCCAGGTGGCGGTGAGCGGCTCGCCGGCCATCTGCGTCATCACCAGGTAGGGCCAGCCGTCGCGCTCGCCGCTGGCGAGCAGCTCGGGCGTGGGCACGCGCAGGCGTCCGTGCTCCCGGAGCCTCGCCAGCATGGCGCGCTCGAACTCGAAGTGGTCGCGCAGGAAGGGCGGGTAGAGCTTGAGCACGCGCTCGCGGCCCAGGCGCGCCACGAGCACGGTGCCCTCCGATTCCTGCTTCACGGCCGAAGCGGGCGCGCCTTGCTCGAGCGCCAACGACTCCATGACCGCCCGCCACGCGTCGGGCTCGTCGTGCAGCGCGTCGAAGCGGGCGGCGTCGATGTCGGCGGGCAGTCCGGGCGGTCCGGTCAGTGGCATGCCGCGATGATGCACATGCCTAGGCGCCTGCGCAGCGGGTTGCCTCGCCTTGATTCGAGCCACTCGGGCGCGGATCCTCGCCGGCTCTCGTTCGACGCCCGGCCGCGCGCACCCCCCATGCTCAGGGTCTACCAGTTCGCCCCCGCATTCGGGCTGCCCAACGCCAGCCCCTTCTGCATGAAGCTGGAGACCTGGCTGCGCATGGCCGGGCTGCCGTTCGAGCCCGTGAACGATGCCACCGCCTACGCGTTCCTGGCCAACCTGCTGTGGGCGCCGGTCGACTCGCCGATCCGTCGCCATGCGCAGGCGCGGCCCGCGCCCGAGGCCTACTGCCAGCGCATGAAGGCGCGCTGCGACGCCTGACGCTGCCCGGGGGCGATCAGCCCTTCTTCGGGAAGTTGCGCTCCATCACCTGGGCCACCGCCGGCAACTCGATGGCGCGGCGCGCGGCCTCCGTGATCTTCGGCGCCTGTTCGCCAAACCACTTGGGGCCAGGCCGCCAGCGCGTCATCACCGACAGGTAGAGGTCCAGCGCGGTGAAACGCGCGCCGAAGAAGTGCGGTGTGCCCGCGGCTTCCTCGGCCATGCCCCACAGGCGCCGCGCGTAGGCATCCAGCTCGGCGCGGAAGCCCTCGCCTGCGCCCTCGGCCTTGACGAAGCGCGCCGGGATGTCGCCGTAGGTGAAGGTGGGGTAGATGTTGGCGACGATGAAGACCAGCCAGCGCAGGAAGGCGGCTCGCTGCGCCGCCTGCGGGCCCGGGACGAGGTCGTCGCGGCCCGTCAGGTCGGCCAGGTGCAGGGTGATGGCGGCGCTCTCCGTCAACGTGTCACCGCCCGGCAGCACCAGCACCGGCACCTGGGCGAGCGGGTTGAGCGGCCGCATCCGCTCGCGCGCCTCGTCCGAGGCGAGCAGGTCACCGCTGTCCTCCAGCCGGAACGGCAGGCCGTACCAGGCCAGCTGCGCCTCGACGATGGCCGAGCCCCAACCCGGGCGGCCATGTAGAACGAACTCCTGCATGCGCTTCTCCGATGGCGCCGGTTCGCGGCGCGTTGCCTGGCCGCCATCATGACGGGTCGGTGTGTCTGGGCTGCGTGGGCGCCGCCTCACCACTTCGGCGGCACCTTCTTCAGCAGCGCTCAGCGCTCTCGCGTGGCCCGCGCGCCCGCCGAGCTCGCTTCCCGGCCCCCATGGCTCGCCCTGGGGGCCGGCGTGTTCAGGCCGTCTTCAGCCGCTCGTTCTGCGGGAACATGGCCCGCTTCGCCTCGTCGTCCATCTCGGCCTTGAAGGTGTGGCGCTCGCGCAGCGCGTTCACGCGCTGCACCGCCGGCCGCGCGTTGATGGCGTCGAAGTGGCGTTTCACGTTCGGCAACTGCTCCCAGGCCTTGTCGCCGAGCGCAAACGGCAGCGCGCGCGCCCAGCCCCACACCGCCATGTCGAGCAGCGTGTAGCGGCCGCTCACCATCCACGGTTGCTTCGCGAGGTGGGCTTCCAGCAGGTTCCAGTGCCGCCAGGCCTCGAAGTCGTAGCGGTTGATGGCGTAGGGCAGCTTCTCGGGTGCGTAGTGCTTGAAGTGCACGCTCTGCCCCGAAAACGGGCCGATGCCCGAGGCCGTGAACATCAGCCACGACAGCATGGCGCCGCGGTCGGCCGCGTCGGGCAGGAACTGGCCGCTCTTCTCCGCCAGGTACAGCAGGATGGCGCTGCTGTCCCACACGATGGTGGCGCCGTCCACGATCACCGGCACCTTGGCATTGGGGTTGAGCGCGGTGAAGGCCGGCGCATGCTGCTCGCCCTTGCGCGTGTCCACGGCAATGGCCTCGTAGGGCAGGCCGGCTTCCTCGAGGAACAGCGCCACCTTCATGGGGTTGGGGGCGAGGGAGTAGTAGAACTTCAGCATGGGGTGGGTCCTGGCTCGGTGGGTGGCTGGGGGGCGCGGATTGTGCGGCGGTGAGGCTGGCCGATGGGCGGCGTGGGGCATTCCGCGAGAGGCCGACGACGCCTCTGGCCTGGCCCCAAAAGGGCCGAGGCGCCCCCGGTTCGCGGGTGGTCTGGCGGCGAAATGCCTCGCAGGCCGATGGAAGAATTCCGGCAGCGCGGGCGCCCTGGGGCCGGCCCGCCGACGAGGGAGGCATCGATGCTGGGAGGGTTCGTGACGCGCTGGCGGCGCCTGGCCGCCGGTGCGGGGTTGGCGCTGCTGTTGGCTGCATGCGGGGGTGGTGGTGGTGGCGATGGCGGCGGCGCAGCGGCGCCCGCCGTGACCTTCGCCCCGGGCGGCCTGGTCAGCAACGTGCAGGCCGGCACCTCAGGCACGTTGACCGTGCGCGCGACCGCCACCGATGCCGCGCTGTTCTCGCGCCAGGTCTACGTCTTCGTCGTCGACGCCGCGGGTGTGCTGCTTCCGTCGATCGAACTTGCCTCGGTGGACAGCCGCACTGTCTCCGCCACCCTGCACACCCAGCCGGCGCTGGCCGTCGGCCGGTATGCGGGCGAGCTCAGCGTCAGGCTGTGCAACGACGTCGCGTGTACTTCGCAGGTGCCCGGGTCGCCAGTGCCGCTGCCCTACGACCTGACCGTGACCCCGGCGCCGCTGACGGCGGTGCCGCAGACCAGCACTTCGTTCACCGTGCATCGTGGCGGCGCGCTCACCACCACGGCGGTCGTGCAGGTCGGTGGGTCCCCCACCGCCTGGACGGCCACGCCTTCGGCGGCGTGGATCCGCGCCACGCCGGGCAGCGGTGCCGGCGCGGGACCTTTCAGCATCGGCCTGGACACGCCCGCGCTTCCCCAGGGGCGCCATGAGGGCGAGGTGGTGGTGCGGTCCGGCGACGGCCAGACGGTGCGGGTGCCGGTCAGCCTCGACGTGCTGCCGACGCAGTTCGTGCTGACCTCCGGCGTGCCGAGCTTCAGCGCGGTCAACGGCGCGCCGATCGCGGCGCAGGCGCTGGCCTTCGCGCTCGACAACGGCGTGCCGACCGCCTGGAGCGCGTCGACCACGGCCGACTGGCTGCTGGCCACTCCCACGGCCGGCACCACGCCGGCGATCGTTTCGCTGCAACCCGACCCCGCGCGCGGCCGGCTGGCCAGTGGCAGCCACCAGGCCGACCTGGTGCTGGCGTCCACCGGCGTGCCCAACCGCCACGTGACGACGCAGCTCGCGCTGTCGCTGGCGACGCTGTCGACGCCCACGCCGACGCTGACCCTCGGCGGCCCCAAGGGCCGCGACACCGGCCCCGTGTCGGCCTCGGTGAGCCTGAACACCGGCGCCAACGCCTGGCCGTTCACGCTGTCGGCGCTGCCGGCCTGGCTCGGCAGCCCCACCCCCACGGGCATGGTGGCGCAGTCGGGCACATCGTTGTCCTTCGCGCCGCAGCCGGCCGCGACGCCGGGCTCGACGAGCGCCACGGTGACGATGACGGCACGCGTGAATGGCGACACCGTGGCGCTGCCGCTGACGGTGAACCTGAACCTCGACCAGCGGCGCCTGCTGCCTTCGCAGTGGGGCGTGGGCCTGGCGGCCACGCCCACCGGCACGGCCCTCACGCGCACGCTGAACATCCGCGACAACTTCGGCGGCACGCTGGCCTGGACGGCCACTTCCAGCGTGCCGTGGCTGATCGTCACCGCCAGCGGCAGCACGGGGGGTGCTTCGACGTTGACGCTCAGTGCGAACCCCGCTGCGTTGGCCAATGGTTCGCTCAGCACCGCCACCGTGACCGTCAGCACCCCCACCCCAGGGGTGCGGCCGGCGCAGGTGCAGGTGGCGCTGTGGAAGAACAACGCCGGCCTGGGCGCCACTGCCAAGCTCGGTGCCAGCTACGGCCAACTGGTGGCCGATGCGATCCGGCCCTACGTCTATGCCCACGACGGCGGCACGTCGATCGACGTCTATCACGGCTACTCGACGCACAAGATCGCGACCATCACCAACGTCGGCTCGGCGCTCGGCCAGATGGCCGTCTCGCCCGACGGCAGCCTGCTGTACGTGCTGGACACCGCCACGCGAACGCTCGCCCTGGTCGACCTGGCGACCCAGGCGCGCACGGGGTCCTGGCCGCTGGACAACGCGGTGACCTCGTTCACCGGCCTGCAGGTCGTGCGCCCCAACGGCATCGACATCGTGCTGGTGGGCGACGGCACGGCCTACGCCGGCGGGCGGCGCGTGCTGGGCGAGAGCACGGGACCGACGGGCACGGTCATCGCGGCCACGGCCGACGGCCTGCGGGCCTTCAACGTGGGCGGCTCGAGGCACGCGCTCGACTACTCGGCGATGGCAGGCGGCACGATGTTCGCCACGCTGATGAGCTTCGTCGACGTGCGTTCCGGCGGCAACCCGCAGGACATCGCCGTCTCGCGCGACGGCAGCCGCGTCTACGGCGCCTCGGGGGGCGGCACCGACGGCGGCTACAAGTGCGGCGTGGCCGACGGCGTCACCGGCACCTTCATCGGCGCGCTGCCGGGCGGTGACGCCTATCCCAACAACGTGGAGGTCACGAGCGACGGCCGACCGATCTGCGGCATCTCGGGTTGGTATGCCACCTACGACTTCTGGGTCTACACGCCGGCCGGGGCGCTGCTGCAGGGCTACAAGGTGGCCGGCTACGCCCGGGCGTTGAAGCCCGCGCAGCTCGTCGTGCTGCCCGACGGCCTGGTGGTCGCGACGCTCACCGACGACCCGTTCCTGGCGTTCGTGCCGATCGGCGCTCCGTAGCGGGGGCGCCCTCCAGCGCCTCCTCCAACGCCTGCACCGCCGCCATCGTCTTCAGCACCCGGTCCGGCGTCAGGCTGATGCTGTCGATGCCCAGCTGCACCAGATAGCGCGCGATCTCGAGGTGGTCCGAGGGCGCCTGGCCGCAGATGCCGCTGTGGCGGCCGTTGCGCTTCGCGCCTTCCACGGCCAGCTTCAGCATCTTCAGCATGCCCGGGTCGCGCTCGTCGAAGGCGCCGGCGACGATGGCGCTGTCGCGGTCCACGCCCAGCGTCAGCTGCGTGAGGTCGTTGCTGCCGATGGAGAAGCCGTCGAACAGCTCGCTGAACTCGTCGATCAGCAGCACGTTGTTCGGGATCTCGCACATCACGTACACCTGCAGCCCGTTCTCGCCGCGCGCGAGACCATGCCGGGCCATCGTTGCCAGCACGGCGCGCGCTTCGGCGAGGCTGCGGCAGAAGGGCACCATCACCTTCAGGTGCGTCAGGCCCATCGTCTCGCGCACGCGCTTGAGCGCGCGGCACTCGAGCGCGAAGGCCTCCTCGTAGGCCGGGTGGATGTAGCGCGCCGCGCCGCGGAAGCCGAGCATCGGGTTCTCCTCGTGCGGCTCGAAGTCGCGGCCGCCCAGCAGCGCGGCGTATTCGTTGCTCTTGAAGTCCGACAGCCGCACGATCACCGGGCGCGGGTGGAAGGCGGCGGCGATGGTGCCCACGCCCTCGGCCAGCCGCTGCACGAAGTACTCGGCGCCGTTGGCGTGGCCGGCCGCCTTCCACAGCGCCGTCACGCGCGCGCGCACGGCGGGGTCGGTCACGCGCTCGGGGTGCAGCGCGGCCATCGGGTGCAGCTTGATGTGTTCGTTGATGATGAACTCCATGCGCGCCAGGCCCACGCCGTCGCACGGCAGCATCGCCGTCTTGAAGGCGAGCTCGGGGTTGCCCAGGTTCACCATCACCTCGGTGCGCGGCTTCTTCAGCGCCGAGAGGTCGGTGCGGTCGACGCGGAAGGGCAGGCGGCCGGCGTAGACGCGGCCGATGTCGCCCTCGGCGCAGCTGACGGTGACCTCCTCGCCGTCGGCCAGCACCTCGCTCGCGCCCTCGGCGCCCACCACGGCCGGGATGCCGAGCTCGCGCGCCACGATGGCGGCGTGGCAGGTGCGCCCGCCGCGGTTGGTGACGATGGCGGCGGCCGTCTTCATCACCGGTTCCCAGTCGGGCGTGGTGGTGTCGGCCACCAGCACCTCGCCGGGCTTGAAGCGCGGCAGTTCGCTGGCGTTGGCAATGCGGCGCACGGCGCCGGCGGCGATGCGTTCGCCGACGCTGCGGCCCTGCACGCGCACGGTGTGCGCGGCGCCCTCGCCCTCGAGCACGAAGTCCTCGATCACGTGGGCGGTGCGCTGCGCGCTCGCCGTCTCGGGCCGCGCCTGCACGATGTAGAGCGGGCCGCCGGGGCCGTCCTGCGCCCACTCGATGTCCATCGGCCGCGGCTGGCCAGCCAGGCGGCTGTAGTGCGCCTCGATCTTGACCGCGGCATCGGCGAGCTCCAGCACCTCGGCGTCGTTGAGGCAGAAGCGCGCCCGGTCCTCGGGCGGCGTGGGCTGGTTCACCACCGGCTCGCGCGTGCGCCCGCCGCTGTAGACCATGCGGATCTGCTTGCGGCCCAGCCGCCGGCTGAGCACGCAGCGGTGGCCGCCTGCGAAGGTGGGCTTGTGCACGTAGAACTCGTCGGGGTCGACGGCGCCCTGCACGACGTTCTCGCCCAGGCCCCACGCGGCGGTGACGAAGACGACGTCGGGGTGGCCCGATTCGGTGTCGATGCTGAACATCACGCCGCTGGCGGCCTGGTCGCTGCGCACCATCTGCATCACGGCCACCGAGAGGAAGACCTTGAAGTGGTCGAAGCCGCGGTCGATGCGGTAGGCGATGGCGCGGTCGGTGAACAGGCTCGCCTGGCAGCGCTTCACCGCGTCGAGCAGCATCTGCTCGCCGCGCACGTTGAGGTAGGTGTCGTGCTGGCCGGCGAAGCTGGCGTCGGGCAGGTCTTCGGCGGTGGCGGAGCTGCGCACGGCCACGCTCAGCGGTGCAGTTCCCTGCGTCCCCACCAACGCCACCAGCTGCCGCCAGGCGGCGCGGATGCCTTCCTCCACCGCCGGCGGCATCGGCGCCGCATAGACGATCTCGCGCGCCAACGCACCGGCGTGCGAGAGCGCGGTCACGTCGCGCTTGTCCAGGTTGTCGAGCAGCTCGTGCAGCTTCGGCCACACGCCGGCGGCGCCGAGGGCATCGCGGTAGGCCTCGGCCGTGACGGCAAAGCCGTCGGGCACGCGCACGCCCAGCGGGCGCAGCTGCTGGAACATCTCGCCGAGCGAGGCGTTCTTGCCGCCGACGAGCGGCAGGTCGCTCATCGAGAGTTCGCGGAACCAGCGGATGTAGCGGCTTGGCGGCATGGGCGGGCTCCCGGCGGAGATGCGGCGATCAGCCATCATCGGCCCGCGGCCCGCCGCGCCGATTGATCGTGCACAACCCGGACGATCATGCGCGGACCGGCGCGATGCCGGGTCGTTGCCGATGGCCGGGGCGTTGCGGACCCGCGGCGTAGGATAGGCCGCTGTGAACACTCCCCCAGTCCTGCGCGAGGTCAGCGACTTCGCCCTCGCCCACGAGACGCCGTGGCCCCGCGACCCTGCTGCCCCGCCGGCGGCGGGGCAGCAGCCCTTCGGCGTGCACCATGACGACCCGGTGCCCTTCAACCGCCTGCGCGGGCCGCTGCATGCACGAGGCGGGCCGTGCGGCGTGGTGTGGCAGGACGGCCGCGAGCGGCTGTCCTGGGGCGACCCCGATCGCGCCGACCAGACCTTCAGCGTCGCCAAGACCTGCCTCGCGATGCTGGCCGGCGTGGCGCACGCGCGCGGCCTGCTCTCCGACCTGCACGAGCCGGTGGTGCGGCGCGTGCCCGGCATCGGCTTCGACGCCGGCTCCAACGCCGAGGTCACCTGGCACCACCTGCTGCAGCAGACGAGCGAGTGGGGGGGCACCTGCCTCGGCCTGCCCGACCAGGTGGACCGATGGCGCCATGTCTCGAACGACCCGCGCCCGCCGGCGGGGCCGAAGGGTGGGGCGCGCCCGCTCAACCC
>JALHOU010000208.1:0-1281 GCA_022842825.1 Rubrivivax sp.
TCGTCCTTCAGCAGCGCGCCCAGCTGCTCGGGCTTCAGCCGCTGGTGCACGACGAGGCCGTAGCTGCTGCACAAGGCCATCTGCCGCTCGTCGATCTCGGCCTCGATCTCGCGCAGCTGCTCGGCCAGCACCTTGTTGAAGTGCTTCACCTGGCTCGCGGCCACGCTGGCGGCGTGCGCCACGTCCACCTGCTCGATCTGCAACTGCAACGTGAGCAGCGCCAGCAGGTCGCCGGCCTCGTAGGCGCTGTTGGCGCGCTGCATAAGCGCCGTGCGTTCGCTGCGCTCGGCCGCCGTGGCCTCGGCGCCGATGCGGTCGGGGTGCAGCGCCGCGGCCAGCTTGCGGTAGACCTCGCGCACCGTCTGCGAGATGCGCTGGGCGTCCTCTTCGGCGCGGCGCTGCGCCGCGGTCTTGGCCTTGGGCTTGGCCTTGTGCGCGCCGCGGTGCGCGTGCGGGTCCAGGCCGGCGCCGGCCCCGTCCGCCGCGGCCATGCCGGCGGCCTCGCGCTGGCGTGCCATCTCGGCCTGCATGCGCTCCATCAGCTCGTCCACGGAGTGCACCGGCTCGCTGCCGAGGTCGATGTCGCCCATCGCCTCGAGCTTCGCCTTCATGGCCTGCACCTGCAGGCGTGCCTCGGTGTCGTAGTCCACCTCGGCAAAGCGGTTGTAGACGGCCTTGATCTCTTCGTCCGGCGCCGCATCGGCGTCGCCCGCCTCCAGCAGCGCGCCGCACAGTTCGCACACCATGCGCGACAGCGTCTCGCGGTCGGGCTTGGCCCAGTCGCCGAGTGCGATGCGCTCCAGCTCCAGCGCCCAGGCGCGGCGGGCCGCGTGCAGGCGTTCGTGCTCGGGCTGCACGCGCTCGGCGTGCGCGCGCGCGAAGACGGGCGCCTGCGCATGCCAGGCGGCCAGGCGCTCGCGCGCCGCTTCGATCTTCGTCAGCAGGGCCTTGAAGCGGCGGTGCTCGGGGCTGGCCGGCTGCTCGCGCGCGGCGGCCGTGGCGATGTGCAAGGGAGAGTGGGGTTTCATTGCGAAGTGGCCCGACGCGGGCCGCGGGAGTGTAGGCGGGCACCGTGGCTCAACGCCTCTGCAACACGCCGCGGCCGATCTCCGAAAGCAGCCGCGCCAGCGCGGCCGCGGGCCGCGTCAGTGGCGCGTCCGCGCGCGTGTGCAGGCCCACGGTCATGCCGGGCAGGCGCTCCGCGATGGGAATCTGCTGGACGGCATCGGCCACCTGCGGCAGGTCCATGAACGGGTGCTGCACCACGGCCAGCAGGTCCGA
>JALHOU010000208.1:1381-9135 GCA_022842825.1 Rubrivivax sp.
CGCGTGTGCAGGCCCACGGTCATGCCGGGCAGGCGCTCCGCGATGGGAATCTGCTGGACGGCATCGGCCACCTGCGGCAGGTCCATGAACGGGTGCTGCACCACGGCCAGCAGGTCCGAACCGGCGAGCAACGTGAGCATGGCGCTGAACGACTCGCACTCCGTGATCTGCCGTGGCTCGGGCGCGCCGATGGCACGCAGCGCCTCGGCGGTGGCCGCGCGCCGCAGGTTGCTCACCCACGCCTGGCCGGCCAAGGCGGCCGCCGAGCGCGCCCGCGTCAAGGGATGACCCCGGCGCGCGACCACGATCTGGCTGAGATGCGCGATGGGCTTGAACCGGATGGCCGGATCGACCTGCTCCTGCGGCGCGCGCGGCGCCAGGCTCATGTCCAGGGTGGCGTCGCGCACCATCGGGCCGGTGGCGTGCCGCAGGCCCTCCACCAGGCGCAGTGGCACGTCCGGGAACTTCTCGCGCCAGCGCAATACGGCCTGCGGCACGACCTGCGCCGCGAAGAAGGGGCCGAAGCCCAGCGCCACCTGCGCCTTGGCATCGCGCGCCAATTCTTCCTGCGCCTTCGCCAGCTCGGCGTAGCCGGCGCGCACGCGCACATGGAAGGCCCGGCCCGGCGCGGTGAGCGTGACGCCCGTGGGCGCGCGCTTCAGCAGCGAGGCACCGAGCTCCGCCTCCAGCGAGCCCAGGCTCTTCGTGAGGCCGGGCTGCGAGACGCCGAGCTTGCGCGCGGCGGCGTTGATGCTGCCGCACTCCACCACCGCCAGGAAGTCGCGAATCTGCGTCAGCCGCACCGATGGCTCCCTATGACCCTTATGACCGCTGCCCTATAGGTGCCCTATAGCTGCCCCACGGCTGCCCTATAGCTGGCGGCTATCGCCCATGCTCCGTGGGCATCTTACGAGGAGCGCGGCGAACGGGTCCACTGCGCTCCACGGTCAAGAGCCTCTCGACCATCCACCGGAGACCCCCATGCGCTCGACTTCACTCCTGTTTGCCACGGCGCTCGCGCTGAGCGGTGCCGTGGGTGGCAGCGCCGTGGCGCAGAGCTGGCCCAGCAAGCCCATCACCGTGATCTCGGCGTTTCCGCCGGGCAACAACGACGCCATCATCCGCATGGTCGACGGGCCTTTCCAGGCGGCGTTCAGGCAACCCCTGGTGATCGAGCATCGCCCAGGCGCCGGCGGCAACCTCGGCGCCGAGGCCGCGGCGCGCGCAGTGCCCGATGGCCACGTGTTGCTGGTGACCGTGGACACCGTGGCCACCGTCAACCCGCGGCTGTACCCGAACCTCAAGTTCAAGGCCGACAGCGACCTTGTGCCCGTCATCTACCTCGCGAACTCCGCGCAGACGCTGGTCTGCCATCCGTCGGTACCGGTCAAGTCGGTGGCCGAGCTGGTGGCGCATGCCAGGACCCATGACCTCGCCTACGCCTCCGGCGGGCAGGGCGTGCCCGGCCACCTGGCGGCCGAGATGTTCCTGGCGGCCACGGGCGTGCGCATGACGCACATCCCGTACAAGGGGCCGGCGGCGGCCGTGCAGGACCTGATCGGCGGCAACGTGCACTGCGGCTTCCTGGCTACGCCGACGGCCATGCCCCATGTGAAGAGCGGCAAGCTGGTCGGCCTGGCGGTCACTTCGGCCAAACGCTCACCTCTCGCCGCCGAACTGCCGACCATGAGCGAGGCGGGCATTGCAGGCTACGAGGCGACCTTCGGGCAACTCCTGCTCGCCCCCAAGGGCACGCCGACGGCGGTGGTCGCGGCCTTGAACGAGATCTTCAGCGCTGCGTTGGCGCAGCCCGACGTGCGCGCCAGGATGCTGGCGATGGACCTGGAGTTCGTGCCCAACACGCCCGAGCAGGCAGCTGAGCGCCTGCGCAGGGAAGCCGACAGGTGGGCGCGGGTCGTGGAGCGGCTGGGCCTGCGGGCTGATTGATTCATGCCCGCTGCTCTATCCCGGCTTCAGCCCCGCGTACCTGACCACCTTGGCCCACCGCTCGGTCTCTTCGCCGATGAACCGGCGAAAGCCCTCGGGCGTCTGCGCAAAGGGTGTCGCGCCCAGCTCCGCGAGCTGCGCCTTGGGACGGCCGCAGTCAGATCGACGGCATGGTGCGTGGTTGGATGAAAGCCGGCGGCTTCGAGCCGAAGGTGGTGGTGCAACGCAAGGACAAACTCGATGAACCCGCATTGCGGGTCGTGGGCAAGGCATTGATGGGAGCGGCAATGCGGTGACGGGGCAGGTCGCCGCCAGTCGTCCGTCGACCGTCAACCATCGGCCATCAAGCATCGGCCAGACCGGCCAGGCGCAGCCCCTCGCGCATGCGGTCGAACTCGGGGCCCGGCAGCTTGTGATGTTGCGCCAGGAAGATGCTGGGTGCCTCGACGCCGCGTTGCCGCTGCCAATCGGACAGGGCTGCGGCGGCCTCCGGGATCCGGCCCAGATGGGCCAGCACCACCGCCAGCACCTGCATGCAAGGCCAGAAGCCCGGTGCGCGGCGCAGGCAGGACTGCGCAATCGGCAACGCCTCCTCGTAGCGCCCGACATAAGAAAGGGCCCGCGCCAGATAGTGCTCGTGCAGCGGCGGGCGGATGGGGTTGTGGCGGTTGGCCATGTGCATCAGTTCGACGGCTTCCTCCGAGCGGTCGGCGAGAAAGGAAAGCACATTGGCCAGGCCGGCGTGGTTCTCGGCGTCGCCAGGCCCCAGCCGGATGGCGCGGCGCGACCAGCGCTCCGCCTCGACAAAGTCGCCAGCCCAGATGTGCAGGTTGCCCAGCACCAGGCTGCCGAAGGGCAGATCGGGCGCCAGTTCATAAGCGCGGCGCGCCATTTGCAGGCCTCGCTCGAGTTGTTCGGCACGGCTGCGGCTGCCGCTGCGCGTGGCGAGGGCGTAGTGCTGCAGGAACGCCAGCTCGCCATACGCGGGGGCGAAGTCCGGGTCCAGGGCCGTCGCGCGCTCCAGCAGCGATTCGGCCAGCGGGAAGTTCGCGGGCAAGATGGTGCGGCGCAGCTCGCGGCCCTGCAGGAACAACTCGTACGCGCTGAGGCTGTCGGTGCCGCTGTGGCGAGCGCGCTGATGGCTATGCCGGTCCACGGAGTCCACCAGCGCGGCGACGATGCGCCCCACGATCTCGTCCTGAAAGGCGAACAACTGGTCGTCGGCGCCGTCGAAGTGGTCGGCCCAGACCACTGCATCGCCTTCCGCCCGAACCAGCTTCGCAGCGATACGCACCTGCCCCGCGCTCCATCGCAGGCTGCCTTGAACGACGAAGCGCACACCGGCGGCACGGCCGATCGACCGTGCGTCGCGCGCGCTCTCACTCCATGCCGTCGCCGATTCACGACCGATGACGAACAACTGGGCGTAGCGTGCGAGCCCGGCCGTGGTGTCTTCGGTGAAGCCCCGCGCAAGCATGTCCAGCCGCGCACCCTTGCTGAGGTTGGCGAAGGGCAGCACCACGATGGAGGGTCGCTCGGTCACGGACGGTGCCGCACGCTCCATCTCCGGGCCAGGCCCGATCGACTCGCCCGACGACTGGCGCACCGGCGCCTTCAGCACGTAGCCGCGCCGCGGCACGGTCTGCAGCAGGCGCTGGTCGGCGTCACCCAAGGCCCGGCGGATGTCGCTGACGCACTGGGCGATCGATTCGTCGGTGGCCACGCGGCCGCGCCACACGGCCGCCGCCAATTCATCCCTGGAGACCACCCGCTCGGCGTTCCGCGCCAGCAGGCACAGCACCTCGAAGGACTTGGGCCTGAGATCGACAGCGCGGTCTTGCTTGAGCAGCTGTGCCGCCTGTGGGTCGATCACAAAATCGCCGAAGACCAGACGTCCCAAAGGGGCCATCGTCGAGCTGACCGAGGTCCCCATCAGCCTTCGGCCACGCCGGCCAGGCGCAACCCCTCGCGCATGCGATCGAACTCGGGGCCGGGCACCGTGTCGCCGCGGTCCAGATAGTCCTGCGGCGCGCCAGGCCCGCATTGTTCCTGCCAGTCGGCGAGGGCGGCCGCCGCTTCCGCCATGCGGCCCAGGTGGGCCAGCACCACCACCAGCACCATCTTGCACACCCACAGCCCCGGGGCGCGGCCGATGCAGGACTGCGCCAGGGGCAGCGCCTCCTCGTAGCGCCCTGTCCAGGCCAGGGCGCGCGCGAGGTAGAACTCGTGCATGGGCGGGCGAATGGGGTCGTAGCGGTTCGCGATGCGCATCAAGTCGACCGCTTCTTCCGAACGGCCCCAGAACGACAGCACGTTGGCCAGGCCGGCGTAGTTCTCGCCGTCACCCGGCCCGAGCCGGATGGCGCGGCGCGACCAGCGCTCGGCCTCGGGATAGTCGTGAGCCCGCATGTGCAGGTTGCCGAGCACCAGGCTGGCCAGGGGCAAATCGGGCGCCAGTTCATAAGCGCGACGCGCATGTCGCATGCCAATGTCGAGCTTCTCGGCTCGGCTGCGCGCGGTGGTCCGCAGGCCGATGTAGAAGTGCTGCAAGTAGGCCAGCTCGCCATGCGCCGGCGCGAAGTCCGGGTCGAGCGCTATGGCACGTTCCAGAAGCGCGTCGGCTTGCGGGAAGTTCGCCAGCGTGGCCGTGCGCCGCAGTTCACGGCCCTGCAGGAACAGCTCGTAGGCGCTGAGGCTGTCGGTGCCGCTGCTGCGCATGCGCCGGTGGCTCTGCCGGTCCACCGAGTCCACCAGCGCGGCGACGATCCGGCCCACGATCTCGTCCTGGAACGTGAACAGCTGCTCCTCGGCGCCATCGAAGTGGTCGGCCCAGACCACGGCCTCGTCTTGCGCTTGCACCAGCTTGGCGGTGATGCGAACCTGCCCAGCGCTCCATCGCAGGCTGCCCTGCGCCACAAAGCGCACACCGGCGGCGTGGCCCACCGCCCGCGCGTCGCGCGCGGCTTCGCCGAATACCCGCGCCGAATCCCGCCCGATGACGAACAGCTGCGGGTAACGTGCCAGGCCCGTGGTGATGTCTTCGGTGAATCCGCGCGCCAGCATGTCCAGCCGGGCGCCTTCGCTGATATTGGCGAAGGGCTGCACGACGATGGACGGCCGCTCCGTGCCCGCGCCCCCCACAGGCGCCGGCACCTGCACGACGGCAGGTGCGGCCTGCATCTGCTGCGCCGGCGCCTTCAGCATATAGCCGCGCCGAGGCACGGTCTGCAGCAGGTGTTGGTCGGCGTCACCCAGGGCCCGGCGGATGTCGCTGATGCACTGGGCGATGGATTCGTCGGTGGCCACGCGGCCGCGCCAAACGGCTGCTGCCAGTTCGTCCCTGGACACCACGCGCTCGGCGTTCTGCGCCAGCAGGCACAGCACCTCGAAGGACTTGGGCCGCAGTTCGATCGGGCGATCCTGCCGCAGCAGTTGCGCCGCCTGCGGGTCGATCACGAAGTCGCCGAAGCGCAGGCGTCCGCTGGATGGCGCTTGCGGCGACTCGGGGGATGCGGGCGATTTCAATCTCGTGCGCTCAGATTTCAGGCAACTTTCAAGCGGCGTTCAAGCCTTCCGGCCCGGGCAGTTCTTCAATGGCGACCTGCAGCAGCGCCGAGGTGCTGCACACCGATCCACCCCAGAAACTTGAAGGAGACCACGCCATGTCCAACAACCTCTTGATCATCCTCGCGCCGGCGATACTGTGGAGCCTGCTCGTGGCCGGCTGCGGCGGCGGGGGCAGCGACGACGTGGCGGAACAACCGCAGGCATCGCCTCGTGCCCTGGCGCAGGCCAGCGTCCAGCTCGAAGGATGCGTGGTCAATTCAGAGTGGATGGGCGCCTCCGACACAGCGGTCCACGTTCGCACCGCGGACGGGCGCGCCTTGGACACCGTGCTGACCAACGGACGCGGCGAATTCATCATGACCGTTCCCGCCCGCACCGCCATCGTGTTGACGACCATTGTTGCCGGCCCCGGTGACGCGGCGCTCGACACGGGCAGCGAATCGCGCTCGTTGGGCGCATGCCTGCTCCGGGACGTTTGAACGCAGGATCCGCTCCGTGCAACCAGCACCGGCCACCTTCACTCAAAGGACGACCATGAACAGGCGCAATGTATTGCATCAGCTGGCAGCAGCTCCGCTGGGCCTCCTTGGCATCGCCGGTGTCGCACCCACCCCGGCAAGTGCCCAGGGTTACCCCGATCGCCCGGTGCGCATCCTGATCGGCGTGCCTGCCGGCGCAGGCCCCGACGTGGAGGCCCGCGCCTTCGCCACCTTGCTGCAGCAAGAGCTCGGACAGCCCGTGCTGGTGGAGAACAAGCCCGGCTTCTCCGGGTTGCTGGCGATGGATGCGGTGGCCAAGGCAGCGCCCGATGGCTACACGCTGGGCGGCGGCACACCCACCAGCCTGACGGGCAACCCGCGGCTGGTGGATCGGCCGCCGTTCAACGTCGAAAAGGACATCGCCCCCATCAGCCAGTTCATCGAGCACCCCTGGCTGCTGTACATCAACGCCAACGTGCCGGCGCGCACGCTGGCGGAGTTCGTCGCCCTGGCCAAGGCGTCGCCGGGGAAGTTCAGCTACGCCAGCGGCGGCGTCGGTTCGCACCTGCACATCACCTCGGAGTGGTTGCAGAAGCTGGCCGGCATCCGCCTGAATCACATCCCCTACGGCAGTGCCCACTGGCAGACCGACCTGCTGGCCGGCACCGTGGACGCCGTCTTCTATCCGCTCCTGATTGCCGACCACGTGAAGAGCGGCAAGCTGCGCGCCCTGGCGGTGGCCAGCGCCAGCCGCAGCCCGATGCTGCCCGAGGTGCCCACCTTTGCCGAAGCGGGCTATCCGGAGTACCGCGCTCGTGCCTGGGCGGGCCTGGTGGCGCCGGGCGGTACGCCTGCCGCCGTGATCGAACGCCTGGCACAGGCCAGCGCGCGTGCGGCGCAACGGCCCGAATTCCGCGACTTCACGAAGAAGTACGGCGCCATCGCCGTAGGCAGCACGCCCGACGACTTCGGGCGCTACCTTCGCGCCGAGCGCGCGCAGCTTCAGGCGCTGATCGCCGAGAACAACATCCGGGTCGACTGAGCCATGACGGACCCTCAAAGACGCCTGGGCCATGTGGTGCTGCGCGTGCGCTCGCTGGCCGTGTCGGTGCCGTTCTACACGCAGGTGCTGGGCCTGCGCGAAGTGGCCCGGCTCGATGGCCCGGAGCGCGACATCGTCGGCGGCGAACTCGCCTTCCTGTCCTTCGGCGGCAACCATCACGACCTGGCGCTGCTGGAGTCGCCGCAGACGAAAGCGGCCGACCCGCAGTGCGCGGGCCTGGTCCACGCCGCCTTCTGCATCGGTAATCACATCGAGGCGCTACGGGCCTTCCACGCCCACCTGCAGAGGCTGGGCGTGGCCCTGCACCACGCGCGAGACCACGAGGTCAGTCAATCGCTGTACCTGCGTGACCCGGACGGCCTGATGGTCGAGGTCTACGTGGATGGCGACCCTGCGTTGTGGGCCGCCCGGCCCGAGGCGGTGGCCACCGTGCGACCGCTGCGCGTGGACTGGCTGGGCTGAGACGCCGAGCATCAGCGCCACGTGGTCGAGCAGGCGGCGGCACGTTCGCGCAGGGAAGCCGACAAGTGAGCGCGGGTCGTGGAGCGGCTGGGCTTGCGGGCTGACTGACTCGCTCAGCCGATCAACGGATTGCTGACAGCCAGCGCCGGGAACCGTGAGAAGTCCCGGTCGGCCGACCACAGTTCGGCCACGCCGTGCGAAAGGCAGATCGCGGCAACGCGCGCGTCGTGAATCGC
>JALHOU010000209.1 GCA_022842825.1 Rubrivivax sp.
CGCGCCGCCGTGCCATTTGGCACGCCGGCGGGTCGCCCGGCCGACGGCGACCGGCGCGCGCCTCAGCCGACCGGGCGGGCGGCCGATATCCCGATGGCCGTTCGCCCCCGACCGCAGGGATGGCGCCCGGGCCCCTGCCATGTCCGCCACCCGCACCCTGTTGCTCCTGCTGGGTTTCACGCCGTTCGAACGCCGTTCGTTCCAGGCGTTCTTCGAGCACGCCCGCGAGCACGGGCCCGGGTACGACTTCACCGAAGACCCGTGGCGCGCCGAATGCGCCGTCGCCGATGCCGACGACGAGGAGGCGATGGCACGGCTGCTGAACGCCGGCAAGCTCGTCGAACGCGCCGTGCTGCTCGGCCGCACACCGCACCGAGGCGCCGCATTGCAGCTGCCGCGCCCGATCAACCTGTTTCTCGTGATGCGGGCGCTGGACACCCTCACCGGCGCGCGGCCGCGACCCGGGCCGCGTCTGGCCACGTCGGCCGACGAACCACCACCGCGGCGCGCCGCGACGCGACTGATCGCGCTGCCCGACGCGCCGCCACTCGCGCATCCCGAGCGCACACCGATCCCGGGGCGGCAGCCGGCAGCCGACTCGTCATCCGGCGTGTTCACGGCGCTCAGCGGAGCGTCGGTGAGCCCGACGCCGCCACCGCCGCAGTCCGCGCGCCAGCCTGCCGACGCCTCGGGAGCGGGCGCCGAAGCGGCACCCGCACCGACCGTGCCCGCGCACGGCGGCGCCCAGGTGCAACGGGTGCTTGACGAGCTGGCTTTCCGCACGGCAACCCTGCCGGCCAACATGGACGTGCGCGCGCTTGCCGCGGAGGGCGCGCCCGGCAGCCGGCGCGGTGCCCAGGCCCGCCTCGACCGGCCCACCGGCCCGCTCGCTCGCTCGCGCCACGCGCCGCTGCCGATAGAGCACATCCTCGTCATCGACCACGACGCGGCGACGCTGCGGCTCATTGCCGTGCAGTTGCAGCGCTTCGGCTTCCAGATCCACCTTGCCGGCCACCCCGACGATGCGATGCGCCTGCTGACGCAGCGCTTCCACGACTATGTCTTCATGGATCCTGCCCTGCCCGGCCTGGACGGCCTGCTGATCTGCCGCATGGTTCGGCAGATCCCGGCGCCGGACGACGGCTGCTCGGCCACCGTGGTGCTGCTGGCCGACCCCAACGCACCGGCCGCGCCGTTGCAGCGCGCGCTGCCGGCCGCCGACGCGTGCCTGAAGAAGCCGGTCGACCAGCAGGCCTTGCTGCGCCTGGTGGGCGAGCGCGAGGTGGCGCGCGTGGCCTATGCCGACACGGCACGCACGACGACCCTGATCTGATCCTGCCGAGAGCGGGGAGGTGCGCGCAGGGTAGGGAGCCTTCGTCGCGCCGCCATCGGACCCGGTCGACCCGCGTGACAGGCCGCACCCGCGCGCCGGCGTGCGGTACGTCGGCGCATCGTGGCGGGCGCGACAATCGGGCCCGTGAACCCGCCCGCCCTCCGTCTGCCCCGTCGCCTGTTCTGCGTGGCCGCGCTTGGCGCCGCGGCACCTGCCTGGGCCGGTGCACATGGACAGCGCAAGGTGTCCGTGGACACCGCCGCTCGCTATGCGGGACACGCATCGATCGCCACCTTCGCCGCCGAAGTGGCCGAGCGGCGGCAGTTGCCCGCGCGCTGGCTGACCGGCCGGCTCGAGCAGGCGCGGCGCAGCGAAGCCGTGCGCCGCCTCATCATGCCGCCGCCCCGGGGCACGGCCAAGAACTGGCGCGCCTACCGCGACCGCTTCGTCGAGCCCCAACGCATCGCCGCCGGGCTGGCCTTCTGGCGCGCGCACGAGGGCGTCCTGGCCGAGGCCGAAGCACGCTTCGGCGTGCCGCCCGAGGTGGTGCTCGGCATCGTCGGCGTCGAGACCTTCTACGGCCGCATCATGGGCAGCTTCCGCGTCGTGGACGCGCTCGCCACGCTGACCTTCGACTTCCCGACCGGCCGACGCGACCGCAGCGGCTTCTTCCGCGCCGAGCTGGAGGAGTTCTTCGTCTGGTGCGCGCGCGAGGGGCGCGACCCGCTGTGGCCCCTGGGCTCCTACGCCGGTGCCATGGGCCTGCCGCAGTTCATGCCCAGCAGCATCAACCGCTATGCGCTCGATTTCGACGGCGATGGCCGCGTCGACCTCGACGCCAATGGCGCCGACGTCGCCGGCAGCGTGGCCCGCTACCTGAACGAGTTCGGCTGGAAGGCCGGCATGCCCACGCACTACGCCGTCACGCCGCCCTCCGCCGCCGAAGACCTGGCCACCCTGCGCGAGAAGGACATCCTGCCCAGCTTCACCGCCGCGCAGATGCTGGAGCGCGGCGCCGGGCTCGACGAGGCGGCCCGCGCGCACGAAGGGCCGCTGGCCTTCGTCGAACTCGAAAACGCCGGCGCGGCACCGACCCAGGTCGCCGGCACGACCAACTTCTATGCCATCACCCGCTACAACTGGTCGAGCTACTACGCGATGGCCGTGATCGATCTGGCCCAGGCGCTGAAGGCCGCAAAGGCCGGCCGCGGCACTACGGCCTAGGCGCGCCGCTGCAGGCGTGCGGCCCGCCGAGGCCGCCGAGACGGCTCAGCGCGGGCGGTAGCCGCGCCGCTCCATGCATTCCGACATCGCACGGCGGAAGCGCTGCTGCTCCTCGCGCGTCAGGTCATCGTCGGGCTCGCGGCGGGGGCGCGCGTCGCGGGCTTCGCGTTCGGCACGTTCGGCACGTTCGGCACGCTCACGCGAGTCGGCGGCCACCGCGCCGGCCGCCGCACCGAGCAAGGCCCCGATGACCATGCCCGCGCCCGCGTTGCGCGGCGAGCTGATGACGCCGCCGGCCACGGCGCCCACGGCCGCCCCGGCGGCCACCTCCGCACCCGGGGGGGTCGAGGAGGCGCGCTCCTGCAGCGGCGTCATGCCGCCCGGGTCGAGCCCGGTTTCGCGAACCGCGGTGCGATAGCACTCGTAGCGGTCGCGGTCGTAGCTGCCCTCGGTGTGGCGATACCCCGCCACGGGCACGAACCAGATGGGGAACGGCACCCACACCCGCACGCGTGGCACCGGCAGATGGCGCGGGTGCGGCGGCGCGATCACGCAGCCCGAGAGAACCAGTGCCAGCCCCGCGGTGGCCAGCTTCATCGCGACGGGTCGCGCGCGGGTGGTGATGAGCGTCATCGTCCGCGAACGAACGGCGCTTGCCGGCCGTTTACCGTCACCAAGGTAAAGCTCGGCAAAGCAGAGGAGCTTCTGGTCACCTTCAGGCCGCCATCGGCACCAGGAAGTCGCGGCTGATGCCGACTCCCAGGTCGTTGACCCGGTCGAGGAACTGCGTGAGGTAGGCGTGCAGCCCGGTGGCGAGGATCTCGTCGATGCGGCCGTATTGCAGGTCGCTGCGCAGCCGGCCGGCGCGGCGGCGCGTTTCGCTGCTCTGCGAGTTGGCCACCTGCTCCAGATTGAGCACGACTTCGTTCATGCACGCGGCCAGCGAACGCGGCATGTCGGGCCGCAGGATGAGCAACTCGGCCACGCGCTCGGGGCGGATGACGTTGCGGTAGACCTTGCGATAGATCTCGAAGCCCGAGACCGAGCGCAGGATCGCGCTCCAGTGATAGAAGTCGACCTCCTGCGTCTCCTTCGCGGCGCTGCCGAAGTAGTCGCCGGCGACGCCGCCGATGAGGGCGTGGAACTTGACGTCGAGCAGCCGCGCCGTGTTGTCGGCGCGCTCGAGGAAGGTGCCGATGCGCAGGAAGTGCAGCGCCTCGTCCATGAGCATCGTGCCCACCGTGACGCCGCGGCTCAGGTGCGAGCGGAACTTCACCCACTCGAAGAAGGCGCCGGGGTCGCGTTCGAAGGCGCCGTCCTTGAGCATGCGGTTGAACTCGAGCCAGGTCTGGTTCTGCGTCTCCCACACCTCGGTGGTGAGGGCACCGCGCACGGCGCGCGCGTTCTCGCGCGCGGCACGCAGGCAGCACACGATGCTCGACAGGTTGTCCTCGTCGCGCACCATGAAGTCCATGACGCTCTTGGCGTCGACGGTGGCGTACTGCTGCTCGAAGAAGCCAGTGAGCTCGCTGATCGACAGCAGCCCGCGCCAGCCCTGCTCGGCCGTGTCGGCGCTTTGCGGCAGCAGCGAGGTCTGGTAGTTCACGTCCAGCATGCGGGCCGTGTTCTCGGCCCGCTCCATGTAGCGCGCCATCCAGAACAGGTGGTCGGCGGTCCTAGAGAGCATCTTCGATCTCCATCAGGCCGAGAACACCGCTGCGCGCTGCGCGCGCCGCCGTGCTTTTGGCTGCGCCACAGGCGCTTCGCGCCTGACCGGCCCGCTCCATGTAGCGCGCCATCCAGAACAGGTGGTCGGCGGTGCGTGAGAGCATGTTCTCCGTCCCCTCTTTGCGTTGGTCTCAGGCTTCCAGCACCCAGGTGTCCTTGGTGCCACCACCCTGCGACGAGTTGACGACGAGCGAGCCTTCCTTCAGCGCCACCCGCGTGAGGCCACCGGGCACCGTCTGCACCGTCTTGCCCGAGAGCACGTAGGGGCGCAGGTCGATGTGCCGTGGCGCGATGCCGGCTTCCACGAACGTCGGGCAGGTGGACAGCGAGAGCGTCGGCTGCGCGATGTAGTTGTCGGGCCTGGACTTCAGCACGGCGCGGAACGCCTCGATCTCGCCCTTGCTCGCCGCCGGGCCGACGAGCATGCCGTAGCCACCGGCGCCGTGCACCTCCTTGACCACGAGCTCGGACAGATGATCGAGCACGTATTGCAGGTCCTTGGGCTCGCGGCACAGGTACGTCGGCACGTTGTTCAGGATCGGCCGTTCGCTGAGGTAGAACTCGATCATCTTCGGCACGTACGGATAGATGCTCTTGTCGTCGGCGATGCCCGTGCCGATGGCATTGGCCAGCGTGATGTTGCCGGCGCGGTAGACGTCGAGCAGCCCGGCGCAGCCGAGCGTGCTGTCCTTGCGGAAGGCCTGCGGATCGAGGAAGTCGTCGTCGACGCGACGGTAGATCACGTCCACGCGCCGCGGCCCCAACGTCGTGCGCATGTAGGCGAAGCCGTCGCGCACGAAGAGGTCCTGGCCCTCGACCAGCTCCACACCCATCTGCTGCGCGAGGAAGGCGTGCTCGAAGTAGGCGCTGTTGTACATGCCCGGCGTGAGCACGACGACCGTCGGTTCGTTCACGCCCGCCGGCGACACCGTGCGCAGCGTCTCCAGCAGCAGGTCGGGGTAGTGCGCCACCGGCGCCACCCGGTGCATGGCGAAGAGCTCCGGGAACAGTCGCATCATCATCTTGCGGTTCTCGAGCATGTAGCTCACGCCGCTGGGCACGCGCAGGTTGTCCTCCAGCACGTAGTAGGCGCCGCTGCCGTCGGGCTGGCCGGCCCGCACGATGTCGATGCCGGAGATGTGCGAGTACACGTCGCCGGGCACGTTGACGCCCATCATCTCGGGCCGGAACTGCGCGTTCTTCAGCACCATCCCGGCCGGCACGACGCCGGCCTTGAGGATCTCCTGGTCGTGGTAGACGTCCTTGACGAAGCGCTGCAGCGCGTTGACGCGCTGGACCAGGCCCGCCTCCAGCTCGGCCCACTCGTGGCGCGGGATGACGCGCGGGATGAGATCGAACGGGATCAGGCGCTCGGTGCCGGCACCGTCTTCGTCCTTGGCGCCATAGACGGCGAAGGTGATGCCGACGCGGCGAAAGATCATCTCGGCCTCGTCGCGGCGACTCTTCATCACCTCGCGCGGCTGGCGCTCCAGCCATTCCAGGTAGGTGCGGTAGTGGGCGCGCGTGTTGGCGCGCTGCAGGCCCGCCGCGGCGCCGGTGCCTGTCGGCCCGGACTGAGACTGCGACTGCGAGGGTGCTCCCGCGGCGCCGGCCGTCGCCTGCAGCTGCAGCAGCATCTCGTCGAAGGGGTGCTTCATGGTTGCCAGTCTCTCTGCTGCGGCCAGTAGAAATGCAATCAGCGTGCCACGGCGTCCGTCGGTCGGTGGCGACCGGTCGCGTGCGTGTCATCGAGCACGCGCGTGCTCACGCCGACGGCCAGCTCGTGGCGGCCGCCGCCGCGGATGACACCCCGCAGCGGCGTCACGTCACCGAAATCACGGCCGACGGCCACACGCACATGGCCCGTGGAAGGCACGAGGCTGTTGGTGGGATCGAGATCGAGCCAGTCGGCCACGCCCTCGGTGCCCGGGCACCACATCTGCACCCAGGCGTGCGAGGCGTCGGCGCCGAGCAGGGGTGCGCCGCCCTCCGGCGGCTGCGTCAGCAGGTAGCCGCTCACATACCTGGCGGGCAGACCCAGCATGCGCAGGCAGCCGATCAAGAGGTGCGCGAAGTCCTGGCAGACGCCACGCCGCTGCACCAGCACCTGCGCCAGCGGCGTGTCGACGTGCGTGCTCTGGCTTTCGTACGCGAAGTCGGCGTGCAGGCGTTGCATCAGGTGGATGGCGCCTTCGGCCACCGGGCAGCCGGGCGGGAACGAGGCCGACGCGTACTCGCGCAGGCCTGGCAGCCTCGGCACGTAGGGCGAGGGCGGCACGAACTCCACCGCCGGTTCAAAACGGACCGGCGGTGCGCCGGGCGGCGCCGCCGCGTAACGCAACCCGGCGGCCAGGGTCTCCCAGCAAGGCCCGGAACCGGCTCGCAGCCCTTCGAAGCGGGCACCCACGCGGACGCGGCTCGTCGCGCACACGCGCAACCGGCGATGCGGCAGCGCGAGGCTGAAGTGGGTTTGCGCATTGCCCATCGCGTCGCGGCTGTCGCGCCGGGAATCCGGCGGCGGGTCGACCTCGAGCGTGTACGAGTCCAGTCTCTGAGCAGCATCTTCCAGGGGCTGCAGATGCGCCTGATGCTGCGCGAGCGAGACCAGGCTCTCGTAGCGATAGACCGTCTCGTGGCGTACCTCGAGCGCCACGCCCCCTGCCGCCGCCGCGTCGGCGGGCGCGAAGTTGGGGGCGCCGGTGTGGGCGTCCTGGTCGGCGGCGGTGTTCATGGGCGCGAGCGTGTTCCGCGCGACTACACGCGTTGGTCCTGCCCGTGGGCGGGGTTGAAGAAGCGCTCGCTCACTTCATTGGCCAGCGAGGCAGCCATCTCGGCCAGGTCCGCACTCAACGCCCGCAGGCGGGCGGCCACCTCGGCCTCGCTCTGGCCGCGCAGGTCTTCGAGCGTGAGCCCGGCACCGCTGGCGGGCAGCAGGCTGGACAGCGGCGCCACACCGGGCGGTTGCGGCGGCAGCACGGCCGATGCCGCCATCTGTCCCTGTCCCTGGCTCTGGGACCAGCCCGGCCCCACCGCCAGCGCTGGCACGGGTGCGGGAGCCGGTGGCACACCACCCGTGTCGGCCGCACCGCCCGGCAACTTTCCGAGCTCGGTGCGCAGGCGGCGCAGCACGCCGGCCAGGCTGCGCGGGTTGGTGCTGTCGATCACCAGCAGTTCGGTCAGGGGCAGCAGGTCCTCGTGCCGCTGGTAGCGTGCGCGAAAAGTGATGAGGCTGTCGCACAGGTCGAGCAGCAGCTCCACCCCCGCGGCCCGGTCGAGCGCGTGCGCGGCGAGGAAGGCCTGCCAGCGCGTGGCCAGGCCGATCAGGCGCTCGGTCAGGCGGCCGACGGTGAGCAGGCGCCAGCCATGGTCGCGCGTCATGCGGTCGCTCTGCGCGCCGGTGACGGCGGCCAAGTGCAAGGCGAGGCGATCGAGCGCCCCCAGCGCCTGCGCACGCGTCGGCACCTCGGCCGGGGTTCCGCCCGGTGGTGCGGCCGGGCCTGGCAGGGTCTCGCCGAAAGCCTCGCGCATGTGCCGGATGAGCCCCCAGTGTTCGCTCGAGAGCCGCTCGCGCAGGGCCATCGCGGCCAACGACAAGGCGCGCAGGTTGAAGGCGACGCTGCAAGCGCCGCCTCCCGCCCCGGGGTCGCCGATCGCCGAGAGCACCGCGCGTTCGAAGAGGTGCGGCGCGCGCTCCAGCCCCGGCACGCCGGCGGGCGCCAGGCCCGTGCGCACGGCCAGGTCGGTGAGCGCACGCAGCTGCGGCGCGGCGACGTCGCTGTCGGCGTCGAAGAGCGTCAGCGTGGCGCGCGCCAGCCGCACGAGCTGCTCGGTGCGCTCGGTATAGCGGCCGAGCCAGAAGAGGTTCTCGCCCGTGCGGCTGGACACCGGCCGGCGGCGTACCGCCAGGTCGTCCACGGTCAGCTTGCTCGCGAGCATCGAGAAGGTGTCGACCGGTCCGTCGGTGAGCACCCAGGTGTCCATGCTCGCGCCACCACGCTGCATCGAGATGCTCTCGCCGCCAGTCTCGGGGTTGTGGCCGGCGACGCGGGTCATGCCGCCGGGCAACACGTGCCAGCGGCCCGCCGCGTCGGCGATGGCATACACCCGCACCACGGCGGGGCGCAACTGCACTGCGCCGGCGCCCCAGGTTGGCGCGTGCGACAGGCGCAGTCGCCCCTGCAGCGTGTAGGCCTCGGGGTCGCTTTCGATGGCCGCGGGGTCGGCCGGCAGCACGCGCGAGGTGCGCACGCCGCTCGGGTACGTGCTGCGCGCCACGAGCTCGCCCAGGCGGCCGCGCGCGTCGGCCCAGGCCGCCGCCTCACCGCACCACCAGCTCGGCAGTGCCGGCAGCGCGAGGGGCGCACCAAGCAGCCGCTCGGCAATGCCAGGCAGAAAGCCCAGCAGCGCCGGCGTCTCCAGGAACGCCGTGCCCAGTGCATTGGCCACCACCACGGTGCCCGCGCGCACCGCCTGCAGCAGGCCCGGCACGCCCAGCGCCGAGTCCGGGCGCAGCTCGAGCGGGTCGCACCAGTCGTCGTCGACGCGGCGCAGCACACCATGCACGCGCTCCAGCCCCTCCACCGTCTTCAGGAAGAGGTGCTCTCCGCGCACCGTGAGGTCACCGCCTTCGGCCAGCGGCAAGCCGAGATAGCGGGCCAGGTACGCGTGCTCGAAGTAGGTTTCGCTGTACGGGCCCGGCGTCAACAGCACGATGCGCGGGGTGCCGCTGCCGCCGGGGGTGAGCG
>JALHOU010000210.1 GCA_022842825.1 Rubrivivax sp.
CCCGCGCAAGTGGTCGGGCCCGGTGGCGCGCAGCGCGGGCGCGCGCAGCAAGGCGCGCTCGGCCTGCGCCTGCGCCTGCGAAAGCTGCTGCGCCAGCAGCTCCTCGTACTTCAGGCGCTGCCAGGCCGGGGCGCTGCGGTCCTCCAGCGTGGCCAGCGAAGCCTCCGGCGCCGGGTGGTGCAAGGCCAGCAGCGCTTCGCGCAGCGGCGGCAGGCCGGGCGGCAGGGCCGGCGCGGGCAGGATCTCCGGCAGCGCCGCGCGCGCCAGCGCCGCGTCCACGGCCTTGCGCAGGTAGGCCTGCGGCAGCGCCGCCGTGCTCGGGTAGACCGGCGTCAGCGAGCGCGGCAGCGGCGTGCCGGGCTCCACCACCTTGAGCACCGGGTGCACGATCTCCAGGCCGAGGAAGCCGCCGCGCACCTCGCCGCGCACGCGCACGAGGCGGCCGGGGGTCAGCTGCTTCTGCTGCGAGGGGTAGAAGTGGAGCCAGCGCAGCACGAGCTCGCCGGTGGCGTCGCGCACGCGGGCCACGAGGTGGCGGCGGGTGCGCGAGTGCTCGATGCGGCAGTCGCGCACTTCGCCTTGCACCTGGGCGCTGGCGCCGTCGGCCAGCTCGCCGATGGGCGTGAGGCGCGTCTCGTCCTCGTAGCGAAGGGGCAGGTGCAGCGCGAGGTCGATGTCGCGCACGAGGCCGAGCTTGTGCATCGCCCGCGCCGGCGCCGAGAGGGCGGCGGGCGCGCCGGGGCCGGCCTTCGACCGGGCCGATGCCGGTGCCGATGCCGAACCCGGGCTGGCGGGCGCGGCCGCGTCGTCCGACGAGGGCGGGGCCTGGCGGGCGCGCGTTGTCACGATGGCCGATCGGGGATTGGGGGCATCGATGGGTGCATGGGACAATTTTGGACCGCGCCCGAGGGCGCCCACGATGACCGCCGTGCCCGCCCGGGGCCCCGGCCCCCGCCGCGCCGCATGCCCACCGCGCTCACCCTCGACGATTTCGACTACGCGCTGCCGGCCGAGCTGATCGCGCAGCATCCGTTGCCCGAGCGTTGCGCCTCGCGCCTGCTCGACGGCAGTGGCGCGTGGCCTGTGGACCGCCAGTTCCGCGACCTGCCGCAGCTGCTGCGCGCCGGCGACCTGCTCGTCTTCAACGACACGCGCGTGCTGCGGGCGCGCCTGCTCGGCGAGAAACCCACCGGCGGCGCCGTGGAGGCGCTCGTCGAGCGCGTGCTGCCGCCGCCGGCCGCGGGCGAGCGGCACGAGGTCTGGGCGCACCTGCGCGCCAGCAAGTCGCCGCGGCCGGGGTCGCGCATCCGCTTCGCCGGCGCCGACGGTGGCGGCTTCGACGCCGAGGTGCTCGGCCGGGTTGGGCCGGAGGAGTCGCTCTACCACCTGCGCTTCCCGTCCGACCCGCTGGCCTTGCTGCAGCGATTCGGGCATGTGCCGCTGCCGCCCTACATCACGCATGCCGACACGGCCGAAGACGAGGCGCGCTACCAGTCGGTGCTGGCCGCACGGCCGGGCGCGGTGGCGGCGCCCACCGCCTCGCTGCACTTCGACGAGGCGATGCTGCAGACGCTGGCGGCGCGCGGCGTGCTGCGCACCACGGTGACGCTGCACGTCGGCGCCGGCACGTTCCAGCCCGTGCGTGCCGAGCGCCTGGCCGAGCATGTCATGCACAGCGAGTGGTTCGAGGTGGGCGAAGAGGCGTCGCTGGCGATCGCCCGGGCACGCGGCGCGGGCGGGCGGGTGGTGGCCATCGGCACGACGGCCATGCGCGCGCTCGAGTCCGCCGCGTTGCGCTCGCCCACGCACGTCGTCGAGCCCTGTCGCGGCGACACCGATCTCTTCATCACGCCGGGCTTCGCCTTCCGCGCCGTCGATGCGCTGCTCACCAACTTCCATCTGCCGCGCAGCACGCTGCTCATGCTGGTGAGCGCCTTTGCCGGCCATGCGCATGTGCGCTCGCTGTACCGCCATGCGGTCGAGGCGCGCTATCGCTTTTTCAGCTACGGCGACTGCATGTGGCTCGTGCGCGCCGAAGGCTCCGGTGCTCCAGGCTGAGACAGCCGTGGCGCCGCGGCCGCGGCGTTTTGCTCCAGGTTGACAAGACACGGCGCCGCCTTGCGAAAGGTCAAGGGGCGCGCTGCGGCGCGCCCTATCTTGGCGAAGACCCTTCGACAACCCGCACGGAGAACACCATGTCTCGCCTGTCACGCCTCCTCCCGTCCCTGCCTTGCGCGGCCGCACTCGCCGTAGGCGCCGGCGTCGTCGCCTCCGCGTCGGCCGCCGGCCCCGACGAGGCCATGCTCAAGCTGGCCGCCAACAGCGGCTGCATCACCTGCCACGGCCTCGAGCCTGGCGGCAAGGGCCCGGACGGCCTCGCGCCCGTCGGCCCCGCCTGGAAGGACGTGGCCGTCAAGTACAAGGGGGTGAAGGGCGCGCAGGTGCAACTGACGCGCATCGTGCTGCAGGGCTCCAGCCCCTACGAGAGCCATTGGAAGGGCAAGGTCTCGGGCCTGGCGATGCCGCCGAACAAGGTCGCCATCACCGAGCCCGACGCGAAGAAGCTGGTGGGCTGGATCCTGGCGCTGCCGCCGGCCGCCAAGCCCAAGCCGTAGCGCGGCGGCTCGGGCGCGGCTCCGCGCCGACACCGCACGGCCCTGTCGTGGCGGCCGCATGGTCGGGCACCACAGCGGCCCGACAATCGCGGCCCATGCTCCAGTTCGAACTGCTTGCCACCGAGGGCGAGGCACGGCGCGGCCGCCTCACGCTCAACCACGGCGTCGTCGAGACGCCGGTCTTCATGCCCGTGGGCACCTACGGCACGGTGAAGGGCGTGTTGCCGCGCTCACTCGAGGAGATGGGCGCGGCCATCATCCTCGGCAACACCTTCCACCTCTGGCTGCGCCCGGGCCTGGAGGTGGTGAAGAAGTTCGGCGGCCTGCACCGCTTCGAGGGCTGGAAGCGGCCGATGCTCACCGACAGCGGCGGTTTCCAGGTGTGGAGCCTGGGCGAGATGCGCAAGATCAGCGAGGAAGGCGTGCGCTTCGCCAGCCCCGTGAACGGCGACAAGCTCTTCCTCACGCCCGAGATCAGCATGCAGATCCAGACCGTGCTCGACTCGGACATCGTCATGCAGCTGGACGAGTGCACGCCTTACGAGACGAAGGGCCACCGCACCACCGAGGACCAGGCGCGCGCTTCGATGGAGATGAGCGTGCGCTGGGCGAAGCGCAGCCGTGACGAGTTCGCGCGGCTCGAAAACCGCAACGCGCTCTTCGGCATCGTGCAGGGTGGCATGTTCGAGGCGCTGCGCGAGGAGTCGGCGGCGCGGCTCGCCGAGCTCGACTTCCCCGGCTACGCGGTCGGCGGCGTGAGCGTCGGCGAGCCGAAGGAGGACATGCAACGCATCGTGGCGCACACGCCGCACCTTCTGCCAACGCACAAGCCGCGCTACCTGATGGGCGTGGGCACGCCAGAAGACCTGGTCGATGGCGTCGCTGCGGGCGTGGACATGTTCGACTGCGTGATGCCGACGCGCAATGCGCGCAACGGCCACCTCTTCACGCGCTTCGGCGACCTGAAGATCCGCAACGCCCGCCACCGCGAGGACGAGCGGCCGCTCGACCTCACCTGCACCTGCCACGCCTGCGCCGGCACGCCGCAGCCCGGTGGCGGCAGCACGGGCGGTTTCAGTCGCGCCTACCTGCACCACCTCGAGCGTTGCGGCGAGATGCTGGCGCCGATGCTCGCCTCCATCCACAACCTGCACTACTACGTGAACCTGATGTGCGAGGTGCGCGGGGCGCTCGACGCCGGGCGCTTCGGCGAGTTCGCGCGGCAGTTCAGGGCCGACCGGGCGCGCGGCGTGGACTGAAGCGCCGGCCGCCGGCGTGCGCGGCTCCCTCGCCGGTGGGGGCTCGCGCGATGCCGTGAGGCGCATGCCGCGATACCTGCGATTCAGCGCGTGCCCCGGCCGGCGCAGCTTCGCCGGCAGGGCTAGAGTGCCCTCGTCGGGTTGACTTGGAACGAGGCAGCATGCTCATCATCGCCATCATGGCCGGCGTCCTTCTCGGAGGCGCGGCGGGTGACGGATTCTTCGGTGCCGCCGTCGGGGGCGTGCTGGCCTGGCTCCTGGTGCGCGTGGCGCGGCAGGAGGCGATGATCGTGGAGCTGCGGCGCGCCTTGCAGGAGCTGCCACGCGGCGGCGTCGCGCCCGTGGCGACGCCGGGTGTTGAAGCTGCGGCGGCCTCGCCCACCGCACCCGCGCCGCGCACTGAACCCGCACGGCCCGAGCCCGTGCCCGAAGCGCTGTCGCAGAGCGCGGGTGCCGCGGCCACGACTCGGCCCGCCTCAGCCGAGCCTGCGCCACCACGTGACGAAGCGCTCATTTCCTCGAGCCTGCCCGAGCATCGGGGCGAGCATCGGGGCGAGCCCCGTTCGCAGGCCGCGCAGCCGCGCGACTGGCTCGCCCCGGTCAAGTCCTGGCTGTTCGGCGGCAACACCATCGTCAAGCTCGGCGTCGCCATCCTCTTCGTCGGCCTGGCCTTCCTCGCCAAGTTCGCGAGCGAACACGTGCACCTGCCCGTCGAGCTGCGTCTGGCGGCCATCGGGGCCGCCGCGGTGGGCCTGCTCGGTTTCGGCTGGCGCCTGCGCCACCAGCGCGCCGGCTACGCGCAGGCGCTGCAGGGGGCCGCGGTGGCGGCACTCTTCCTCACGCTCTTCGTCGCCTTCCGCACCTACCAGGTCATCCCGGCATGGGTGGCGTTTGCGCTCATGGTGGGCGTGGCGGCGCTGGCGGCGGCGCTGGCGGTGCTGCAGGATGCGCGCGCGCTCGCCGTCATCGGTGCGCTGGGCGGCTTCGCCACGCCGCTGCTGGTGTCCACCGGCAGCGGCAACCACGTCGCACTCTTTGCCTACTACCTGGCGCTCGACCTCGGCATCGCGGGCGTGGCGTGGTTCAAGCACTGGCGCATGCTCAACCTGATCGGTTTCGTGGCGACTTTCGGCGTCGGCGCGCTGTGGGGCGTGTTCGAGTACCGCACCGAGCGCTACGCCTCGAGCCAGGCGTTCCTGGTCGCCTTCTTCCTGCTCTTCGCGACCATCGGGCTGCTGCCGGCGCGGCGGGCCGCCGAACGCGCCGAGGCCGACGTGCCCGGGGGGAGCGAGCTGTCACCTGGGCGCGGCGCGGCCTGGGTGAACGGCAGCCTGCTCTTCGGGCTGCCGACCATCACCTTTGCGCTGCAACTGGGCCTGGTGCGGCACCTGCCGTTCGGCATCGCCTTGTCGGCGCTGGTGCTGGCCGCGTTCTATGTCGTGCTGGCCATGGTGCTGCGTCGGCGCGCCGGCATGGCGCTGGTCTTCGAGGCGAGCCTCGCCATCGCGGTGGTCTTCCTCACGCTCGTGATTCCGTTCGCGCTCGACGCGCGCAGCACGGCGGGCGCGTGGGCGCTGGAAGGGGCCGGGCTCGTGTGGCTCGGCTTTCGCCAGTCGCGCCGGCTGGCGCGGGTCTTCGGCTATGCGCTGCTGGCCCTGGCCGGCCCGACGCTGGTCTGGGCGATGGAGCGCCACGGTGCGCCCCAGGTCATGTTCAACGCCTACTTGTCCAACGGGCTGATGGCGGCGGCCGGCGCCTTGCTCGCGGCGTTCTTCGTGCGCCGTGGCGTGGCGGCCGGCCGGGCGATGCAGGGCGAAGGGTTGGCCGAACCGCTGCTCGTCGGCTGGGCCACGCTCTTCGCGCTCGGCACGACGGCGATGCAGATCGAACACTTCGTGCAGGCGCCCTACAGCCTCGCGGCCTGGCTGGTGGCGGGCAGCGGCATCGCGCTTTGCGCCACGGCATTGGCGGTGCGCTGGGACTGGCCTGCGCCCGCGTGGCCGCCGGTGCTGCACGTGCTGCTGCTGGCCCTGGCGGCGCTGGACGGGTTGGTGCATCTGCGCCAGCCGCTGGCCGAGGGGGGTCTTTGGGCCTGGCCGGCGGCTCTGGCCACGCACCTGGTGCTGCTGCGCTGGGCGGCGCCGCGCTGGGCCGGGCCCTTGGCGCACGGCGTGCACGTCGTCGGCGTGCTCGTGCTGGCGGTGCTCGGGGCCCTCGGCGGGCGCGCGCTGACGGCAGGCTGGGGCGATGTGCACAGCGCCTGGGCGTGGCTCGGCTGGCTGGTGCTGCCGGCGCTGCTGCTCATGGTCCTGCCGCGGCTGGCGCTCGCACGACGCTGGCCGTTCGCAACCGCGCCGCGCGCCTACGGCCTGTGGGGGGCCGGCCTGCTCGCGCTTGCACTCTGGGGTTGGACCTTGCTGGCCAATGCGTTCAGCAACGGCGCGGCGCGGCCGCTTGCGCACCTGCCGCTGCTCAACCCGCTCGACGTGGGCGTGGGCATCGCGCTCGTGGGCGTGTGGCAATGGCTGCAGTCGGCGCCGGCGCGCGAAGCGCTGGCCGCGCGGCGCTGGCTGGTGCCGGCGGCCATGGGCCTGGCCGGCTTCGTGTGGCTCAACGCCATCCTGATCCGCGCCTTCCACCACTACGGCGACGTGCCCTACCGGCTGCAGGCCTGGGTGCACTCGCTGCCCGTGCACACCGGCATCACGCTGCTCTGGACGGCCACGGCGCTGGCGCTGATGTGGCTGGCGGCGCGCCGCGCTCAGCGCGCGCCCTGGGTGGTGGGGGCGGCGCTGCTGGCGGCGGTGGTGGTCAAGCTGGTGCTCGTGGACCTCTCGGGCAGCGGCACCGTGACGCGCATCGTCTCCTTCATCGGTGTGGGCGTGCTGATGCTGGTGATCGGCTACGTGGCGCCGCTGCCGACCAAGGAGGTGCGTGATGCGAAGGCTTGAGGACGACGCTCTGTGCGGCACTGCGCGCGGCGCTGGGTGCGCCGACGTGGGCGACGCTGTATGTGACGCTGGGTGTGTCGCCGGGCCCGGGGCGGCGGGCCTGGCCCCGGGCGAAAGCTCGAGGCCGCCCGCCTCGCCGGGCCGCCCGCAGCGCCCGGCGGCGCGCTACCTCACCGTACCGGCCGGTTGGGCGGCCGGGCTGCTCGTGTGCGCCGCGGCCATGGCCTCACCGGCACGGGCCGCCGACGTAGCCACGTTCCGCCACCAGGCCGCCGTGGTCGTCGAGCAGCCGGCCGCGTTCGTGCGCCTGCCGCTGCCCGTGGGCGTGTATGCGAACAGCCGGCAGCCGGGCCTGGCCGACCTGCGCGTCGTCGACGCGCGTGGCGAGCGCGTGCCGTTCGCCCTGCTCACGCCGCGCCCCAGCCCGCCGCAGCCCGCGGAGTCGGTGCGTGCCGCCGCGCTCTATCCGCTGCCGGCGCGCCGGCCCGGCGAGGCGGAGCCCGTCAGCCCGCTGGAGGTGCAGGTGGTGGGCGATCGCATCACCGTGCGGCGCCTCGGCGCGGAAGGTCGCGCGGCCGGTACGGCCGGTGGCGGCGCGGCCGCCGCGGGCCTGGCAGGCCCCGCCCCGGGCTGGTTGCTCGATCTCGGCGAGCGGGCACGCGACGAGGCGCCCGCGGCCTCGCTGCGACTGGCCTGGTCGGGGCCGGCGGAGTTCAGCGCCGCCTTCGACCTGGCGGTGAGCGACGACCTGCGCCAGTGGCGCAGCGCCGGCGGTGGGCAACTGCTGGCGCTCGAGTCCGCGACCGGGCGCCTGACGCAACCGAACGTGCTGCTGCCGGCCGCGGCGCCGCGCTTCGTGCGCCTGCGCTGGCTGGATCCGACGCAGGCGCCGGCGTTGACTTCGGCCCTGCAGGTGCGCCCGCTGCGCAGTAGCGTCGTGCTCGACGCGCCGACGGCGCTCGCCGTGCCGCCGTCTGCGGAGCCCGTGGCGGCGGTTACCCTCGGCGCAGCCGTCAAGCCCGGCGGCGCGGCACCGCAAGAGAGGCCGGGCGCGCTGCACTACGACCTCGGCGCCGTGCTGCCGGTGGTCGAGATCGATCTGCAGCTCGGCGGCGCGCAGCGTGTGGCGCCAGTGCAGGTACAGGGCCGATCGACCCCCGACGAGCCCTGGCGCGATCTCGCGCAGACCGTCTTCTACCGCCTGGAGCGCAGCGGCGCGGTGGATCGGCCGCCACCGCTGGCGCTGCAGGCCAGCGTGCGCTACCTGCGCCTCTTGCCCGACGCGCGCTCGGGGCCATTGCCGGCCACGCCGCTGGCCGTGCAGGCACAGCTGCTGAGCCTGGTCTTCGCCGCGCAGGGCTCGGCGCCGTACCGGCTGCTCGTCGGCTCGGCTGAAAGCGCCCCCGGTGCGCTGCCGCTCGGCACGCTGGTGCCCGCCATCGACGACGAACGCGCGCGCTTCGGCCGCGCGTCGCTGGGTGCATGGAGCGAGAACGAGGACGTCGCGCGCCAGGAAGCGTGGCGCCAGCAGTGGGTGGCGTGGCGGCCGGCACTCCTCTGGGCGGTGCTGCTGGTGGGCGTGGCCGCGCTGGGCGCCATGGTCTGGCGGCTGGCGCGCCGTGGCGCGGGCTGAGGGTGCCGGGCAGGCATGCACGGCAGCCGCGTGCGGCTCTTGCGTCGGGCCCCCATGCCGCCGTGGCGAGGGTGGCGGCTAATGACAGGCGGTGATGGGCGGTGACCGCCGATCATCGGCAGGCCCTCAGGCCGAGGCCGATTTCTCCACGAAGCCCTTCGCGCCTTCGAACTGCGCCAGCTCGCGCGCCAGCCAGGGCAGCACGGGTTGCAGCAGGCCGTGCAGCGTGTGCGGCGGATTGGCGACGAAGACGCTGCTGCCCATCATGCCGAAGCCCCGCTCGCCCGCCTCGGCCACCGTCAGGCGCGCATGCAGCCAGCCCTTCTTCGCCAGCGCCTCGGCGCTCGCCTTCAGGCGCTGCGGAAACTGCGCCGCCTCGACCAGCTGCACCTGCGGCAACCAGATCATCACGATGCCCTCCGGAAAGCGCGTCAGCGCCTCGCGCAGCGCGCCGAGTGCCTTGGCGTAGTCGGTCTTCAGCTCGTAGGGCGGGTCGACGAGCGTCAGGCCGCGGCGCGTGGGCGGCGGCAGCACCGACTTCAGCGCCGTGTAGCCGTCGGCCAGGCG
>JALHOU010000211.1 GCA_022842825.1 Rubrivivax sp.
CTCGGCGCCCGCCGCGGCCGCCCCAGCGCGGGCGGCGAGCGTTCCCGCTGCGGCGGCCACGGGCAGCCCGGCCGGGCAGCGCGTCGAGATCACAGGCGGGCGCGACAGTGACACCGAAGCGCGGCGCCGCAGCACCGCGGCGAAGATCGTCATCGGCCGCGAGGAGCTCGACAAGTTCGGCGACGCCAGCGTCGGCGAAGTGCTGCGCCGGCTGCCGGGTGTCACCACGCCCGGCGCGCCCGGGCGCGGCGGCCCGCCACGGCTGCGCGGCCTGGGCAGCGGCTACACGCAGTTGCTCATCGACGGGCAACGCCTGCCGCCGGGCTTCAGCCTGGACTCGCTGACGCCCGAGCAGATCGAGCGCATCGAGATTCTGCGCGCGCCCACCGCCGAGACGGGCGCACGCGCCATCGCCGGCACCATCAACATCATCACGCGCGAAGGCTTCCGCCGGCGGCTGAACGACCTGCGCATCGGCGCCGGATTCGAGAACGGCGCCACCTCGCCAAGCATCCACTGGACGCGCAACGACAGCGTCGACGACTTCATCTACAACGTCTCGCTCGGTGTCTTCCGGCCGCACCGCATCACCGACAGCGAGAGCGAGACGCTGCTCACCCGCCTGGACGACGGCAGCGTCGTCCAAGCAGCGCAGGGCACGCTGCATCCGGTGGAGAAGCGCACCGGCGTCGCGCTCACGTCACGCCTGCAGTGGCGGCTCGGCGACGGTGGCGACAACCTCGTGCTGATGCCGCACCTCTTCCACAACGAGGGCCGCACCGACCGCGACTTCACGCGCTCGGTGTCGCCCGGCCCCTCCGAGTACGACACGGGGGTCAGCGACACCACGAACCACTTTACGAACCTGCGGCTCGGCGGCCAGTGGCGGCAGCGCTTGTCGCCCTCGGTGCGCATGGAAGTGAGCGGCGGGGTGGGTCAATGGCGTTCGGCCTATGACACGCTGCGCGCCGAGTTCCTGAACGGCGCCGCCGCCCCCTCGCGCACCACTGACGACTACGGCCGCACAAGCGAACGATCGCTCAACCTGACGGCCAAGTTCAGCGGTATCGCCGTGACAGGCGCCGCTCCCGCTGCAGCCAACGGCAGCACACCACCCGCAGGTACCGGTGGCGCCACCCGGGCCCCCGCCGAGCACAGCCTCGTCGGCGGGCTCGAGGTGGAGGCCGCCCGGCGCGACGAGACACGTGTCTACACCGACAGTCAGGGGCCGGTGGCGCCCGAGTTCGGCGAGGACTTCGAAGCCTCGACCCTGCGCCTGGCCGCCTACCTGCAAGACGAATGGAGCCTCGACGCCCACTGGTCCTTCCACGCCGGCCTGCGCTGGGAGGGCATCGCGACACGCGGTGACGCGGGCGATGCCACCACCGGCGAGGTGCGGCCGACGAACCGCAGCAGCGTCGTCACGCCGCTGCTGCACCTGCTGTGGAAACCCGACCCCCGCAAGCGCGACCAGGTCCGGCTGTCGCTCACGCGCAGCTATCGCGCCCCCAGCACGCAGAACCTGATCGCGCGGCCCTCAGTGAACGCGCGCGCATCACCTTCGGTCTGCCCCACCGATCCCACAGAGCCCGGCAACAACCCGACGCAGCCCGACACCGCCGGCAACCCGGACCTGAAGCCCGAGTTGGCCATCGGCCTGGACCTCGCCTTCGAGCGCTATCTCGAAGGCGGCGGCGTGCTCAGCGCCAACACCTTCTACCGCCAGGTGAGCGACCTGATGCGCCGCGTGACGGCGGAGGAGACGGTCTCCTGGAGCGCCTGCCCGCGCTTCGTGGCCCGCATGCAGAACATCGGTGACGCCACGACGATGGGCCTGGAGCTCGAGGCCAAGTACCGGCTGGACCAGCTCGTCGGCGGCTCGCCGCGGGTGGAACTGCGCCACAACCTCGCCTTCTACCGTTCGCGCGTCGCCGGTGTCACCGGCCCGGACAACCGGCTCGACGAGCAGGCCAAGGTGACGGCCAACATCGGCGCCGACTACCGGCTTCGTGGCACGCCGCTCACGCTGGGCGGCAACCTCAACATCGTGCCCGGCTACCGCACGCAGCTGGCCGACGACCGCGCCGTCACTGTGAGCAGCAAGCGGGTCGTCGACGCGTTTGCCTTGTGGACCTTCAGCCCGGCCGTCGGGCTGCGGCTGCTGGCCAACAACCTGGGCGCCCGCGACTACACGAGCAGTACCGAGTTCGACTACGCCGACGCCGGCGCGGCGCTGCGCGAGACCGCCATCAGCCGCGGGCCCAGCTACACCAACTGGCAGCTGCGGCTCGAGCTGAAGCTCTAGGCACCTCTGCCCGGCGCGGCGGCGCGCGCCGCGCGCCAACCGTTCCCCAACGAGGAGACCCCCGATGAAGCGCTTCCATGTCCACCTGCATGTCGACGACCTCGCTCGCAGCGTCGGCTTTTATACGAAGTTGTTCGCCGCCGAGCCGGCCCGCCTCGAGGGCGACTATGCGAAGTGGATGCTCGAAGACCCGCGCCTCAACTTCGCGATCTCGACGCGCGGCACCCAGGCCGGCATCGACCACCTCGGCTTCCAGGTCGACGACTCCTCGGAGCTGGCCGAGCTGAAGGCGCGCGCCCAGTCGGCCGACATGGCGCTGCTCGACGAGGGCGAGACGACCTGCTGTTATGCCCGCAGTGAGAAGCACTGGGTGACCGACCCGCAGGGCATCGCCTGGGAGCAGTTCCACTCGCTGGCTGGCATTCCGGTCTTCAGCGAGAGGGCCACCGCCGCCACTGACGCGCCCCCAGCGGCCCGGCCAACAGCAGCCGCAGAGTCGGCTTGCTGCGCTTCGTCCGCGGCTGCCGCCGCGCCGGTGATCGTCAGCGCGCCGGCCGCTCCCGCCGCGACCGCCGGCGCTTGCTGCGATGCCGCGCCGCGCGGCAAACCGGTCAGCATCGCTGTCAAGTCGACCAACAACTGCTGCTGAGGCCGCCACGGGGGAGTGTCGCTTCAACGTCCTCTTCCCGTGCCCGGTTGCGCCCGAAGCCGCGCCGGGAGAGGCTCCTGCCGCGAAGCCCTTGACCGCAGTCAACGCCTGGGCAACTCACGGGGTGTCTGATCGCGGCTACCGCCATGGACACCTTCCTCGACCTGCTGAACGGCGGCGCCGGCAACCTGGCCGCGTACCTCGCGGCGCACGTGCTGCTGTGCCTGCTGCCGGCGTTCTTCATCGCCGGCGCGATGACGGCGTTGATCCCCAAGGCGAGCATCACGCGCTGGCTCGGCCGTAACGCGCCGTATCGCGTCTCATACCCGGCAGCAGCGGTGGCCGGCTCGCTGCTCGCGGTGTGCTCCTGCACCATCGTGCCGCTCTTCGCCGGCATCTACAAGAAGGGCGCCGGGCTCGGGCCGGCGATCACCTTCCTCTTCTTCGCGCCGGCCGGCAACGTGCTGGCGCTCGCCTACACCGGAAGCATCCTCGGCGCCGAGTTTGCGTTCGCGCGCTTCTTGTTGTCCCTGCTATTCGGGATCGGCATCGGGCTCTTGATGGCGGTGCTGTTCTGGCGCGACGACGCGAGCCACGACGCAGCGACGGACACGCTCTTCGCCGAGCAGGCGCGCATCGGCCCGGCGGCCACGGGCGTGCTGCTGGCGCTGGTGGCCGTGCTGATCGCCGGCACGCTCAAGATCTCGCTGCTGACCGCCACCGTGGCCTCGGCGACGCTGCCGCTGCCGTGGGCCGAGGCCTGGCAGGCGACGCTGTTGCGCTGGGTGCCCTTCGATGCCGCCAAGGGCGAAGAAGGCGTGAGCGTGCAGGGTTCGCTGCTGATCGGCCTCCTGCTGCTCATCGGCGCTGCGGCCTGGAAGGGGCTTGAGGACATCGTCGAGGGCGCGAACCGCTGGACCTGGGCGGCGCTGGCGCTCGCCGCCGGCACGCTGCTCGTCGCCGCGCTGCGGCTCACCGCCGGCCCGGCCGGGCTCGAGGTGTCGATCACCGGTCGCACGCTGGCGGTGGCCCTCGCGCTTGGCGCGGTCTGGCATCAGGCCCGGCGCCTCGAGCCCGAGGCCTGGCGCGCGTGGCTGTGGGAGTCGTGGCGTTTCGTGAAGCAGATCTTTGCCCTGCTGGTGGTGGGTGTCTTCGTCGTGGGTGTCATCCGGCAGCTGATCCAGCCGGAGTGGATCCAGGCGCTCGCCGGCCGCAATGACCTGCTCGCCAACGTCGTGGCCGTCGTATTCGGCGTCTTCATGTACTTCCCGACCCTCGTCGAAGTGCCGGTGGCGCACATGTTCCTGGATCTCGGCATGCACCGCGGGCCGCTGCTGGCCTACCTGATGGCCGACCCCGAGCTGAGCCTGCAGAGCATCCTGATGGTGGCCGCGGTCATCGGCCGGCCCAAGGCCTTCACCTACGTCGGCCTGGTGGCGCTGTTCAGCGTCGTCGCCGGGCTGCTCTACGGTGCCTGGGTGGACGGCGTGAACCCAGGCTGGATTGGCGCCGGCCTGATCGCCTTCATGGGCACGCTCGCTGCGTTGCTCACATGGATGCTGAGGCGCCGCGCCACCCCGGCCCAGGCCTGAGCGGACTCGACCTGAAGGAGAGTGAAGATGAAGACCGTGAAGATCCTCGGCTCCGGCTGCGCCAACTGCAGGAAGCTCGAAGCCGTGGCGCGCGAGGCGGCCTCGAGTGCCGGCATCGAGGCCGACTTCGTCAAGGTCACCGACATGAAGACCATCATGGCCTACGACCTGATGTCCACGCCGGGCCTCGTGATCGACGAGAAACTGGTGAGCAGCGGCCGCATCCCGACGCAGGCCGAAGTCCGGCAGTGGCTGGGCGCTTGAGGCGGCCCGGGCACCGGGGCCGGCGCGGATGCGGCATCGCGCTTGCCGCGCTGCTGCTGGCCACCACGGGCATGGGCGACAGCCACGGCGCGGGCCCCTGGCATGCGGATGCGTCCAACACCGCGGGTTGGCTCGAGATGAGCCCTGCCGAGCGCGTGGAGCACCAGCGCCGCCTGCGCAGCTTCGGTTCGTTCGAGGAGTGCACCGCCTACGAGACGGCGCAACGCCGGCGTGTCCGCGAACGCGCACGCGTAGGCCGTGGCGCGCCGGCTTCGTCGCCACCACCGCAGTCGCAGCCCCAACCGGCTGCATCGCCACCCTCAGCGCCAGCGTCCGGCGCCGGCGCCGAAGGATGCGAGCAGTTGCGCGCGCAGGGCCGCTGGCGGTGAACGCGCGGCCGTTCGCGCACGGGCCGGGCACGCTCGCCCCGCCTTTGCTGGCGCTGGCGCTGGCCGGCACCCTGGTGGCCTGGGCACTGCCGGCCCACCTGCCCGGCTGGCGCACGATCGGCATCGTGTCGGCCTGGGCCGGCACGGGCCTGCTCGTGGCCAGCCTGATGCTCATGGTGCGCGAGCCGCGGCTGGCGCGCTGGTTGGGTGGGCTGGAGGCGATGTACCGCTGGCACCACCGCTGTGGTGTCGGCGGCTACGTGCTGCTGCTGCTGCACCCACTGGCGCTGGCCCAGGATGCCTGGCAGGAACAACCCGCGCGCGCATGGCAGATGCTGTCGCCCTGGGCGCAGGAGTGGCCGGTGCGCCTGGGCTGGGTGGCGCTGCTGGCGCTGATGTTCGGACTCGCGGTCACCTTCGCGCCGCGCGTGGGCTACAGGCGCTGGCGCGGCGTGCACGTGCTGCTGGGGCCGGCCGTGCTGCTGGCGCTCGTGCACGTGCTGGTGCTGCTGGGTCACGAGTGGCTGCCCTGGGCCGCGATCGCAGCGGCAGTGGCGGGCTTCGGCTGGCGCGTCCTCGTCAGCGACTTCGGCCTGCGGGCCCTGCCCTACCGCATCACTGCGGTCGGGCATCCGGCCGCGGCCATGGTCGAGACCACGCTGCAGCCGCTGGCCGGCGCGATGAACGTCACCCCCGGGCAGTTCGTGCTGGCCCGCTTTCTCGACAGCGCCCGCTACCACGCCTGCGGCGAGTACCACCCCTTCACGGTGAGCGGCATCGGCGCCGACGGCAGCCTGCGCCTGACGATCAAGGCGCTCGGCCAGTGCTCGTCGCAGATCCAGTCCATCGCGCCGGACTCGCTGGTCAGGCTGCAGGGGCCGTTCGGCTCGTTCCTGGACGGGCCCGCGGCCCGGCCCCGGTTGTGGGTGGCCGGCGGCATCGGCATCACACCGTTCATCGCCGCGCTGCGGCAGGGGCCGTGCGCACAGCCGACCACGCTCGTCTACCTGTTTCGCCGCGCCGCGGACGCCGCCTTCGCCGACGAATTGCGCGGCATGGCGGCAGCGGATCCCGCACTGAAACTGGTGGCCGAGGCCACCGGCGACCGCCCGCCCGACCTGGAGGCCCTGCTCTCGCCGTTGGCGGGCGTGGCCGGGCGCGAGGTTCACGTTTGCGGCCCGCCAGCGCTGGTGCACGCCCTGTTGCCGCTGCTCCACCGCCAAGGCGTCCGCGACGAGGCGATCCACCACGAGAGCTTCGACTTCCGATGATGCGCACCGTCTACCTCTACGCCACGACCCTGTTCTGGCTGGTGGTGATCGCATTCTGGTCCGGCCCGCTCTGGCTGCCCGACGAGATCGGCGGCGCGGGCGCCGTGGCGGCGGACAGGACGGTCACGCCGGCGGAGTTGGCGCGCCACGCGCAGCCCGGCGACTGCTGGATGGTCATCGATGGCGTGGCCTACGACTTCACCGCCTATCTGCCGCAGCATCCGGCCGACCCGGGGCTGATGCCCTCCTGGTGCGGCAAGGAAGCAACGCAGGCCTACCGCACGAAGACCAAGGGGCGGCCGCACTCAGCGCACGCCGACCAGCTGCTGCCGAAGTACCGCATCGGGCGCCTGGCCGAGGCGCGCTGAAGCGCGGTTCGTCGCGCGCGCGGCGAACGCGCTCAGGGCTTCGCCGTCGCCAAAGCGGCTGCTGCGCCCCATCCACCGGCGCATGAAGGTCTTCGGCATCGCCGGCCACTCCGGCATGGGCAAGGCGACGCGGCTGGAGAAGCTCGTGCCGTAGCTGGCCTCGCGTGGCACGCGTCGCGCAGCCCGAGCGGCGGGCACCACATGCCCGCCCTGCCGGCCTGACTTGCCGCAATCCCGAGCCGCGCGCAAGGGTATGCATCCAATCCGGCATGGCGGCGTACTTTCATCCGTACACCGTTGTCCCAGCCCGCCCCGGGCCCACGAGGAGCCATCGATGAAGAAGCAACAAGCGCGCACGCCCCGCCACCCCCAGCGGACCGCGGCCTCGCGGGGTGCCACCCTGGCGACGATCGTCGCCGGCCTGATGGCTGCGGGCAATGCGTCGGCGCAAGCCCCGGCCGCGCCAGCCGCCAACGTCGAGGCGGGCAAGGCCCGCGCCCAGGCCGTGTGCGCCGCCTGCCACGGCGCCAATGGCGTGAGCATCGCCGACAACATCCCCAACCTCGCGGGCCAGCGCACCGCCTACATCGAGGGCCAGTTGCGCGCCTTCAAGGCCGGCACGCGCAAGGCGGCCTCGATGAACGCCATCGCCGCGCAGCTGGCGCCGGCCGACATCACCGACGTCGCGGCCTACTTCAGCAGCCTCGTGCCCACCAACGTGGCCGCCAAGTCCGAGCAACTGCCGCAGCTGCTGAAGACGCAGGTGACCTTCCCCGAAGGCTACCGCTCCACCTTCCGCATGTACCAGACGGTCAACCGCGCCGACATCAACCAGGTGCGCTACCTGTATGCCAACGCCACGGCCTTTGAGGCGGCGCGCGAAGGCAAGCCGCTGCCCGCCGGCTCGGTGCTGATGCTGGAGCAGTGGGCGGCCAAGCTGGACGGCGACAAGAAGCCCATCGTCGGCCCGGGCGGCTTCTACGTCCCCGACCGCCTGGTCAACTATGCCGTCATGAGCAGCGGCGCGGGCTGGGGCGCCGGCTTCCCGGAGATGCTGCGCAACGGCGACTGGAACTACGCCGTGTTCGCGCCCGACATGAAGATCCGTACCGGCGTCAACCAGGCCGACTGCCTGGCGTGCCACAAGCCGCTGGACAAGGCGAACTACCTGTTCTCCAACGAGCCGCTGATGACGGCGGCCAAGCGTTAGGCGGGCCGCGACGCACGGCCACATCGGCCACCTCGGCCAGAGCCGCCCCTTGGCCGCTTCCGCCGCCACTGGGGTGGCCGGTTGCAACGGCCCACTTGGCGCCCGGCACTCAGCGGCCGGGTTCCTGCAACGCCTCTCGCAGGCTGCCGCCCGCGGCTTCGAGCCGCCGCTCGGCGGCACCGGCGTCGAGGCCCACGCGCAGCATGACGATGGCCACCTTCACGCGGCCGCCGCAGGCCTTCAGCGCTGCTTCGGCTTCAACTTCGCCCGCGCCGCTGACCTGCCGTGTCAGCGCCAGCGCGCGGCGCTGCAGCTTGGCGTTGGCGGCGCGCAGGTCGACCATCAGGTTGCCGTAGACCTTGTCCAGGCGGACCATCAGGGCGCTCGACAAGGTGTTGAGCGCGATCTTCTGCGCCGTGCCGGCCTTCAGGCGCGTGCTGCCCGAGATCACCTCGGACCCGGTGTCGAGCACGACGGCGATCTCGCCGGCCGCCTCGAGCGGCCCGCCCGGGTTGTTGGTGAGGGCGATCGTCAGCGCGCCCGAGGCGCGCGCCGCCCGCGCCGCGCCCAGCGCATAGGGCGTCGTGCCCGAGGCGGCGACGAGGATCACCACGTCGTCCTTCGTCGGCGACAGCGCGCGCAGGTCCTCGCCGCCTTGCGCCTCGTCGTCCTCGGCGCCCTCGACGGCGAGGAACATCGCGCCCTCGCCACCGGCCAGCAGCGCGCGCGCCCGCTCGCGCGGCCACGAGAACGTGGGCCAGAGCTCGACGCTGTCGAGCACGCCCAGCCGGCCGCTCGTGCCGGCGCCGACATAGACGAGCCGGCCGCCGGCCCGCAGGCGCGGCAGCGCGGCCTCG
>JALHOU010000212.1 GCA_022842825.1 Rubrivivax sp.
GACGGCGGCCGGCCACCGCTGGCCGCCGCCACGGCCGGCGCCGGGCCTGCCGCCGCCTCGGGCCGGAACATCGCTCGCTCGACGTACGCCGCCACCGCCTCCAGGTCGGCGGGCCGCAGCACGTCCTTCCATGCCGGCATCGAGGTGTCGGGCAGCCCTTCGCGGATGCGCTTGCGCAGCAGCACGCGCGGCATCGTCGCCCGGGTGTACTGCGTCAGGTCACGCGCCTTCGGCTCGAGGAACTGGCCGATCCAGTTGCGCCCGGTGCCGCTGCCGCCGTGGCAGAAGGCGCAGTTGTCCTGGAAGAGCTTCTCGCCGCGCTTCTCCTGCGCGCTGAGACCGCTCACCTGGGGCGGCTGCTCCTGGCGCGCGTAGACGCTGGCGCCGCTGATCGCATCGACACCCGGCGGCAGGTTCGGCTGCCCCGGCTGGAAGCCCATGCGCGGGTAGGACAGCGGCCGCGCCGCCCAGGCCGGGCCTTCCTCGCTGACGCGGGCGCGGTCATGGCAGCTGATGCAGGTGGTGAGGAAGAGCGCGCGGCCGGCCTGCAACACGGCGCTGAGCGTCTCGGGCGGTGCGTCCAGCGCGATCTCGCCACGCGCGAACGGGAACGCGGCGGCGTGCCGTTCGTGGCCGGGCCAGCCGTTCTCGGGCGTGTGGTAGGCGGTGTTGGGGGCCTTGTCGCGCACGAACTCGCGCTCGACGAAGGCGGCCACGGCGCGCATCTCGTCGGCACCGAGGATGCCGCGAAACGACTGCATCGCCGTGCCGGGCTTGCCCTCGCGCACCGCGGCTTCGATGGCATGGGCGTCCAGCGGCGCACCCGCGGTGAAGTCGCGCGGCCGCGGGTTCAGGTAGGTGGTGGCCAGCGTCTTCGCGTCACCCGAGTAGCCGTGGCAGAAGTAGCAGCGGTAGTTGTAGACCGCGCGGCCGCGCTCGTGGCGCTCGTCGCGGGGCGCCGGCCGGCGCTGCGACGGCGTGGCGGCCGCGGCCGGTGCGTTCGATGCCGTCGCGACCTCGGCCGCTGTCGCGACGCTGGCCGTGCCCGCCTTGCCTGCCGCGCCAGCCACGCCCGCCGCGCCCCAGCCGCCGGCCACGTCGTAACCCATCAGCAGCAGCATGGCCGCCTCGGCCACCCCCAGCAGCGTGAAGCGCCACATCCCTTTTTCGGCGAGCTGCCGCATGCCCGAGACGCCGGCCTCAGCGTTTCGCGGAACCGGCCAGGGCCGGCGGCTGGCCGAGGATGAAGGCCTGGAAGACGTACTCGGCCACGTCGGCCATCTGCTGCGGCGTGGCGACCTTGTTCCACGCCGGCATCTCGCTGGCCAGGCGCCCCTCGCTCACCGCCGCGTAAAGCACCAGCCGGTTGAAACGCGCGCGCGCGTCCGCGTCGACGAAGTTGCGCGGCTTGGGATTGATGAAATAGGCGCGCGGCCCCTGCCCGTCGCCGCGCGCGCCGTGGCAGGTGGCGCAGTTGGCGAGATAAAAAGCACCCCCGCGTCGGCTGTCGCCTTTCAAGCCGTTGGGGAGCCCGACCGTCATGTCGACCCGCGCGGGGGTGGAACCGGCATCGGCTTCGCGGCCACCATGGGCGCGCGTGCCGGAGATCGATGTCGTGCCGCCGGCCCCGGCGGGTTGGCCCTGGCCGAGCACGAAGCGCGTGTGGACATGCTCGGCCAGCACGTCGATGTCGGTGCTCGACAGCTGCGTCCTGTAACCCACCATCGCGGTGCCGGCCTTGCCGTGCGCGACGACCGCGGCGATGCGCTCGCGGCTCAGCTCCTGCTTCGATGCCGCCGACGTGAAGTCGCGCGGCAGCGTCGACAGCGAGCCGGTGGCGCGGCTCTTGCCGTCGCCCTTGTCGCCGTGGCAGACGCTGCAGTAGTTGTGATAGAGCGTCGCGCCGTCGGCGGCTGCATGGGCCTGCGGGGCCAGCACCAGCAGCACCAGCGCAGCGATCAACGCGATCGCGTTGAGCGCGCGGCTGAGCGCTTCGCCGACGGCCTCGCTGACCGCCGGCTCCAGCATCGGCGAAACCGTCACGATCTTCGCCACCGTTGCCGCTTTCGCCGCTTTCGCCGCTTGCTGGGTCGATGTCATTGCCGGCTCCGCGGTCTCACTTCCATGCGCAGACCTTCTGCAACTTCCTTGCCATCGGCATGCCATGCCGGCATGGCACGCCGCTTGCTGCCTGTGCGGCCAACCGATTTGCACCACCCCACTTCAACCCAGGAGCTTCACCGTGCGCTTTTCAAAGCTGAGAGTCGCCGCCTTCGCCGTTCTCACTTTCGGCATCGCCGCCGTGGCGGCGGCGCCGGCCCTCGCCGACGACGGCAAGGCCGTGTACGACAAGACCTGCGCGATGTGCCATGCGCAAGGCGTGGCCAATGCGCCCAAGCTCGGCGACAAGGCGGCCTGGGGGCCGCGCCTCGGCCAGGGTGTGCCGGCGATGGTGGCCACCGTGATCAAGGGCAAGGGCGCGATGCCGCCCAAGGCCGGCCAGCCCGCGCTGACCGAAGCCGAGATCAAGGCCGGCGTCGAGTTCATGATCGCCACGGTCAAGTAGGCGGCGCGCTGTCGCGCGTCGCTCTCGCCCTCGCCGCCGCACCTCGCCGTCACACTTCGCTCAGGGAGAACCACCCCGATGAACCGGCGTCGCGCGTGCCTGCACGGCCTGGGCGGCGCCGCCGCGTGGTGGCTCGCCGGCTGCGCCAGCGCTCCGCCGGCGGCCGGCCCGGCGCCGGCGGCCAGGCCGCTGTTCTTTCCCCCGCCGCCGGACGAGCCGCGCTTCGTGTTCGAGCGCGTCATCCGCAGCAGCGCCGATGTGCTGCCCGACATGAAGACGAGCGAACTGAGGCGCCTGGTTACCGGCGAAGAGACACGCGGCGAGCCGCTGTCCAAGCCCTACGCGGTGGCGGTGGCGCGCGGCCGCATCTTCGTCAGCGACACCGTCTCGCGCTTCGTGCGCGTGTTCGACGTGCCCGGCGGCAGGCAGTACCGCGTCGGCGACGACGACGGCGCCGGGCAGCTCGTCAAGCCGATCGGACTGGACGTCGACGCCGCCGGTCAGCTCTACGTGGCCGACATCAGCGCGCGCGCGATCATGATCTACGGCGCCGACGGCGGCTACCTGCGCCGCATCGGCGGTGAGAAGTGGTTCAACCGCCTGACCAGCGTCACCGTCGATCCGAAGGGCGAGCGCGTGTACGCCGTCGACCTCGGCGGCGTCGAGTCCGACCAGCACCAGGTGCGCGTCTTCAATGCCAGGACCGGCGCGCACCTGCAGGACATCGGCCGCCGGGGCAGCGGGCCGGGCGAGTTCAACCTGCCGCGCGACATCGCCATCGGCGCCGAGGGCCGCCTGTACGTCGTCGACGGCGGCAACTTCCGCGTCGTCGTCTTCGACCGCGACGGCAACTACCTCAAGAGCTTCGGCCGCGTGGGCAAGCAGTACGGCCAGTTCGCACGCCCCAAGGAGATCGCGGTCGACCGCGACGGCAACGTCTACGTCGTCGACGCCGCCTTCGGCAACTTCCAGATCTTCAATGCCGAGGGTGAGTTGCTGCTCTTCATCGGCGAACGCTCGGAGCGCGACGGGCCGGCCAAGTACATGCTGCCTTCGGGCATCGCCATCGACGAGGACGGGCGCGTGTACATGGTGGACCAGTGGTTCCGCAAGATCGAGGTGTACCGGCCCGTGACGCTGGCGCCTGCGGCCGGCTTCCTGTCGCGGCGGATGGCCGCGGCGCGCTGACACGCCGGTGTGCCGGGCGTTCGCCCGCGGCGCCGCCGGCGAATCGGCGAGACACCTCGTTCCAGGCCGGCGGCGAGCCGCAGCGTGCGCCTTTGCCCCTGTCCCGCTCCCGTCCCGCTCCCCTCCCGTTTGCGTTCGCGTTCCCTTTCCCGTTCCCGGGAAACCCCGCCGCGTTCCTTTCCAAGCTCCGGGACCCCAGGCGCCGCGCACCCGGGGCAAGGCCCGTCGGCGACGAGGTGGCATGACACATGCAATGCCTCGATCGTCATGCGGGGCATTGGGGAGTGCACAGCCTGACGAATCGTCCGACTGTTACTTCAACCCACTGGAGAAAAGCGACATGATGAAACTGCTGCGGTTCACGAGCCGCACGAGGTGGGGAGCGGCGTCTGCAGGATGGCTTGCGGCGTTCTTCCTCATGCTCGGCGGACCGGCATCGGCAGGCATTGCCGATACCAAGCACAACCTCGGTTCGGGACCCGGCCCGGCGGGGCGCAACCAGGTCTCGGCCGCCGACACGGCAGAGGTCTGCGTGTTCTGCCACACGCCGCACGGCGGCAGCACCACGGCACCCGTGCCGCTGTGGAACAAGCGCCTGGGCGCTGGCGGCACGCCACCCGGCGGCGGCACGTACACAACCTACGCGTCGCTGAACTCGCCGTCGATCGACGGCACGATCACGACCGTCGGTTCGATCTCGGTGGCCTGCCTGTCCTGCCACGACGGCTCGCAGGCGATGGACAACATCATCAACGCGCCCGGCTCCGGCGGCGTGCTGGCCGACGGTGGTGGCGCCGCCGGACGCGGGTACACCTGGGCCGGCCCGACGGTGAACGCGGCCGGCGCACTGGCCAGCGGCGCGGCGCTGATCGGCATCGATATCTCGAACGACCACCCGATCGGCATCCAGTACTGCGGCGGTGGCCTCACCGGGGCCGGCGCCGTGGTGACCGGCACCTGTCGCGACACCGATTTCGTCCTGCCGCTGACACAGACGATCAACGCCGCGCAGGTGTTCTGGATCGAGACCGGTGGCGCCGGCAAGCAGCGCACGGACCTGCCGCTGTATCTGCGCGACTTCGGCGCCGGCGCCGGCAACGGCGTTGGCCCGTCGGTCGAGTGCGGCAGCTGCCACGACCCGCACGTGAGCACCGGCCAGGCCGGCCCCACTGGCACGGCCCGGGTGGCGGGCGAGACCTTCCTGCGCATCAGCAACGCCAGCAGCGCGGTGTGCACCGCCTGCCACGTGAAGTGAGCCGAGTCGCAGGCCACCTCGACGTTCGATAACGAAAACCGCCCCAGGAGTCCTCCATGACCGCGCCATGCATCCGCCCCTGCGGGCGCAGCCGCAAGCTGCCGCAGCTGCTGTGGTTGTGCGTGCTCGGCGCGGCCACGCTGGACGCCCTCGGGGCGGACCCTCCCAAGCCCGCGGCTGCCACGCCAGCCGCGGCACCGACACCCAGGCTGCCGGCAGCACCGCCGGCGGCCCGCTCCGCATCGCCCCTGCTGGGCGCGCCCACACCCTCCGCGGCATCGGCCGCCACGGCGGCGGCGCCAGCCCCGGCGACGCCGTTCGCGATCGTCGGCGACACCGTCATCAGCGGCGCCGACTACCAGCGCGCGCTCGCCACGGCGATGCGCAAGAAGTACTACCACGCCAAGCCGCCGGAGGCCGAGGTCGCCGCCTTCCGGCGCGAGGTCGGCGACGACATTGTCAACCGCGTGCTCCTGCTGGCCGAGGCGCGCCGCCGCGGCATCCAGCCCGACCACGAGAAGATCAAGGCCACCGTCGCCGGCTACGACCGCCAGTACGGCACGAGCGACACCTGGAAGACAAGCCGCGAGCGCATGCTTGCGCAGGTCGTGCCGCAGCTCGAGATGGAAAGCCTGCTCGAGCGCATCGAACGCCTGGTGCGCACGGTGCCCGAGCCGACCGATGAGGTGGCGCGCGCCCACTACGAGCAGCACAAGTCGCTCTTCGTCGAGCCCGAGCAGGTCAAGCTGAGCGTCATCCTGCTGCGCGTGGACCCCAGCAGCTCCAACGCCGTCTGGGCCAGCGCCAAGGCCGAAGCCGAGAAGCTGCACAAGAAGCTGCTCGCCGGCGCGAGCTTCGCCGAGCTGGCCAAGCTGCACTCGGGCGACCGCAGCGCCGGCCGCGGCGGCGAGATGGACTACACGCACCGCGGCATGCTGCCCGAGGCCGTGCACGGCATCGTCGACAAGCTGGCGGTGGGTGCGCTGGCCGAGCCGGCACGGCTGCTCGAGGGCTACGCCATCCTGCGAGTGGACGGCCGCAAGCTGGCCGAGCAGCGCAGCTTCGAGCAGGTGCGCGCACGCGCCGGCGACTTGTGGCAGCGCGAGGAAGGCGACAAGCGCTGGAAGCAGCTCATCCAGACGCTGCGCCAGGCCACGCCGGTGCGGATCGACGAGAGCCACTATGCGCCGCAACGGGGCTCCGGCGACAGGCCGCGCGCGGGCTGAGGCTGGCATCGGCCCTGCCCTTGGCGCACGCATCGAACCTCGTCTCGGGTTTGCCGGCAGTCCTGCCGTCCCCGGCTCCGGCGCGATCGATGCCCGCCGCCCTGCCGCAAAGCTCTGTTGGCTGATGGCCATGGCCGCACTGAGCAGCACGCCGGCAGGGTCCCGCGCCGCGGCCTATGTCCCGGGGGCGGCGGCCGAGACCCCGACGCAGGTGGCGCAGACTGCACCCGCTTCGACCGGCCCTTCGACCGGCCCTTCGCCCACCTCGGCTCCACCCGGCGCCGCCGTGGACACCGCCGGCGCGGCCGCCGCGGCGCCCAGCGCCGAAGAGCCGCTGCAAGGCGACGGCATCCAGTGGACGCTGGCGCCGTGGCGCGTCGGTGGCACGCTGGCCCTGGACCTGCGGGCGCTGCGCGAGTCCGATGGCGGCACCCAACGCAACGGCCTCCTGCTGGGCGACGTCGACCTGGCCAGCCACATCTGGCAGCCCTGGTTCGTGCAGGTGCGCCTGGGCCTGGGCTGGGTGGCCAGCACCACGCAGGGCAGCGAGGGCGACCAGCGCGGCCACAGCGTCGCGCTCACCGGTCGCGCCGGGTTCACGGTGTTCCCCGCCAGCCGCTTCCCTTTCGAGCTGCGCGCCGATGTCAGCGACAGCCGCAGCAGCGGCCTCAGTCTCGGCAGCGAGTACCGCACCAAGCGCATTGCGCTGTCGCAGGGCTGGCGGCCGCCGGTGGGCGCCACCAGCGTCCAGCTCAATGTCGACCGCAGCAGCATCGACAGCGCCGGCCTCACCGACACGCTCAGTACCTACACCGCCTCGCTGCACACACAGCAGGGCAAGCACCAGTGGGAGCTGTCGTCCAACGGCTCGCAACACGAGCGCAGCGACAGCGACGAGACGACGCGCATTACCACCGTCAACGGCCGCCACGGCTTCAGCCCGAGCACGGCCCTGCGGGTCGAGACCTTCGCCAACTGGAACGAGGTGCGGCTGGCCGCAGCCGGCGTCGAAAGCGGCAGCGACGTGCGCCAGGTCTCCAGCCTGGCCACCTGGCAGCTGCCGCGCGGCGCACTGCTGGCCGGCAGCGCGCGCTGGGTGGAGGCGCGCAGCCTGGGCAGCGAGGCGCGCTCGCCGTCGCAGGCGATCAACGCCACGCTGGGCGGCTCGATGCCGCTGGGCACCGACTGGCGCATCGGCCTGTCGGGCTCGGCCAACGAGCTGCGCACGCCGATCGCCGGCGTCGCCGAGAGCTACAGCGTCCAGTCCACGCTGAACTGGGCGCCCGGGGGCCATGCCCTGCTCGGCTGGCGCTGGTCGCCCAGCGCCGGGCTCAACGCCGGCGCCGTGTACGACAGCAGCCGCGGCGCCCGCAAGACCGCCGGCGCGCAGTTCTCGCATGCCCTGACGCGCGAGGTGGCGCTGTCGCCGGCCTCGCTGCTCTCGCTCGGCCTCATGCAGGGGCTGGCGACGCTGCGCGAATCGGGCCGCCCCGAGGCCACCAACGCCATCGCGCATGGCGCCAGCGTCGGCTGGCAGCACACCGAGCAAGACGGCGCACGCAGCTTCGGCTCGTTGTCGTACAGCGAGTCGCGCACGCTCGGCGCGAACAGCGGCCGGTTCGAGATCGTCAACCTGCAGTGGAACCAGCGCACCCAGCTGTCGCGCCTGGCCAGCTGGAGCCTGAACTTCACGGCGCAGGCCTCGCGCAACGAGTCGAGCGAGGTCGACGCCTTCAACGGCGCGCGGCAGGAACAGCACAGCGGCTGGCTGCCCTACTACAGCGGCGGTGCCAGCTTCGAGCACCAGCGTGCCTTCGACATCCCGCGCCTGCGCGCCACGGTGCTGTTCTCGGCCCAGAGCCAGCCGCTGGTGCGCCGCGCCGCCGGCGACATCGACGCCGAGCGCGAGCGCGTCAACGCCTCGCTCGAGGGCCGGCTCGACTGGTCCGTCGGGCGCCTGGAGACGCGGCTGGCCACCCGCATCGCACGTGTGGAGAACCGCACCGTCGTGGCGCTGCAGGCGCGCGCGCAGAGGCGCTTCTGATCCGGCCGCGAGAACCCCGAGAACGGAACCCCCGCCATGAAACCCCTGCTCCCGACCCTCGGCGCGCTGCTGCTGGGGCTGGTGCTGGCGCTGGCCGCACCACCGCCGGCCGAGGCCGAGTACGGCGACGTCGTCATCAACAACTTCTCCGACGCCGCGGGCATGCGGCCGGTGGTCTTCCCGCACTGGTTCCACCGCGTACGCTTCCGCTGCAAGGTGTGCCACTCCGACCTCGGCTTCGAGTTCAAGGCCGGCGGCAACCGCATCGACATGCTGAAGATCATCGACGGCCAGTTCTGCGGTTCCTGCCACAACGGCGAGCTGGCCTGGTCGGTGGAGAACTGCAACCTGTGCCACAGCGCCAAGCCGGGCACGCCGACGCAGGTGCACGAGAGCACGCTGCAGAAGCTGCAGCCGCCGGTGGCCGCGGCCTCCGCGGCCACGTCGGCACCCACGTCGGCGCAGGCGGCCGCCCGGACCGCCCCGCGGGCGGCGG
>JALHOU010000213.1 GCA_022842825.1 Rubrivivax sp.
GCGGCGGCCGGCTTCAGGCGCTGGGGGCTCGAGCGCGGCGCCCCGGCCGATGCGCTGGTGCTGGACGTGCAGGCGCCAGGGCTGGCCGGCGTGCCACCAGGTCACCGGCTCGATGCCTGGGTCTTTGCCACCGATGCGCCGGCGATCGCGCAGACCTGGGCGCGCGGGCGGCGCATGCGCTGAGGTCGGCGCTGAGGTCGGCGCTTCGGTCCGGGGCGAGGGGCGGCGGCGCGGGGTGGCGGGTCAACGCCGCTCAAGTCGGCGCACGGCCGCGCACGGCGGCGGCCGGGGCCGCCGCGGCCGCTCAGTGGATGAAGCGCCCGTTGCGGTCGACCATCGACAGGTCGACGAACCGCGAGCCCACGTGCTCGGTGGTCGAGTACTGCACCTTGACGCCGCCGAGGTCGAAGGTCGGGCCCCTGAGTGCCTTCACGAAGGAGGCACGGCTGAGGTCGCGGCCGGCGGCGCGCAGCCCCATCACCAGCGCCTTGGCGGTGAGGAAGCCCTCCATGCCGCCGTAGCTGAACTCGGCCTTCGGGTCGGCCTTGAGCGCGGCCTCCTGGTACTCGCGCGTGATCGCGTGCTTGCGCTCCCAGGGGCTGGGCACCACCTGCGCGAAGACCATGCCGTTGGCCAGCGGCCCCAGGGCGCGCGCGATCTGCGTGGAACCGGAGTTGACGGCGACAAAGCGCGTCTTCAGCTCGGCGCGCAGGCTCCTGGAGACCAGCTTTTCGTAGAACCCCGGCGTGCCGTGGTTGAAGAACAGATCCGGCTTCGCGTCGCGGATCTGCGCGACCATGCGATCGAAGTCGGTGTCGGACACGTCGGCCTTGTACGGCAGGGACAGCACCACCTGCAGGCCCAGTTCCCGCGCGATGATGTTGACGTTCTCCAGGTGCTCCTTGCCATTGGGGCCGTCGATGTGGAAGAAGCCCACGGTCTTCAGGCCCAGGCTCTTGCCCCAGGTCATGAGTGCGCGGAACTCCTCGCGGTGCTCGGCGCGCACGGGAAACACCCACTCCTGGTAGGGGCGACGCAGCGACGGCGGGCCAGCCATGGGGCCGAAGAGCGGCACCTTGCGCTCGCGAGCCACCTTCATCACCGCCGTCGATGGGGCGCCTTCGATGGAACCGAAAAGGATGAACGCGCCCTCGTCGACGAGCTTGCGCGCATTGGTTTCAGCGACGGCGGGGCGGTTCTCGTCGTCCAGGGTCTTCACGACGATGCGACGGCCATTCACGCCGCCGGCCGCGTTGATCTGGTCGAAGTACAGCTTCATGCCCTGGTGGGCAGCGACGCCATAAGCATTCTTGCCTGCCTGCAGCGTGATGCTCTGGCCGATGACGATCTCGGTGTCGGCGATGCCGGGATCGGCCGCGCGGGCAGGCCCTGTCAGCGTCGTTCCGAGCACAGCGAAGCAGGAGACAAGGCACAGGGCCCTGCGAACGCCGAAGTTGACGAGTTGGTGTTTGGGCATGCGAGGTCGGATCCATCCGTGTCCGGAGCTTGGCGTCGATGAGGAACTAGGGGTTTGGTCAAAGCTAGGGGTGCTTCTACCGCCCAAGTCGTAACAGAAAGGCTGGCAGAATTCACGGAAAGGGCAATCCCGTGGCTGTGTTGCAGGGAATACCCGATCCTGCTCCAGGGGGGATGTCGGCGCCTTCGCGGCGCCGGGCAAACCTCGCGAACCGGCTTGCCATCGAGCCGGTTCGCGGCATCGGGCCTGAGCGTCGTTGGGAGCATGCATGAGCTTGAGAACCGGCACCGGGGCAGAGGTCCCAGCGCGCGCGCATTTGTCATCGCCGGCCGGCACCAAGGTGTCACGTCAGCGCGCCGACCTGCCTACGGTGTTGCTGCACTGGGGCCTCGTGCTGGCCCTGCTGTTGAGTGTTTCCACCGGATGGCGCATCGCCACGCTCGGCGAAGGTAGCACGATGGCGCGCTGGGTCGACGCGCTCTCGCTGCAGGGCAACGTGTCCTGGCTGCACTTCGCCAGCGCGACGGCGCTGGTGGCCCTGGTGGTGGCGTACTTCGCTTTCCTGTGGCGCCTGGGGCTGCTCGGTCGCCTGTCGCTGCGCCTGGCGAGCCTGCGCTCGCCCGACCGGCGCACGCGCTGGCAGGCGGTGAACCGGCTCGTGTACTGGGTGGCTCTGCTGTTGCTGGCGGTCTCGGCCGTCACCGGCACGCTGATGTACTTTGCCCCCCTGCCGGTGCCCTTCGAGCCGTTGGCCATGCTGCATCGCTGGGTGTCCTGGGCCTTCGTTGGGTACATCGCGCTGCACGTGGTGGCCCAGTGGGCGTTGGGCGGCGTCGCCCAGTTGATCAAGCTGTTCACGCCGCGCCTGGCCTACGGCGCCGGGGCGGCGCTGGCGCTCGGCGTCGGCGCGGCCGTGGCGGCGGCGGCGGTGTGGGCCGACCGAGGCATCCTGCCCTCGCTGCAGGTGGCGCGCGCGAGCGTGGCTCCCGTCCTGGACGGCGAGGCCAACGATCCCGCCTGGGCCACGGCCACCGAGGCGGTCGTGCACACGTCGCGCGGCCACGGCCTGGACGACGGCCAGGTCACCGTACGCATCAAGGCCGTGCACGACGGCCGGCGCGCCTGGCTGCTCTTCCGCTGGCCCGACGCCACGCGCAGCCAGAAGCACCTGCCGCTGGTCAAGACGGCGACCGGCTGGAAGGTCATGCAAACCAACCTGGCCGTCAACGACGAGGTGCATTTCTACGAGGACAAGTTCGCTGTGATGCTGACCCGCACGTCGGTGGTTGGCGGCGACACGGTGCAGCTTGGCGGTCAACCGCTGTCGGGCAAGCCCGGGCCGGTGCACGGCATGGGGTTGCACAGCACGAGCGACGGCAGCATCGCCGACGTGTGGCACTGGAAGAGCGTGCGCACCGGCGCGATCAACCAGATCGACGACAACTACTTTGGGCCGCCGATGGAGGCCAGGCAAGGACGGCGTTACACCGGCGGCTACACGCAGGACCCGCACACCGGCGGCGGTTTCGAGATGAATTACCTCTCCAGCCCAAGCAGCCCGACGGTGCGGCTGAAGTACCTGCCCAAGGACCTGGCGGCGGTGCAGGCGCGCATGAAGGGGTTCGACCCCGACCCCGCGGTCGGCGACCCGGGCCAGTTCTGGGTGGCCCGTGGCGACGTGGAACCCTACGCGGCGGAGGCGGACGCACGCATCCCGGTAGGCACCGTGATGCCTTCGGTGGTGGCCGACCGGCCCTTCGAGGGTGACCGCGGCGACGTCGCCGCACATGCGACGTGGAAGGACGGCTGGTGGACGCTCGAGACGAGCCGCCTGCTGGACACGGGCTCGAAGTTCGACCAGCCCATCGCCAACGGCATCTACCTTTGGGTCTCGGTGTTCGACCACAGCCAGGTGCGGCACACCCGCCACGTGCGGCCGCTGCAGATCAAGGTGCAGCCGTGATGGGTCCTGCGTGCCCGTCGGCGGCGGCCTGACACCACGCCACCCCACCACAGGCCCCGACTCACATGCCCAGGATCTACATCGAGGAGTGGCCGCAGCCCATCGAGGCCGACCGTCTGCGCATCCTCGAGGCGGCGCTCGACGCCGGCGTGCCCTTCCCGCACGGATGTGGCTCTGGCGAATGCGGCACCTGCAAGTGCCGCCTGCTCGAAGGCGAGGTGAAGCACGACCGCCACAGCCCCGACGCGCTGAGCGAAGAGGAAGCGGAGGCGGGCCTGATCCTCGCCTGCCGTTCGCGCCCGCTTACCGACGTGAGGGTGCAGTGGCTGTCGGATTCCAGTCCGGCCACGATGGTCAAGCACGACGCCGTCGTGGGCCGGGTCGAGCCGGCCTCGCATGACGTCGTGCTGCTGACGGTGCAGTTGCGGCCCGACCAATCATTCCCGTTCCGCGCCGGCCAGTTCGCCAAGCTGCGGTTCGGGCAACTACCGGCGCGCAGCTATTCGATGGCCAGCCAGCCCGGCGAGAGCGAACTCGTCTTCCACATCCGCCTGCATCCGCAGGGGCGCGTCGGCCAGTTCGTGGCGCGCGAGTTGCGGCCAGGCGACCCGGTCGAAGTGCGCGGGCCTTTCGGCGAGGCCTATTGGCAGGGCAGCGCAAAGGCACCGACCCAGGGCCCCAACGGGCAGGCCGCCGAGGGCGGCGGGCATGACCGTGCCGCACACCTGCTGCTGCTGGCCGGCGGCACCGGCATGGCGCCCATCCTGTCGGTGCTCGACGCGGCGCTGCGCGACGGACACGACCCGCGGCAGATCGACGTGTACCACGGCGTGCGCACGCCGTCGGACCTCTATGCCGGGCGCGCGCTGCACCAGCGCGCCAGCGACTTCGGGTTGCGGTTCGTGCCCGTTTACGCCGAGGGCGGCCCCGGTCGCACCGGGATGCTGCACGATGCCGTCGGACAGGACTTCACCGATCTGGGCGCGAGCCTGATCCACGTGGCCGGGCCGCCGCCGATGGTCGACGCCGTGCGCGGCGTGGCGCAACGCCGGGGCGCCGCGCCCGAACGCATCCGCGCCGACGCCTTCCACCCATCCGAGCCTGAGAAGCGCAGCCTCTGGGAGCGCATCACCGCGTGGGGCACGCTCTAGCAGCCTGGGCGGCTCAGAACAACTCGCCGCCCCGCCGCGCATGCGGCGCCTCGATGGCGAGCAACCGCTCCTTGGTGGCCACGCCGCCCGGCGCCGAAAAGCCGCCGAGCCTGCCGCCGGCGGCGAGCACACGGTGGCACGGCACCACCAGCGGCCAGGGGTTGCGTCCCAGCGCCACGCCCACGGCGCGCGCAGCGCCGGCGTCGCCCAGTTCGCGCGCCACTTCACCGTAGGTGCTCGTCTGGCCCGGCGCGAGACGCTGCGTGACCTCGTAGACGCGACGCTCGAACTCGCCGACACGGCCCCAGGCCAGCGGCACGTCTGTGAGAGAGACCGCCTCGCCTCCGACCAGCGCCTGCATCGCGGCCACGGCCTGCAGCACGAAGGGCGGCCAGGGCTCGACGGCGGGTTCCGCACCGCTCAGGTGGCGCAGCAACGATCGCGTGGCCGCCTCGTCCCCGGCCGGCAGCAACACGTTCGTCAGCTCATCGCCCCGCCACGCCAGGCCGCAGTGGCCCAGCGCGGTGGCGAATAGCGCACTGTGCCGCGGACCGGTCATTGCCGCCGCGGCCGGCGGTACGCTGGGCTCAGAGGTGTTCCGCACCCTGGCTCCCGGAGGGCAGCGTGCCGAACCACCCACGCGCCAGCGCTTCGTCCAGTTGCACGCGCATCCACGCCCACAAGGCGGGACAACCGGCTTCGATGGGTGGGCCGATCCGCCGCACCACGCGCTCGTGCGTGATGCCGTGCTCCACCCAGCTCTGGCCGGCATTGGCCAGGTTCAGCAGCGCCGGCATGGCGCGGTCGGCGGCGTGCGCGAAGCGCGCCTCGGGGGTGCCACCGTCCTCGAACTCCTGCCACAGCGCGATGAACGGGGCCGCCTGCGGCGCCGGCAGCAGGCCGAAGATGCGTTCGACGGCCGCGCGCTCGGCGGCCTTGCGCTCGGCCGCGCCTTCCTCGATGTAGACGAGCGTGTCGCCGGTGTCGATCTCGCCCACGTCGTGCACGAGCAGCATGCCGATGACGCGCGTCATGTCCACCTCGCGCGGTGCATGGGGTGCCAGCGCCGCGGCGAGCATGGCGATCTGCCAGCTGTGCTCAGCGGAGTTCTCGAAGCGATCGTTGCCGACGACGCGCGTCTTGCGCGTCACGGACTTCAGGCGTTCGAGCTCGAGCACGAAGTTGACGACCTCGTTCATGCCTTTCCTGTCACCATGACGGCACCGGTGTCACATCGACCAGCGCTCGACGAGCGCGCGGGCGCGCCGAGTCAGTTCGGCCGGCGCGGTGCCCGGCGAGTAGAGCGACGATCCAGTGCCGACACCGCTTGCGCCGGCCGCCTTGAAGGCCGCCAGGTTGTGCTCACCGATGCCGCCGACCGAGAACATCGGCGTCTCGGGTGGGAACACGGCGCGCCAGGCCTTCAGCACCGATGGGCCGAGCATCTCGGCCGGAAAGAGTTTCAGTGCATCGGCGCCGGCGGCCAGCGCCCGGAAACCCTCGCTCGGCGTGGCAACGCCAGGCATCGTCAGCAACCCGCGCGCCCGGCCCTGCTTCACGACGGCGGCGTCGAGGTTCGGCGCCAGCAGGAGCCGCCCCCCCGCATCGGCGACGCGGTCCACGTCGGCCACGGCGAGCACGGTGCCTGCGCCGATGAGCAAGTCGCCACCGAACTCGCGCGCCAGCCGCGCGATGCTGTCGAACGGCTCGGGTGAGTTGAGCGGCACTTCAATGATGCGGATGCCGCCCGCCCGCAACGCATGCCCGACGGCCAGCACCTCGGCCGGCGTGATGCCGCGCAGAATGGCGACGACGCCTTGCAGCGGCGCGCTCAAGTTGCGCCCCTCGCATCCGCGTCGACGAGCCCGGCCGCCTGCGCCACGAGCCACTGCCCGCGTGTGGTGGCATCGCTGCGCACGCGGCGGTGGCCGATGCCGGCCAGACTGAGCGCCGTCTCGTAGCGTGCGGACAGCGCCTCGTCGCCGAGCACCGCCACCGAGGCCGGCGCGGCGTGGCGCGTGGCACTGCCGATCTCGATGCCGATGAGCAGGCCCGAGAGGAAGTCCGGCAGGCCCTCGGGCGTGATGCGGCCCATCAAACCCGCGGTGCGCGCCGCGAAGATCACGTGCGTGGCATTGGCATGCTCGGACAGGCCCAGTTCGACGCCCTGCTCAAAGGCCTGCGGCCTGGCATGCCCCTGCTGCATCAGCCGCCCGAGGATGGAGTGCTGCACCAGCACCGCATAGAGCTCGCCGGTCATGAAGGTCTGGAAGGCCCGCACCGTGCCGCCTTCGCCCATCCAGGCCCACTTGGCGTGCGTACCCGGCAGCACGCAGCAACTGCCCGGTGCGAGCGCGGCGCCCCAGAGTTGCGTCTCCTCGCCGCGCATCACGTCGTCCTGCCCGTCGGGGCCGATGCAGGCGAGGCCGGGCACGATGTGCAGCGTGGGCCCGCCGGCCAGCTCGACGCGCACCAGCGATGCAGCCACCCGCGCCAGCGCTGCCGGGCACTCGACGTACGGCGCCTCGCGCCAGCCCTGGCGGCTGCCGATCATGCCGCTGGCGACGAGCGGGCAGCGGTGCGCCTGGATCCAGTCACCGGCGAGAGCCGATAGCGCGGCTTCGAAGCGCTGCTCGGGCACGGCCATCACGCCGCCGGCGGCCGCACGCGTCTCGAGCACGCGGCCCCCCTCGCCCAGCAGGCTGGCGCGCAGGTTCGACGTGCCCCAGTCGAGCGCAATGAGTCTCGCGTTCACGAGACGCTCCCGCCGCTACCCCGAGGCGGTGCCGCGCCAGGCCTGCGCCCGGCATCGCAGGTCGCCGGGGGAGCCGGGACGACTCGGGGCAGCGCTGGACCGAGAGGCATGCGGGTTCCGTCGATGGTCGGGGGAGTCTAGCCCTTCGCACCCTTCAGCCGAGCTTCAACCGATCTTCAGCCGCGCTCCTGCCGTGCGAGGACGCTGCCGCTGGCCGCGGACACACGCAGGACGTACGATTACGTCTTGTTGCCGTTGTCGTGCCGACGGTGCATACCAGGTAGCCGCCTCCATGTTCGCCGTCCTTGCCCATGCCGAAATGTCGCACGCGACGCCGCGCGCCGTGCCCGCGCGGGCCGGCGGGCGACACGGCGGTTCGGCCTGGATTCAGGCCGTGCTGGCGGCGGTGCTGGCCTTGGCGGCAACGCTGCCTGCGCTGGGCAATGCGCCGAAGCAGGGCGCGGCCGAGCCGGCGCGCGAGCGCCGACTGGCGCTCGTGGTCGGAAATGCACGCTACGCGAGTGCACCACTGAACAACCCTGAGAACGACGCGCGGGTCATGGGCAGCACGCTGCGCCGGCTCGGTTTTGAGGTGTCCGAGCACGTCAACCTGCCGCTGCGCGAGATGCGCCGCGTCGTGCGCGACTTCGCGCGGCGCGTGCAGCACGAAGAGGGCGTCGCGCTCTTCTACTACGCCGGGCATGGCGTGCAGATCGAGGGCCGCAACTACCTGCTGCCGGTGGACCTGGTGGCGCGCGACGAGGACGACGTGAAGGACGGCGCCGTCGACATCGACGACCTCTTCGTCAGCCGGCTCGAGCGGGCCAAGGCACCTGTGAGCATCGTCATCCTCGATGCCTGCCGCGACAACCCGTTCAATCCACGCTCGCGCAGCGCGCGCGGCAGCGGCGGCCTGGCGGAGATGGCCGCGCGTGGCGCGCTCATCGCGTACGCCTCGGCTCCCGGGGCCACGGCCGAGGACGGCCCGCCGGGCACGAACAGCGTCTACACGCGCCACCTGGTGCGCGAGATGCTCGTCGAGGGCATCGAGGTGGAGCAGATGTTCAAGAACGTGCGCGTGAAGGTGCTGCGCGACACGCTGCAGCGGCAGATCCCCTGGGTCAACACGTCGCTCACCGCGAACTTCATGTTCAACCCCGGGGCGCGTGCTGCGGCCGGCGGCGGCGACGCGGCAAGGCGCGACGAACTGGCCCGCCTGCATGCGCTGCTGGAGCAGCGCGAGCGCGAGCAGCAGCGGCTGGAGGCGCAATTGCGGCAGTTGCGCGAGCGCGGTGAGCCGGCCGGCGATGCGGCGTCGACCGTGTTGCCCACGGCTGCGGCGGCAACCCAGCCGGCACCGACGGCTCAGCCCGCGGAGCCGGCGCCGTCGCCGCCAGCAGCGCGGGCCGAGCCCACCGGTGT
>JALHOU010000214.1 GCA_022842825.1 Rubrivivax sp.
GCGCCGGCGGGCAGGCCGGCCGCGACGCCCGCGAGGGCCGAGACGCCGCCGGCGCCGGCGAGCGCGAGCCAGTCGCGCCGGTTGAGTTGCTTGCGGGGGGAGGTCATCGACGGGCTCCGGGTTTTCGTGGCTGCGGTGGATGGAGGGTCATGCAGGTCAGGCCGGTGCCAGCGCCGAGGTCGGCGGCTGCCGCGTGGCGGCAAGGAAGGCCAGCCCTGCCACGATGGCCAGCGCGCCGATGGCGACGAAGCCGACCTCGTAGTTGAACTGCGTCACGAGCGCGGCGGCGATGACCGGCCCGAGCGCGTTGCCGATGCGCTCGAGCAGCCGGTAGACGCCGTAGACGACGCCGTCGCCCAGCCGCCGCACGTCTTCGGCGCAGTGCTCGCCGACGAGGGCGCTCTGGGCCGAGATCGACATCGACTGGCCCAGGCCGATGAGCAGTACGGCCAGAAGGAGCCAGCCCACGCCGCCGCCGGCGAGCACGGCCGCGCCGCCGAGGCCCGAGACGACGAGGCCGCCGCCCACCAGCCAGTGCATGCGCTCGCGCGAGACGGCGAGCGACGCCATCAGCGGCCCGAGCACGACCATGACGACGGCGTAGACCATCAGCAGGCGGCCGGCCATGCTCTGCGTGCTGCCGCTGGCCACGAGGTGCAGCGGCAGCAGGTAGAAGCAGATGCCGGTGAGCAGCATCTTGGCCGGCATCGCCGCCAGGCCGGTGACGACCATGAAGCGGCGGTTCAGCACGAGTGAGGTGAACTCGCGCCAGGTCGGCACGCGCGCCGGCAACTCGTCTTCGTGGCGCGGCCGGTTGTCGGGCAGCTGGCGGATGACGGCGATCGACAGCGCCGCCAGCACGGCGGCGATCAGCAGCGTCGGCCGCACGCCGACGTTGTCGGCCAGGATGCCGCCGATGGAAGGCCCGCAGACCGTGGCCGCCATGATCGCGCCGACGAAGAGCGCGAAACTGCGGGCACGCTGCTGCCGCGGTGCGTGGTCGAGCACGTAGCTCTGCGCCGCGACGAAGACCATCGCGTAGCCCACCGCGCACAGCGAACGCCAGACCAGCAGGTCGAACACCGAGTGCGCCAGCGCACTGGCCAGGAAGCCGGCCGCCGCGGTGGCGGCACCCCACAGCATCATGCGGCGGTGGCCGACGCGCTCGCACAGCACGCCGAGGAAGGGCTGGGCGATGGCGACGATGAACATGAACAGCGCGATCGGCAGCCCGATCAGCAGCTGGTTCGAGATGCCCGGCACCGGCACGAGCAGCTCGCTCACGTAGCCGGGAAGGAACGAACGCGTCAGCTCCTCGGCCAGGATGAAGACAAACAGCGGCGCGCGCACCTTGGCCAGCTCGCTCACGTCGCGCAGCACCGGCTGGCGGGCGCGCCCGAAGCGAAAGCGCGCGGCCAGCTCGGCCGCGCCCTCGTGCGCCAGGCGCATGCCTGGGTGCCGCTCGTGTGTCGGCACCTGGCGGCAGCGCTCGAGGTCACGCGCGAGCGCCTCGTAGGCGTCGTTCAGGCGCGCGAGCACGCCGTCCAGCGCCTTGAGCAGGCCGCCGAAAGCCTGGTCGACGCCGGTCCGCCTGGGGACGACGAAGTTGCCGGCGCTGCCACGCTCGAAGGTTTCGCCGAGGTCGCGCAGCGACGCGTCCAGGCGCGCGCCGGCGATGAAATGCATCAACTCCAGCGTGAAGAACAGCGCCACGACGAGCACCACCAGCACGTCCAGCAGCATGTCCAGCACCATGTCGTCGACGAAGCGCAGGTCCACGCCCATGTGCAGCATGCCGAGCTTGCGGTCGGCCGAAGCCACCGGCAGCGACACCATGAAGAGCTTGCCCACGCGATCCACGCGCACCGCGCCCGCGGTGTCTTCCAGCAGCTTCAGCGTCGTCGCCTGCACGAAGTGCGCCGTCGCCCCTGCGGGCGGCGCCGTGCTCTGGTGCAGGACCTTGCCCGCGGTGTCGGTGAGCGCGAGATAGGCCACCTCCGGCATCTCGGACTTCACCTCCTTGAAGCGCTCGTTGACGCCGTACAGCTCTTCGTAGGCGACGCCGTTCTCCACCGCCTTCAGCACCAGCGCGGCGATTGAGCCGCCGACGCTGGCCATCTTGTGCCCCAGCTGCGGCGCCAGCGCGCGCTCGAAGGTGCGGTGCGACAGGAAGGCGTTGGCCAGCAGTGCCACCATCACGACCAGCGTCACCGCGCCGGCCAGCCGCAGGTAGATGCGGCGCAGGTAGGTGTCGCTCATCGCACGGACTCCGGATTTCGCGCCGGGGCCTTTGGCGCGGCAGTGACAGGCCGCGCCGCTGCGTGGCCAGCGGAAGCAGCCGGCGCGGCGTCGGGCTGCAGCAACGCGCGCAGCCGTGCCACTTCGGCTTCGGCCAGGCGGGTGGTCCTGAGGAAGCTCAGCAGCGAGGGGCCGAACGGCCCGCGCGAGGCGATCGCGGTGGCGCGCGCCGCGTCGCCGGCGCGCAGGGCCGCCTCGACGCGGCCGACGTCGCTGCCCAGGCGGCGCATCACGGTCACCAGCGCCAGCGACGACAGGCCGGCCGCCGCCAGGAAGACGAGCAGGCTGGACGCCGCGATCTCGCGCCCGACGGCGAAGGTCTCGTCGCGCACCCGCTCACCCGAGAAGCGCAACGCCAGGTAGCCGATGGTCAGGCCGAAGTTGTTCTGCACCGAGATGCCCGCGGCCGTCTCCTCGCCGCCGTCGACGAGCCAGTTGCCGTTGCCCGCCTTGCGCGCCGCGGCCAGCCAGGCCGCGGGCACCGGGCGTGCCGAACGCAGGCGGTCGGTGCTGTAGAGCAGCTTGCCCTCGGTGTCGAAGATGTCGATGCCCTGGATCAGGCTGTCGGTGGCCTGCTCCCGGTCCAGCGTGCCGGGCAGGGTGCCGATGTCGGAGAACTGCAGCCCGAGCGCCAGCGAGGACTGGATCGCGTTCTCGACCGAGCGGCCGGTGACGACCAGCCGCTCGGTGACGAGGCGGTTGGCGGTGGTGCGGTACTTGAAGTAGTTGAGCAGGCCGGCCATGCCCACGGCAAAGCCGCAGACCACGATGGCCACGCCGATCATCCTGCTCTTGGTCGAATCCATTTCGTTCCTTCTGCCTGCCTGCCGGCCGGCTGCGCAGCGCCGGCGGGGGTCCCGGAGCTTTCGGCCGACCGGGGCCCAACTTGATGCCAAGGCTGCCAGCCGGGCGAAGTGCCGATCGACGGAGAAGCGGTGGTTTTGGCGCTCAAGTCGCGCCTGCCCACACCGATACATGCCTGACGGCGGCTTCCAGCACGGATGCGGGCCGAGGGCGGACCGGAAGAACAAGCATGCAGATCCAGACAACGATCGAACCCCGCGTCGCCGGTCACCGGCGCCCGGCGGCGGAGGCCGGCCGGTGAAGACGCAACTGAACGTGGTGCCGCGCCTGGCGGAGTTCGGCGACACCGTGCCGGCGCCGCTGGGTGGCGCGTTGCCCGACGTGGCCTGGGAGCCGCCGCTGCGCGGCCAGCGCCGCGCGCTCGGTTCGTGGAACGAGTACATGGCCCTGGCCAGCCGCGTGGTGGGCCGTTTCCATGGCCACTTCCAGTTGCGCCACTTCGACTACGAGCACCCGACGCGGCTGCAGCCGGCCACGCCCCGGCGCCTGAAGCGTGCCTATGTCACGCCGGTCGCGTACACCGAGTGGGGCGCCGCCGACGCGCCGGTGCTGCTGTGCTGCGGCGGCGTGGCCAACGTGGCGATGCGCTTCCACTACCTCGCTTCCGACCTCGCCGACCGCTGGCGTGTCGTCTGCATGGACTGGCTGGGGCGTGGCCGCTCCGGCTGGCTGGCGGCGGAGGAGGACTACTCCATCGCCACCTACGCCGAGCAGCTGCGCCAGATGATCCACCACCTGCGTGGCCCCGGCGCGGGCCGCCGGCGCGGCGCTCGCGCGCTCACCGTGCTTGGTTCGTCGATGGGCGGCACCGCTGCCATCGAGCTGATCGCCCAGCATCCTGGCCTCATCGACCGCCTCATCCTCAACGACGTGGGGCCGTTCATCCCGGCGCGCCGCCGCAAGCGGCGGGCCGAGTCGATCGCGCGGCATTACGTCTTCCGCAACCCCTCCGAGCTGCTGCGGCGCGTGGGTGCGTCGAACAAGAACGACGGCCCGGTGAGCGACGACATCCGCTTCAACCTCTCGTTCCACCAGACGCGCTGGTCGGACGAGGAGAGCGGCCGCGTCTACCGGCACGACGTGCGCGCCATGCAGTCCTACCGCCGCACCTCGCGGCACAGCGTGGTGCAGTGGGGACCATGGCGCAGCGTCGAGTGCCCGGTGCTGCTGATCCACGGCATGCAGTCCGACGCCCTGCTGCCGCCCACGCTGGAGCGCATGCGCCGCGGCAAGCCGATGGCCGTGATGCACGTGCCCGACACCGGCCACACGCCGCTGCTGGCCGACCGCAACCAGATCGGCTTCATCCGCCAGTGGCTGGCCGGCGACGTGCCGGCCGGCACCGAGTGGAGCGTGCTGCACGCGCCTGCGCGCGACGCCTATCCGGGCAGCCCGATCCCGTTCGCACCGGCGAGCGCGCTGCGCTGAACCGCGGCCATGTCGTCGTCGACCTGCTGCCCGCCCGTCTTGCCCATCCCCACGACTTTCCTGCCCACTGCCGTGCTCACCGTCTCGCCGCCTGCCCTGCCTCCGGTGCCGCGTTCAATCGACACCCGCCTGCCCCTGCGCTTCGTGCGCCACGGCGCCACGGCGCCCAACCTGGCCGGCCGGCGCTGCGGCGGTGACCTGGACGTGCCGCTTACCGCCGTCGGCCGCCAGCAGGCGGCGACCGTGGCCGAGCACATCGCGCGGCTCGATCCGCCGGTCAAGCTCATCGTCACCAGCGACCTCAAGCGCAACCGCGAGACGGCCGACATCATCGCCCGGCGCCTGCCCGGCGTGAAGATGCTCGTGCAGCCGGCCTTCTCCGAGCGACGCCTGGGGGCGTGGAACCTCAAGCCCATCGCCCAGACGCAGCCGTGGTTCGAGGCGCGCTTGACGCCGCCGGGCGGCGAGTCGGACGACGAGTTCACCAAGCGCGTCGCCGACGCGGTGCGCAAGATCAAGCAGCAACTGGCCGAGCGCCCGTTGCTCGTGGGCAGCAAGGGCGTCGGGCGCGTGCTCGGCGAGCTGATCGGCCTGGCCGACCGGCTGGAGCTGGGCAATGGCGAGGTCTGGGAGTTCGACTTCGCCGAGCGGCCCTGTCTCGAGACCGCATGGGGAGCACTATGACGAGCGTCACCACCGGGCCGGGTGGCCGTCCCGAGCCGGGCCCGGCGGACCGCCAGCGCGGCCTGCCCCTGCTGGGTGCGTTGGCGCTCGGCTGCCTGGCGCTGGAGTGGCTGCTGCCCGGCCGCTGGGAGCTGCTGGCGCATGCCGGCGCCGCAGCCGGCATCGGCGCGATGCTGTGGACCTGGCGGCAAGGCCGCCGCGCCGACGACAGCCGGCAGGCTGTGGCAGCGTCGGCGTTGCGCACGGCCGCCATCGTGCTGCCCGACAGCGCCCTGCTGGCCCAGGTGGACGCGGCCGGCCGGTGCACCGAGGTGAGCCTGGGGATGGCGGCGCTGCTGGACCTGGTGCCCGAAGACCTGCGCGGCGGCGCGGCGAGCGAGCTCTTTGGGCCCCTGAACAGCGCCGCCCTGGGCGAGGCGATGCGGCGGGCCCAGGCCGACGAGCGCACGGAGCTGCGCTGCCAGCTGCTGCATGCAACGCGGCCACCGCGCTGGCTGCACTTGGCGGTGGCGCCGCGGCGGGCCCTGGTGCCCGCCGAGCCCGATGCGGTGCGGCCCGACGCGCCGGCCGCACGCCCGATCGTCGGCTGCGAGATCGTCGCCACCGAGGTGACCGAGCTGCAGCGTGCCATCGAGACGGCGCAGCGCGGCGAACGCCGCCTGCGCGTCATCATGGACCAGATCCCGGTGACGATCTCCTACATCGACGCCGAGCTGCACTACCGCTACGTCAACCGCGCGCAGGAGCAGTGGCTCGGCCGCCGCGCCGACGAGGTCGTGGGCCACCCCGTGCGCGAGCTCGTCGACGACGAGGTCTGGGCCGACATCGCGCCGCGCCTGATGGAGGCGCTCAAGGGCCACCACGTGCCGCTGGAGCGGCACCGCATCGACCGCAACGGCAACCCGGTGTGGCACTCCGGCCGCCACGTGCCCGACGTCAACGAGGAGGGCCGGGTGGTCGGTGTCTACACCGTCTTCTTCGACATCACGCAGCGCGCCGTGGCCGAACGCGCGCTCCTCGAGCGCGAGGCCGAGCTGCGCTCCGCCAAGGAGGCGGCCGAGAACGCCAGCCGCGCCAAGAGCGAGTTCCTCGCCAACATGAGCCACGAGATCCGCACGCCGATGAACGGCGTGCTCGGCCTCACCGAGCTGCTGCTGGAGACGCCGCTCGACTCGCAGCAGCGGCCGTTCGTGGAGACGGTGCGCAGCTCGGGCGAGTCGCTGATGTCGATCATCAACGACATCCTCGACTTCTCCAAGATCGAGGCCGGCAAGCTCGAGACCGAGACGCTGGACTTCGACCTCTACCAGTCGGTGGAGGACGTGGTGCAGCTGCTCGCGCCGCGTGCGCACGGCAAGCACCTGGAGATCGCCTGCCGCATCGACGAGCGGCTGCCGCACGCCGTGCGCGGCGACCCCTACCGGTTGCGCCAGGTGCTCGCCAACCTGATCGGCAACGCCGTCAAGTTCACCGAGAACGGCGAGGTGCTGATCGACGTGCAGCCGCAGGACGACTGGACACTGCGGTTTGCCGTGCACGACACCGGCATCGGCATCGCGCCCGAGGTACGGCAGCGCCTGTTCCGGGCCTTCGAGCAGGCCGACGGCTCGACGACGCGCCGTTTCGGCGGCACCGGCCTCGGGCTGGCCATCTCGCGCAGCCTCGTCGAGCTGATGGGTGGGCGCATCGGCGTGGAGAGCACGCCGGGCGAGGGCTCGACCTTCTGGTTCACCCTGCCGCTGGTGCCCGCCATCGGCCTGCCGGCGGTGCCGAGCCCGGCGCACCTGGCCGGCAAGCGCGCCCTCGTCGTCGACGACAACGCCACCAACCGCGACATCCTCGAGCACCATGTCGGCGCCGCCGGCATGCGCTCGGCGATGGCCGGCAACGGCCGCGAGGCGCTCGAGGCGCTGCGCCAGGCGCACCGCGACGGCGACGCCTTCGACGTCGCGCTGGTGGACATGAAGATGCCGCTCATGGACGGCCTGGAGCTGGCCGCCGCGGTGCGCGCCGACGCCGCACTGGCCGGCACGCGCATCGTGCTCGTCACCTCGCTGCATTCCACCGACGAGGTGGCGCGGGCGCGCCAGGTGGGGGTCGGGGCCTATCTCTCCAAGCCCGTGCGGCGCCAGGAGCTGTACCGCGCGCTGGCGCAGTGCCTGAGCGAGGGCGATGAGGCACCGGCGGCAACCGAGGCGGCCGGCCCGGCCGCGCCGCTGCCGCGCATCCGTGCGCGCGTCCTGCTGGCCGAGGACAACGGCGTCAACCAGGTGGTGGCGCGCAACATGCTGAAGGCCCTGGGCTGCGACTTCCACATCGTGCCCAACGGGCTGGAGGCGGTGCGCGCGGTGCGCGAGAGCCGCTACGACCTCGTCCTCATGGACTGCCAGATGCCGGTGATGGACGGCTATGCCGCCACCGGCGCCATCCGCGAGCTCGAGCGCGGTGAGGGCCGCGAGCGTCTGCCGGTGATCGCGCTGACCGCCAACGCACTCGTCGGCGATGCCGAGGCCTGCCTGGCCAGCGGCATGGACGCGCACCTGGCCAAGCCCTACACGCGCCAGCAGCTGGCCTGCCTGCTGCAGCGCTGGCTGCCGGCCGAGCGGCTGGTGCAAGGCGCGACCACCGGCGAGGCCGGGGCGGCGGCCGAGGGTGACACCGGGCCGGCCTCGGCGCCCGGGTCGCTCGCACGCGACGCGGGCAAGGACGGCACGCGCCACGCCGTGCTCGACCGCGCCGCGCTGGACAACATCCGCGCCGTCGATGACGAGGAGGGCACCGTGCTGGCCGAAGTGATCCAGATGTACCTGGACGAGGCGCCCACGCATCGCGACCGCCTGCGCGCGGCCATCGAGGCCGGTGACCTCGCCGAGGCGGCGCGTGTCGCGCACGCGCTCAAGTCCGCCAGCTACAACGTCGGCGCCAAGGCGCTGGGCGAGCTGTGCCGGCGGCTCGAGCGGCAATGCAAGGACGGCCAGGCCGGTGGCCTCGCCGACCTCGGCGCGGCCGTCGAGAGCATGCTCGAGCGCGTGACGCCGGCCTTGCGCGCCGAAATGAGGCAGCCCGCATGACGCCCGACGCCACGCCCCAAGCGGCACCGGCCACGGCAGCCGTGCCGACGCCGCCGGACGCCTTGGCGGCCGTGCGCCCGCACGTGCTCGTGGTCGACGACGACGCCGGCGGCCGCCGCCTCACGCGCGCCACCCTGGCCAAGGCGGGCTTTGCGGTCAGCGAGGTCGGCGATGGCCGCGCCGCGCTCGAGGCGATGCGCGTGCGCATGCCCGACCTCGTGCTGCTGGACGTGAGCATGCCGGTGATGGACGGCTTCACCGCCTGCGCCGAGCTGCGCCGGCTGCCCGGTGGCGAGCGCGTGCCGGTGGTCATGATGACCGGCCTGGACGACACCGCGTCGATCGAGCGCGCCTTCGAGGCCGGCGCCACCGACTTCATCACCAAGCCCATCAACTGGGCCGTG
>JALHOU010000215.1 GCA_022842825.1 Rubrivivax sp.
AAGGAGCAGAAAGAGGCCTTTGGCGCCATGCTCGGCGCCATGGCGCTGGCGGTGATCTTCATCTACATCGTGCTGGCCAGCCAGTTCGGCAGCTTCCTGCAGCCGGTGGCGATCATGGCCAGCCTGCCGCTGAGCCTGATCGGCGTGATGCTCGCGCTGCTCTTCTGGCGCAGCACGCTGAACGTGTTCTCGATGATCGGTCTGGTGATGCTGATGGGCCTGGTGACCAAGAACGCCATCCTGCTGGTGGACTTCGCCAACCACGCGCGCAAGGCCGGCGCCACCGTGGCCGAGGCCTTGCTGCAGGCGGGGCTCATCCGCATGCGGCCGATCATCATGACCACCGCGGCGATGGTGTTCGGCATGCTGCCGCTGGCGCTGGCGCTCAACGACGGCGGCGAGATCCAGGCACCCATGGGGCGGGCCATCATCGGCGGCATCATCACCTCGACGCTGCTGACGCTGGTGGTGGTGCCGGTGCTGTACAGCTACCTGGTGCGGGAACGCCGGGCCGGGCCGGCCGCGGCCTCGCCCTCGCCGTCCTTCGGCGGGGCGGTGCTGCCGCCGGGGGCGCCGGCGGATCGGGACTGAGGAGCGCGGCCTGACAGTGCGCGGCCTGACGGTCTGCGTCCCGGCAAGGACGCGCACCCCGCGGGCAGTGCCCACCGCTGTGCCGCCCGGGCAAGCGGGGGCGCCTTCCGTCCCGTGCGATCATCGCCCGGTCGGCACTTCCTGGGCCGCGCCGCGGCGGCGCCGTGGTCGCTTGAACTCCCACCAGGGCAGCGCACGCGTGAGCGCGAGCACCTCGCCGGCCCGCTGCACGCGGTAGCCCGGCAGGCTGGCCAGCGCCTCGGCCCAGCGCGACAGCGCCAGCACGCGCCGCAGGCGCTGCACCGCCGGGCTGTCGAGCGCCGGCTTCAGGCAGACGAAGAAGTAGTCTTCCTCGACGAGCGGCGCAAAGGCGAGGCCGAACTCGCGCGCCGCCGCCTCGAGGCCAAGGCCGACATCGGCGAGCCCCGCCGCCACGGCGGCGGCCACGGCCACGTGCGTGTGCTCGACGCGCTCGTCGAAGCCGTCGATGCCTTGCAGCGGCAGGCCCGCCGCGTGCATGAGGTGCTCAAGCAGCAGCCTCGTGCCGGAGCCCGTCTGCCGGTTCACGAAGCGGTGCCGCCCGGCGGCCAGACTGCGCAGCGTGGGCGCCTCTGCCGCGCCCGGCGCATACATCAGCCCCTGCCAGCGGCTGTGGCTGCCGATGAGCTTGTGCTCGCCGGGGCGCAAGAGCGGGCGCAGCGCTTCGGCGAACACGGTGCTGCCCTCGGGCAGGCGCGGCGCGTGGAAGCCGGCCAGCTGGCAGCGGCCCTCGAGCAGCCCGCGCAGGGCCTCGGCGCTGCCGGCGAAGTTGAGGCCCAGGTGCAGGTCCTGCCGTGCCGCCAGCGTCTGCAGGCGCGGCAGGCCGAGGTCATGGCTGGCCAGCACGTCGATCGCCTCGACCTCGCCGGCCTCGGCCAGCGCGAACACGTGCCGCAACTCGGCGCGCAGCGCCTCCAGGTGCGGCGTCATGCGCGTGCGCGCCTGGCGCTCCGCCCACATCAGGCGCAACGCATAGGGCGTGAGCTGCGCGCGCGTGCCGCGCACCCAGGTCACGAGGGGCTGGCCGAGCTCCGCCTCCCAGTCGCGCAGCGAGCCCCAGACGAAGCGGTATGAGAGCCCGAGCGCCTGTGCGGCGTGCTTGATCGACCCGTGGGCCTGCAGCGCTGCCAGCGTGTCGAACAACGGGTGCGCCATGCGCGCCCCGGCCTGTTCGTCGCTCTCGAAGGTGTAGTGCAGGTGGATGCCGGGTGTCATCGCAAGGGCGGCCTGGCGGGGCGGGGCGCTGATGGGCACAGTCTGACATAACCGCCTGCACGGAGGGCTGTTCGCTCCAACCTGCAGCAACCGGACATAGGAACGGCTGTTCCTATCGGGTTTGCGGCAGCGTGGCGCGCGGCGGCGCGCTCTCTAGGATCGGCCGTTTCCCACCGACTCATCGGAGCACCTGCCCATGGCTGCAGCCATCACCGTCAAGGTCAACGGCAAGAACGTCCAGCGCGAGGTCGCGCCGCAGACGCTGCTGGTCGAGTTCATCCGCGAGCACCTGCGCCTCACCGGCACGCACGTGGGCTGCGACACCGCGCAGTGCGGCGCCTGCACCGTGCACCTGGATGGCAAGGCCGTGAAGAGCTGCAACATGCTCGCCTCGCAGGCCCATGGCCGCAGCGTCACCACGATCGAGGGCCTGGCGCAGGCCGACGGCACGCTGCACCCCATGCAGGCCGCCTTCAAGGCCTGCCACGGCCTGCAGTGCGGCTTCTGCACCCCGGGCATGGTGATGAGCGCGGTGGACCTCGTGCAGAACCACGGCGTCAAGGACGAGACCCAGGTGCGCGAGGCGCTCGAGGGCAACATCTGCCGCTGCACGGGCTACCACAACATCGTGAAAGCGGTGATCCAGGGTGGAGCGGCCATGAAGGCCACCGCCTGACCGCTGCCTGATCGCCGCCTGACCACCGCCTGACCACCGCCCGCCACCGCCCGCACAGGAACCCACCCCCATGACTGCACGCCCAGGATTTGTCGGCCAGGCCGTCGAGCGCCGCGAGGATGCGCGCTTCCTCACCGGCCGCGGCCAGTACACCGACGACATCACGCTGCCGCAGCAGACCTACGGCGTCTTCGTGCGCTCGCCTTACGCGCACGCGCGCCTGAAGCGAGTCGACACGAAGGCCGCCGCCGCCGCGCCCGGCGTGCTCGGCATCTTCACGGGCGAGCACTTCAAGGCCGTGGGCGGGCTGCCCTGCGGCTGGCTCATCAACAGCCTGGACGGCACGCCGATGAAGGAGCCCAAGCACCCGGTGCTGGCCGACGGCAAGGTGCGCTACGTCGGCGACCGCGTGGCGCTCGTCGTCGCCGAGACGCTGGAGGAAGCCAAGGCCGCGGCGGCGCTGGTGGAGGTGGACTACGACGACCTGCCCGCGGTGGTGGACACCGCCAAGGCCTTCAAGGCTGGCGGCACGCCGGTGCACGACGAGGCCCCGGACAACCAGTGCTACCACTGGGGCATCGGCGACAAGGACGGGGTGGCGGCCGCGTTCAAGACCGCCGCGCACGTGACGACGCTCAAGTTCCGCAACAACCGGCTCATCCCCAACGCCATCGAGCCGCGTGCCGCCAATGCGGCGTACGACTTCAACGCCGAAAGCTACACGCTGTATGTGAGCAACCAGAACCCGCACGTCGAGCGCCTGCTCATGTGCGCCTTCGTGCTCGGCATCCCCGAGCACAAGATGCGCGTCGTCGCGCCCGACGTGGGCGGTGGCTTCGGCAGCAAGATCTACCTCTACGGCGAGGAGACGGCGCTCGTCTGGGCGAGCAAGCAGATCGGCCGGCCGATCAAGTGGACCTGCGAGCGCAGCGAGGCCTTCCTCTCCGACGCACACGGCCGCGACCACGTGACTACGGCCGAGCTGGCGCTCGACAAGGACGGCAATTTCCTCGCACTGCGCGCCGACACCACGGCGAACATGGGCGCCTACCTGTCCACGTTCTCCACCTGCATCCCGACCATCCTGCACGCCACGCTGCTGGCCGGCCAGTACAAGACGCCCAAGATCTGGTGCGAGGTGAAGGCGGTGTTCACCAACACCGCGCCGGTGGACGCCTACCGCGGCGCCGGCCGGCCCGAGGCCACCTACCTCATCGAGCGCATCGTCGAGACTGCCGCCACCGAGTTGAAGATCGACCCCGCCGAACTGCGCCGCCGCAACTTCATCACCACTTTCCCGTACGCCACGCCGGTGGGCCTGACCTACGACGTGGGCGACTACAACGCCACGCTCGACCGCGCCATCGTGCTGGCCGACGTGGCCGGTTTCGAGAAGCGCCGTGCCGCCAGCGCGGCCAAGGGCCTGGCGCGTGGCATCGGCTACGCCTGCTACATCGAGGCCTGCGGCATCGCGCCGAGCTCGGTGGCCGGGGCGCTGGGCGCGCGCGCCGGCCTCTTCGAGGCGGGCGAGGTGCGCGTGCACCCCACCGGCAAGGTGACGGTGTTCACCGGCAGCCACAGCCACGGCCAGGGCCACGAGACCACCTTTGCGCAGGTGGTGGCCGACCGCCTGGGCGTGCCGATGGAGGACGTGAGCATCGAGCACGGCGACACCGGCAAGGTGCTGTTCGGCATGGGCACCTACGGCAGCCGCTCTTTGGCGGTGGGCGGCACGGCCATCGTGAAGGCGCTCGACAAGGTCATCGCCAAAGGCCGCAAGATCGCCGCGCACCTGATGGAGGCCGCCGACAGCGATGTCGTCTTCGAGGGCGGCGTGTTCAAGGTGGCGGGCACCGACAAGAGCGTGCCCTTCGCGAGCGTGGCGCTCACGGCCTACGTGCCGCACAACTTCCCGCACGACAAGCTCGAGCCCGGGCTCAACGAAAACGCCTTCTACGACCCGAGCAACTTCACCTTCCCGGCCGGCACCTACATCTGCGAGGTGGAGGTCGACAAGGCCACCGGCGCCACGCGCGTCGACCGCTTCACCGCGGTGGACGACTTCGGCAACGTCGTGAACCCGATGATCGTCGCCGGCCAGGTGCACGGCGGCCTTGCGCAGGGCATCGGCCAAGCGTTGCTCGAGCACGGTGTGTACGATACGTCGAGCGGCCAGTTGCTCTCGGGCAGCTACATGGACTATGCGATGCCGCGCGCCGACGATCTTCCCAGCTTCCAGGTCGAGACCGTGCCGGGCACGCCGTGCTCGCACAACCCGCTGGGCGTGAAGGGCTGCGGCGAAGCGGGCGCCATCGGCTCGCCGCCGGCGGTGATCAACGCCATCTGCCACGCGCTCGGCGTGCGCGACGTGCCGATGCCGGCCACGCCGCACACCGTGTGGAAGGCAGCGCGCGGCGGTTGAGGCCGCGCCGACCCGAACGCCATTCGAGACTCAGAGGGAAACGCCCATGCAAGCCTTCGACTACAGCCAACCCGCGGCGCTCGCCGATGTGAAGAACGCGCTCGCCGCCGGCGGGCAGGCGCTCGCCGGCGGGCAGAGCCTGCTCGCCGCGATGAAGCTCGGCCTGGCCTCGCCCGAGAAGCTCGTGGACCTCGCCGGCGTGGCCGCGCTGCGCGGCATCACGGTGGCCGGCGGCATGGTGAAGATCGGCGCCATGACCACGCATGCCGAAGTGGCCGCCAGCGCCGAGGTGCGCAAGGCCATCCCGGCGCTGGCCGATCTCGCTGGCCACATCGGCGACCGCCAGGTGCGCAACCGCGGCACCATCGGCGGCAGCCTCGCCAATGCCGACCCGGCGGCCTGCTACCCGGCGGCCGTGCTCGGTCTCGGCGCCACGGTGCACACCGACCGTCGCGACATCGCCGCAGACGACTTCTTCAAGGGCCTGTTCGAGACTGCACTGCAGCCGGGCGAGATGATCACCGCCGTGAGCTTCCCGGTGCCCGAGAAGGCCGGCTGGCAGAAGTTCAAGCAGCCCGCCTCGCGCTTCTCGATCGTCGGCGTCTTCGTCAGCAAGGGCGCCAAGGGCGTGCGCGTGGCCGTCACCGGCGCCGGCGCCTGCGTCTTCCGGGCTGCGGACCTCGAGAAGCGCCTGGCTGCCAACTACGCGGCGGCGGCGCTCGCCGGGGCCACGGTGAAGTCCGACGGCCTCAACAGCGACCTGCACGGCTCGGCCGAGTACCGCGCGGCGTTGATCCCGGTGCTGGCGGCGCGCGCCGTCGGCTGATTGCCGAGACGAGCCGGCCGGCGCCGAGCCCGGGCGCACGGCAGACAATGCCTGCCGTGACCGAACCTGCCGCCCACCTCTCTGCCCGCCCGGCCGCCGCGCCGGGTGAGGCCGCCACCGCCTTGCCCGCCAGCATCGAAGAGACGCAGCAGCGCCTCGCGGCGCTCGACTACGTCGCCGACCGCCGCCTCGCCACGGTCGTCTATCTGGCGCTCAAGCTCGAGCGCCCGCTCTTCCTCGAAGGCGAGCCCGGCACCGGCAAGACCGAGATCGCGCGCACGCTGGCCGCGATGCTCGGCCGCCCGCTGATCCGCCTGCAGTGCTACGAGGGGCTGGACCTCGCCGGCGCCGCCTACGAGTGGAACTACGCGCGGCAGATGCTCGAGATCCGCCTGGCCGGCCTCGGCGCTGACGGCAACGGCGCCGCGGCCCACGCCGAAAGCGGTACCGGCCGCGATGCGCTGGCGGCGCGCCTCTTCGACCAACGCTTCCTCATCAAGCGCGCCTTGCTCGACGCCATCGACCCCGCGCGCGCCGTGCCTCCGGTGCTGCTCATCGACGAGCTCGACCGTGCCGACGAGCCCTTCGAGGCCTTCCTGCTCGAGGTGCTCTCGGAGTGGCAGATCACCATCCCCGAGCTCGGCCCCGTGCGCGCGCTGCATCCCCCCATCGTCGTGCTCACGAGCAACCGCACGCGCGAGATCCACGACGCCGTCAAGCGCCGTTGCCTCTATCACTGGGTGGGGTTCCCGGATGCGGCGCGCGAGGCCGAGATCCTGCGCCGCCGCGTGCCCGGGGCCGGCGCCCGGCTCGCCGGCGAGATCGTCGCCTTCGTGCAGCGGCTGCGCACGCTCGACCTCTACAAGCTGCCCGGCGTGGCCGAGACCATCGAGTGGGCGCGCGCGCTGCGCGAGCTCGACGCCATCCAGCTCGACCCCGAGATCGTGCAGAGCACGCTCGGCCTGCTGCTCAAGTACCAGGACGACATCGCGCGCGTCAACCTCGAAGAGGTGCAGCGGCTGCTCGATCAGGTGCGGCAGCAGGCGGCCGCGGTGTGAGCGCGGGCGCGGGTGAGGCCGTGAACGGCGGCGCGAGTGCCGGTGCCGGTGCCGGTGCCGGTGCGAGTGCCAGTGCCGGTGTGAGCCCCAGCGTGCTCGCCGGCCGCCCCGGCCACCTCGCGGCCAACGTCATGCACTTCGCCCGCGTGCTGCGCGCCGCCGGCCTGCCGCTGGGCAGCGACCGCATCCAGCTCGCCCTGCAGGCGCTGCCGCTGGCCGGCCTCGAGAGCCGCGCCGACTTCCACGCCGTGCTCAGCGCCTGCTTCGTGGAGCGGCACGCGCACCAGGACCTGTTCGACCAGGCCTTCGGGCTCTTCTGGCGCGACCCCGACCTCGCCGGTCGCATGCGTGCCCTGCTGCTGCCCAAGGTGCGCAGCCAGGCGCCCCCGCCGGTGCGCGAGAACCGCCGCCTGGGCGAGGCGCTCTTCCCGGCCTCGCCCCACGCCACGCCGCCGCCACCGCCGCCCGAGGAGCTGGAGCTCGAGGCCACGCTCACGGCCAGCGCCAGCGAGCACCTGCGGCATGCCGACTTCGAGACCATGAGCGCCGACGAGTACCGCAGCGCGCTGCGCCAGCTCGCCAACCTGCACGTCGCCTTTCCGCCGCTGCCCACGCGCCGGCAGCGGCCGGCGCAGCGAGGGCGCGTGGACATGCGCGCCACGCTGCGCGAGGCCGGCCGGCACGGCGGCGACTTCGCGGCGCTGCGCCACCGCGTCGCGCGCCCTGTGCCGCCGCCGCTGGTGGTGCTGGCCGACATCTCGGGCTCGATGTCGCGCTACTCGCGCGTGCTGCTGCACTTTGCGCACCTGCTGGCGCAGGCGCACCCGCGCGTCGAGAGCTTCGTCTTCGGCACGCGCCTTACGCGCCTCACGCCCTGGCTGCGCGGCCGCGACCCCGACCTCGCCGTGGCGCGTGCCATGGCCGGCGTGCACGACTGGGCCGGCGGCACGCGCATCGCGGCCTGCCTGCGCGAGTTCAACCAGCGCTGGGCGCGGCGCGTGCTGGGCAGCCGTGCCACGGTGCTGCTCGTGAGCGACGGCCTCGAGCACGGCGACGACGCGCCCGAGCTCGCCTTCCAGATGGAGCGTCTGGCCAAGAGCGCGCGCCGCGTCATCTGGCTGAACCCGCTTTTGCGCTATGCCGGCTTCGAGCCGCGCGCCGCCGGCGTGCGCGCCATGCTGCCGCACGTGAGCCAGAGCCTCCCAGTGCACAACCTGCAGGCGCTGGCGCAACTCGTGCAGGCGCTCGCCCGGCCGGCCCCGCCCACCCCGCCCACCTCCTTGACCCCACCTGCTCGCACCCCATGGAACTGAACAGCACGCAAAGCCTGCCCGTCGACCAGGCCAAGGCCTGGGCCGCGTTGAACGACATCGAACTGCTGCGCTCGGCCATCCCGGGCTGCGAGACCATCACCGCGGCCGGCGAGAACGAGTACGAGGTGTTCGTCACCGCCGCTGTGGGCCCGGTGAAGGCGCGCTTCAAGGGCAAGCTGCGCCTGGCCGACATCGTGGCGCCGGTGTCGTACACGCTCTACTTCGAAGGGCAGGGCGGCGCTGCCGGCCACGGCAAGGGCCAGGCCGCCATCCGCCTAGAACCCAAGGGCCCGGCCGAGACGCTGCTGCACTACACGGCCAAGGCCTCCGTCGGCGGCCGGCTGGCGCAGGTGGGCTCGCGCCTCGTGGACATGGCGGCGCAGAAGATGGCCGGCGAGTTCTTCGAGACCTTCAGCGCCCGGCTGGTGGAGCGCTACGGCGTGCCGGCGCCTGCCGAGGCCCCCGCGCCGGCCACGCCGCCCGGGCTGCTGGCGCGCCTCG
>JALHOU010000216.1 GCA_022842825.1 Rubrivivax sp.
GCACGCGCACGGCCGGCGCCACGGCCACGGCGGCGGCGGGCGCGGCGGTCTGGCTGTCGCTGCCGGCCTGCCGCTCCAGCGTGCCCATGCCGGGCGCGGGGCTGGCGTTGGCGTTGAAAGTCACTTCGGGCAGCCCGGTCATGCGCGCCGACAGCCGCTGCTCGCCCACGCTGTTGCCCAGCACCCAGCCGCCCACCACGGCCACGCCGTTGGCATCGGTGGTGCGGGTGGCGCCGCTGACCGTGCCGCCGCCCGTGACGACACCAAAGGTGACGGCAATGCCGGCCACGCCGGCGCCATCGCGCGCCGTCACGCGCACGGCGGGCTTGGTGGCGACTTCGCTGCCGACGGTGCCGTTCTGCGTCGATGCGGCATGCGCGGCCACCGACGTGGGCGTGGTGTCGCGCGGTGGCGCCGGAGTGGGGGCGGGTGCGGGCGCCGGTGCAGGTGCCGGCGCCGGTGCTGGTGAAGGTGCCGGTGAAGGCGTCGGTGCGGGTGCCGGTGAGGCTGCGGGCGGCGGCGTCGTCTGCCCGGTCGTGCCTCGACTGGCGTTGCGCGAGTCGTCGCGGTCGAACCACTCGCCGCCGCAGGCGGCCAGCCACATCGTGGTGAGTGTGGCCAGTGCCGCGACGCGTGCCAGCCTGCCGGCGCCGACGCGACCGGATGCCGCGGTGTCGACCCCGACGTTGCCGAGGTGCGGTGCCGCAGGCGCACGCAGCGCCTGCCCTGGTGCATGACGAGACCTGTCCATCGACCTGACTCCCAACGACGAGACCTTGTTTCATGCGTCGCGCGGTGTCGGCGCTTCATCGGCGCCGCCGAGCCGCGACGCGCACGGCTTCTGACGAGGGCGCGGTTATCGAACATCGCCGGCGCGGAGGGCGTATCCGCTCGTGACGATGCGATTCGGGATGCGACATTCCCGGCGCGCGGATGGCGGCGCCCACGCGTGTCTGTCGAGGAGAGCGGGGCCGCACGGCGAGGGCGGCGCCACGTTAGGGATTGACCCTGGACGGCCGGGAAGACGGCGCTGCGCGATGATTGCGCCGCCCCCGCTTCAAACTGCCCTCGCTGCAACCCGCCCGCGCCAGCACCGGCCGCCCACCATGCACGCATGCGCAATCACCTCTCGCATCTCCCGGGCCCGGGTCTGGCGCATGGCGCCCCTGGGCCTGCTTGCGCTGCTCGGCCTGTTCGCCGGTTGCACCGGGCCCAGCCAGGTGGGCCTGGCGAGCCACGTCAATTTCGCGCCACCGCCGGCCGCCGACCCTGCGCCGCTGCTGCAGGAGCCCAAGGCCATCGCCGCGGCGTTGGCGCGTGGCGGCTACGTCATCTACCTGCGGCACGGCCGCACGCGCTATGAGCAGATCGAGATGGAGCGCGCGAATCGCGCCAAGGGCACCTTCGATCTCGCGCGCTGCGGCACGCAACGCCAGCTCTCCGACGAAGGCCGCGCCGAGTTGCGCGCCGCGGGCGCGCAGTTCCGGCTGGCGGGCGTGGCGCTGGACGGCATCTTCAGCAGCCGCTACTGCCGCGCCATCGAGTCGGCCGCCTTCTTCGTCGACGGCGCCCAGGCCACCGAGATGCTCTCGGGCGAAGGCAGTGTCGGCAAGGACCCGGCGCAGAAGGCGCGCACGGTGGCCTTCCTCTCGCAGCGCCCGGCGGCCGGGCGCAACCACTTCATGATGGCGCACGGCGGCATCTTCTGGGAGGCCACCGGCTTCTCCATCCAGGAGGCGCATGCGGTGGTGCTGGACCCGAGCAACCTCAAGGTGATCGTGGCGCGCGTGGCGCCGTCGGAGTGGGGCGCGCTCGCGCTCGCGCTCGCGGGCGGTTGATGGCGGGCCCATCCCGACCGGGGCCGGCCCGGTCGGGCGCGCCGCGTGGCCGGCCCCAACGGGCAGCGCAGCCCGTGGGCTGCGCTTGAGGGTGCGCGCCGGGCGACGCCCGCCCGGCTTGACGGTCGATCCCGCTTCAGTTGAAGCGCGCGATCGAGTCCTTGTAGCTGCCGTCCAGCATGCGGTAACGCAGCTGGATGGTGCGCGAGCTCGTGCCGTCGTTGGTCAGCGCCGGGAAAGGCGTTGCACCGGGAGCGGTGGCGCTGGCCGAGGTGGCCCCACGCGCCACGGGCACCACGGAGTCGGCCACGGCTTGGCCTGCGCCGAAGGTGTAGACGCCTGCCGAGCCGACCGTCTCGGCAAACGGGTCGGCGTTCCAGGCCAGGCCCACGGTGGTCTGCGCCGCGGCCAGGGGGTCGCCGGGTGTCAGGAAGCCGAGCGTGGCCGCTGTGAGGCTGTGCCAACGCAGGTTGGTGGCGTAGGTGGCCGGCACCACGGCGGTCAGGGTGCGCGCGGTGAAGGTGTGGCGCGGTGCGGTCTCGCCGTCGTAGTAGACCTCGAAGGTGTAGACGTTGAACGCACCGAGCTGCGCGAAGTCGATGTAGTTCGTGGCGCCCACCGGCGCGCCGTAGTCCAGCGGGTGCGCCCAGTTCGGGAACTGCGAGTTGTTGCCGTTGCCCGCGTTGGGGTTCGGTTGCACCGCGCCCACCAGGCCCTGCGTACGCTGCAAACGGAAGATGTTGCCCACATCGCCCGCCGGCGTGGCCGAGGCGGCGTCGGTGAGGCCATCCTTGCGCCGCAGGTTCATCCAGTTCTGGTCGGTGACGATGGCAGCATTGGGCCGCGTATACACCAGCCCGGCCGGCGGCAGCCCGGGCCCGAAGACGCGTGCGGCACGCATGCCGCTGCTGCCGGGGCCATCCTTGTTGATGAAGATCTCGAGCCCGGCCTCGTAGCGGCTGGCGCCGGCGTTGGCGAATGGCGCCGTGCCCGGGTTGGGCGCGAGCTGCTCTTGGCGCCGCGTGAAGGCGCGGATGGAGGCGTCCACCGGCCGCCGGTTGCCGTGCAACCACCAGTCGCTCGGGTTGGCGGCGGTCGCGCTGCCCGGCAGCTTGCGTGCCACTTCGATGAGGTTGCCGATGACGCCGTTGGCATCCACATAGCGGATGTTGAGCACCGCCACGTCGTTGTCGGCGGTCGTGGCGTCTTCGATGAAGAGCATGATTTCCGCCGGCATGAACTGCGCACCCACCATCGCCGGCTCGTTCAGCAGGCTGTAGTAGCGCTGGCCGAAGCGCAAGCCGCTCGTCAGGTAGTCGGGATGTGCGACCTTCTGGCAGGCCGGGGCCATGGCCGTGACCGAGCGGCCGCCGTCGTTGGCAGAGATGCCGTTGTCCACGCTCAGCACACGCGTGCCCACCGGCAGCGCGAAGCACTCCGACAGGTTGTTGACGACGAGCCGCATCGAATCGTTGAGCGAGAGCAGCGTGGGCGAAGGCGCCGGCAGCTGGGGCGGCGTGGTGGTGGCACCGGCCAGCGGCACCGAGGCCGCGGGGTTGTCCACCGTGGCGATGCGCGTCTCACCCGCGACAGTGGTGATGCGCAGGGTCTCCAGCAGCTGGTCGGCGGTATTGCCGCCTTGCGTGGGCGTGGCGGCGACGATCTGCGTCGTGAACGGGTCATAGCCAGCGGGTGCGCCGATGGCCGTGAGCACGGGCTGGATCTGCGCCAGCACGTTGCCGGTGATGGCGGCCAGCGTCGTGAGGTTGATGAGCGCCGGGTTGGCCACGACCGAGAGCGCATTGCCGTCCGGTGCGAGCTGCCCCACGATGGCCGTGGTGAGCGGAGTCACGTTGGCCACCAGCGAAGTGCCCGGTGCGGGCGTGGTGGTGGCGATGCTCACCAGCGGCGGGTAGGCGTCGAACGGATCTCTCACCACGATCAGGAAGGGCGCCGTGCGCCCGGCCAGCGCCGAGCAGGTGTACTGGCCCACGCCATTGGTCACGATGGTGGCCTGCGAGCAGGCGTTGGCGCCGGTGCTGTCGGTGATGCGGACGTTGGCATTGGCCAGCGCCGCACCCACGGCCGCCGTGCCCGTGAGCGTGGGCGGCCCGTAGCTCACCTGCCAGTCATGTGGACGCAGGACGAACAGCGGCAGCAGCCCCTTGCGGATGGTGATCCTGTCTTGCGGCACGCTGAGGGCATTGGCGGCGAGCGAGCCTGCGTTCACCAGGCCATCGACGACCGTGATGCCGGGCTCGGGCTGCACCAGGCGCACGGCAACGCCATCGACCGCCGGCCCGCTGTTGGACAGCACGAGTCGGTAGTCGTACTCGTAGGTGGTCCAGGTGATGCGCCGCAAGGCCACCGGGACCAGGCCCTCGACGACGACCGGGCCGGCAGGGTATGTCTTGGCCGCCGCGGGGGCAGAAGCCTCGGCGGCGTCGGCGCGAGCCTCGGCGCTGGGCGCCGCGGTGTCGTTGCCGCCGCCGCAGCCCACGCCCAGCGCGGCCACGAGCAGCGCCGCGAAAAGGCCGCCCGTGCAGCGGACTCGCCCCGTGGCGACCCGGTGTCGGATCAGTTCGATTGACATGTGAACCCCTTCCCTCCCGCACCGAAGGGCGCGTGACCAGTGCGGGCGACCTTAGGGTTAGGGGGGTGGCGGGTCATCGCACGTTCTGCCGATGCCGTTGCGGCAACCCCGCGATTGCGGGGGCCGGCTTTCCACAGAGCTATTGAGGAGGCCGGCTCGCGGTGGGTGCGGGCCACCGCAGCCGCAACACGGTACCTCGGTGCGGCTCGTTCAGGGCGCCGGGTTCGCCCGCGCTGGGGCCGATCTCGAGCAACGCGCCGATGGCCGCCGCGCGCCGCGCCATGCTGCCCAGGCCTATGCCGCGCGGGGGGCTGCCGGCAGGCGTTGCCGGGGCCGCGCCGGCCAGACCGGCTGGCAGACCCACGCCGTTGTCGCGCACCAGCAGCTGCCAGCCCACGGCGGAATGGGGCCGCGCCTCGAAGCTCACCCGCACCACGCTCGCCTGCGCGTGCTTGAGGATGTTGGTGAAGGCCTCCAGCAGCAGCCGCTGCACCTGCAGCGCTGCGCCGGCCGAGAGGCCCTGGCACGCTGCCGCCGCCACTTCGGGCTCGGGCATCGACCACTGCAGCGTGATGCCCGCGGCCTCCAGCCGCGGCTGCAAACGCCATCGAAGTGCGGCCAGCAGCTCGCCGAGGTCGCCGGGTTCGCTGCCGGTGGTGTGCATGGAGTCCACGGCCAGGCGCATCTCGTCCATGGCCGCTTCCAGCGCTTGCGCCATGTCTTCGGTGACGGTGGTGCCGGCTTGCAGCAGGCTGCGCAAACCGACCAGGTGCGCACCGACGCCGTCGTGCAGTTCACGCAGGATGCGCTGGCGCTCCTGCAGCGCGGCTTCTTGTTTCTCGCGTTCGAGCAGGGCGCGGCGCGCGGCCTCGAGTTCGTGTTCGCGTTGCTCCAGCGAGGCGCTGAGCAGCCGCACCTCCGCCTCGCGCGCCTGGCCCTGCGAGCCGAAGCGCGAAGGGCGGCTGCGCCGCGCATGCACCATCCACAGCTGCTGTGGCGCGGCGCGCCAGCGGGCGCTGAGCGTTTCGCCCTCGTAGCCGCCCTCGCCCTGCGCCAGTGCCGCCAGCAAAGGCGGCGGCAGCGCGGTGCCGGGCCAGCCCGGGAACTCCTCACCGATCAATTCTCCGAAGCCCAGCTGCGCGTAGTGGATGAGCCCCGTCGCCTCCACCAGCGCCACCAGGCTGCCAGGCACGAGGGCGGCGTGCAGGTCGCGCAGCACGCGCGTCACGCGGTGCAGGTGCAGGCACTCCACCCAATGCGGCAGCAGCTGTTCGTGCAGGCGGCGGTTGGCTTCGGTGAAGCGCGCCATCGCCGGATCGCGGTACCAGCAGCAAACGGAGAAGGTGCCGGTGGCCGCATCGGCGGCCATGCCGATCACGGCCTCGTACACGCCGAACGGGACTCCGAGCTCCTCGCGGATTTGCGCCGGAAAGTCGTCGTGGCCGACGAGGTAGGAGATGCCGGGGTTGGCAAACATGCGCGGGCCCATCGGGTCGATCGGCATCAGCTCCTGGAAGCGCTCCCAGTAGCCGGGCCGCAGACCCTCGGTGCTGACGTGGTGGAAGACCGCGCCCTGCGCGGTCATCACGCCGTTGACCCAATGCGTGGAGTGCAGCGGCAGCAGGTGCCGCGCGCGTGCCATGGCCCAGGCCTTGAAGTCGGGCGCGGTGGCGGCGCGCGCTTCGCGGTACAGCGCGATGATCTCGTTGCCGACGGTGCTGTCGGCCGACACCGGCGCGGCCCCCGCCTGGACCTCGCTCACTCGAGCCAGCCGAGCGCACGCGCCCGGTACACCGCCTCGGCCTTGTTGTGCACGTCCAGCTTGGCGTAGATGTTGCGCACATGCGTGCGCACGGTGTGTGCCGAGAGGGCCATGCGCTGCGCCGCTTCTTCGTAGGTGAAGCCGCGCGCGATGAGGCCGAGCACGGCGCTCTCCTTCGGGGTCAGGCGTTCCATCGGCGCGCGCGCGGCGGGCCGCGGTGAGCCGTGGACCCCGCCCGCCGCGCCCGGTGCGGCGCCGCCGGCTTCGTGCCGCGGGAGCGCGCCGGCTGGTTCGCCTTCATGCGGATCCTGCCGCGCTGCCGGTAGTCCCATGCCGGGGGCTGCTTCGCTGCGCTGCCAGTGCTGCAACAAGCGCCGCGCGATCATCGGGCTCATCGGCGAGCCACCCGAGCGCAGGTCGCGCACATGGCGCAGCAGTTCGCGTTCGCTGCCGTCCTTGAGCAGGTAGCCGCTGGCGCCGGCCGCAAAGGCTTCGAGCAGACTGGCATCGTCGGCAAAGAGCGTCACCACCATCACGTCGCAGGCCGGGTGCAGGCGGCGGCAGGTGCCGATGGCCTCGATGCCGGAACCGTCGGGCAGGCCGAGGTCGACCAGCAGCACGTCGGGCGTGTGACTCACCAGCCAGGCCTGGCAAGCGCGCACGGAGTCGCCCGACCACACCACGGTGAGCAGCGGGTCCTGGTCGAGGGCGTGCAGCAGCCGCTTCCGCATCGCGGAGTCGTCTTCGAGCAATGCCACGCGCGTGGGCTTGCCGGCGCTCAAGGTGCCAGGGCGCATCGGCTCAGCCGGTGCGATGCGCCGGCTGCTGCGGTGATGCGGACCCGGCGCTGAGCAGGCCAGCGTGGCCTCGCGCGCGCCTGGGGCTGGCGCCGCCACGGCGCCGGCCGGGCCTGGAAAGAGGCGTGCGTGGAAGTCGATCGGCAAGCTTTCGGTCATGCGTCAGCGTCGTGGGATTGACTCGGTCAGGTCGTCAGGGATCCCCCATTCTGTTCACGGGTTCACCCGAGTCCGCGTTCGCGGGGTCGACGCATCGGCCTGTTTCAGTCCGCAGCGCCCATCGATCTCGACGCACCGTCAGTCAGGCCGTCCTTCAGTCGGGCGCCTTCTCGAACCTGCGTTCGATCAAGTCGACGTCGTCGAAGTGCCGCCGCCCGACGAAGGCCGTGGCGTGGTGACCCCACTGCCGCATCGCCCCCGCGCTGGCGATGCCCATGGGCCAGAAGAGGAAGCGTTCGCCACGCTCCGTGCCAGTGACGAGGCCGTCGGGCCCGTAGAGGCTGCGCCGGCCGGGCGGCGTGGCGCCGGGCAGTGGCAGGGAACGCAGGACTTGTTCGTCGAGCAGTTCGTAGCGTGCCGTGTTGCCGGGCACGGTGCCCGCGGTGGCCCACCGCGGCGCGGCACCGACACCGTTCACGTAGTGCGACGCCGAGGCGATGCGCACCACCAGGCGCTGCGCGGGCGTGAGCGCGGGCAGCGCAGCGGGCGCGAACATCCACTCCTCGTTCGTCGGCGCGCCCGCACGCGCCTGCAGCGCTGGCGAGGGGAAGAACATGTGATAGCAGCCGCAGGCGTGGATGGTGTCCATGAGGACCGGCTGGCCGTCGTCGCCGAGCGTGAGGCGCACGATGACGCCGTCGAGCGCGCCGGCCAGCAGGTCCAGGCTCGAGCGCGCGGGCCGCTCGGGGAACCAGATCGTGTAGACGAGCTGCAGCCGCCAGCGCCCGTGCAGGCGCATGTGCGCGATGCGGTGGTAGACGACAGCGCGCTGCGTGTCCACCTGCGGCCGCGCATCGTCGCCTGTGCCGGCCCATTGCGGCATGCCGACGCGGTCGAACGCGCCGCGCACCTCGAGCTCGAAGACGGGTGCGTGCCAGGCGAGCAGGCGCTGGGCCTGCTCCGGCGTGGGCTGCGGCAGGCCGAGTGCGTCCTGAGCCGGCGGCCACGGCGGCGGTGCGGCCGCGGGGCCTTGCTGAGGGCCAGGCGCACCGCCCGCGGCGGGCGCACCGAACGGCGGTGCCATCGCCAACAACGGCGGCGGCGCTGAGGCCCAGCGCGCCATGTCGGCCTGCTGCGCGCGCTGCCAGCCTTCCACGCCGGCGAAGAAGGGCCAGCGAAGCAGCGGGTACAGGCCGAGCGCGCGGCTTGCGGTGCTGTAGCGCTCGGGCACTGTGGCACGGTCGAGCAGCGCTGCTCGCAATGTCGCGCGCGGCATGCCGAGGCGCGCCTCTTCGTTGCTGGCCGATGGGGCGTCGGGGGGGGTCGCGGATGCGACCGCGGATGCGACCGCGGGTGCGGCGTTGGGCGCGACGACGCGCGCGGCAGCGGGGGGCGGCTCGCGAAGCTGACGCTGCACGCCCGCGCGAC
>JALHOU010000217.1 GCA_022842825.1 Rubrivivax sp.
GGCGGCGCGCGCGGCCGCCTCGGCGGCGGCCCTCTCGGCGAGCTCACGCGCGGCCCGCTCGGCCTCCTCGCGTTGGCGACGCTGTTCGGCCAGCTCCTCTTCCTGGCGCCGGATGGCTTCGGCCTCGATGCGGGCCTCCTCCTCGCGCCGCTGCAGCTCGAGGTCTTCGGCGCTCGGGCCTGCGGGCTCCTCGACGGCCGGGGCGTCGTCGCGCTTGACGAAGACGCGCTTCTTGCGCACCTCGACCTGAATGGTGCGCGCACGGCCGCTCGAGTCGGCCTGCTTGATCTCGGTGGTGCTCTTGCGGGTGAGCGTGATCTTCTTGCGCTCGGCCGCGGCGGCGGTGCCGTGGGCGCTGCGCAGGTACTCGAGCAGGCGCTCCTTGTCTGCCTCGGTGAGCGCGTCGTCAGGCGACTTCTTGCCCACGCCGGCCGACTGCAGCTGTTCAAGCAGCGCAGTGGGCTGCCGGTTGAGCTGCGCGGCAAGCTGGGCGACGGTGGTCACAGCCATGGGTCAGGGTTTCCTGCGGTGGGCTTCTGGGCTTCTCGGTATCGGGGCGGGCAGCGTCTCTTGCGGCTCGGGCTGGGGCTCGTACGTGGGCGTCGCGGGCTCAGGCGGTGAACCAGTGCTCGCGCGCCTTCATGATCAAGGTCTTCGCGTTCTCGTCGTCCATGCCGGTCATCTCGGTGAGCTCGTCGACGGCTAGGTCGGCGAGGTCGTCGCGTGTGTGGATGCCGCCACCGGCCAGCTTCGCGATCAGGTCAGGCGTCAGGCCCTTGCCGTCGATCTCCAGGTCGCGCAGGTCCTGCGAGACCTCCTCGACCTTCTCTTCCTTCTCGATCTCCATCGTCAACAGGGCATCCTTGGCGCGCGTGCGCAGTTCCTGCACGGTGTCCTCGTCGAAGGACTCGATCTCGAGCATTTCCTGCAGCGGCACGTAGGCCACCTCCTCGAGGCTCGTGAAGCCCTCGGCGATGAGGATGTCGGCGACCTCCTCGTCGACGTCGAGCTTGTCGACGAAGAGCTTGCGCACCGACTCGCTCTCGTTGGCCTGCTTGGCCTGCGACTCCTCGGCCGTCATGATGTTGATGCGCCAGCCGGTCAGGTCGCTGGCCAGGCGCACGTTCTGCCCGCCGCGGCCGATGGCGATGGCGAGGTTCTCCTCGTCGACCACCACATCCATGGCATGCCGTTCCTCGTCGACGACGATGGAGGCGACGTTGGCCGGCGCCAGCGCGCCGATGACGAACTGCGCCGGGTCTTCGGACCACAGCACGATGTCCACGCGCTCGCCGGCAAGCTCGTTGGTGACGGCATTGACGCGCGAGCCGCGCACGCCGACACAGGTGCCGATCGGGTCGACACGGCGGTCGTGCGAGACGACGGCGATCTTGGCGCGGCTGCCGGGGTCGCGCGCGCAGCTCTTGATTTCGAGCAGGCCCTGCTCGATCTCGGGCACCTCCTGCGCAAAGAGCTCGACCATGAAAGGCGGCGCGCTGCGCGAGAGCATGATCTGCGCGCCGCGCTGCGTCGGGTCGACGCCGGCGATCACCGCGCGCACGCGGTCGCCGCTGCGCAGGTTCTCCTTGGGGATCATCTCGCTGCGCTTCAGACGCCCTTCGACGCGGCCGCTCTCGACGATGATGTCGCCCTTGTCCAGGCGCTTGACGGTGCCGACGAAGATCTTCTCGCCGCGCGAGAGGAAGTCCGACAACAGCTGTTCACGTTCGGCGTCGCGGATCTTCTGCAGGATCACCTGCTTGGCCGCCTGCGCGCCGATGCGGCCGATAGGCACCGACTCGACAGCCTCCTCGATGTAGTCGCCTTCCTCGATGTCGGCGATGCGGTCCTGGGCGTCGGAGAGCATCTCCTCGGCGTCGGGGTTCTGCAGGCCGGCGACATCGGGCACGACGAGCCAGCGGCGGAAGGTCTCGTAGTCGCCGGTCTCGCGGTCGACGGCGACGCGGATGTCGACCTCGCCACCGTGCAGCTTCTTCGTCGCCGAGGCGAGCGCGGCCTCCACCGCACCGAAGACGACGTCGCGGTCGACCGTCTTCTCGCGCGAGATCGCATCCACCAGCATCAGCATTTCGCGATTCATCGATTTCTGCCTTCTTCGTTCTCTTGGGCCAGCGTGGCCTGCCCACTCGACGCAACCTCCCCGGTGGGCGTCGGCGGCATGGCCAGCCTCTGGGGATCTTCCTTTCCTGCACGACCTGGGGCGGAACCTGCCGGCTCCCGCGGACCCGTCCGTTCATGGCCCTGACCTTGCGCCAGGCCGCGGGTCTTGTGGCCCTTGAAGTCCACCACGGGCACGAGCCGCGCTTCGCGCACCTCGTCCAGCGTGAAGGAGAGGACCTGGGCCAGCCGGGCCTTGCCGTCCTCGAAGGTGACCTGCCAGCCCTGCGGAGAGCGTGCAAGCGGCCCCTGAAAGTGCTTGCGGCCCTGCAAGGGCTCCTTCAGCGTCAGGTTCACCGCCTGGCCGAGGAAGCGTTCGTAGTCGGCCTCGCTGCGCAACGGACGGTCCAGGCCCGGCGAAGACACCTCGAGCCGGGCGTAGTCGACGCCGTCCACCTCGAGGGTGTATTGGAGTTGCCGCGTCACGGATTCGCAGTCGTCGACGTTGATCGCATCACCTGGGGCGGCATAGTTCTGGCCCGGACGGCGGTCGATCGTCACGCGCAACAGCCCCCCGGGGGCCCGCTCCACATCGACGAGGTCGTAGTGAAGACCCTCGACGGTGGTGCGCACGCCCGCACGCCAGTCGCCGGTGGGCTCGAAGGGAGAGGCGATCGGAGCCCGCAGGCGGGCAGGCTCGGGATGAGCGGGCGAGCGCGCAGACGGAAGCCGAGCGGGCGGCTTGCCGCCACCCGCACCTGTACTCCTGCCCCTGGCTTGCGTGGCGCGGGGCTTCCGCGCTGCGCCTGTGGCCTTCAAGCCCATCAAATTCGATGCCCGTCCTGGCTTTGCCCGTGGATCCGGGCTCCCCTGGCACAAGCGTGCCGGGGACCCGGGTTCGCCCCGGGTCTGCGCCGCTGCGCGGCGGGTGTCGCGCAATGCTTCGGCGGAGAGACGCCTGGTCAGGTACGGCTCAGTACTGCTTCAGTACTTCGGTACGATCCAAGCGCCTCGGCGGCGAGAACTGCGCAAACCGGTCGAGCAAAAAAAATGGGCTGGAAGATCCGCCCACGCAGCACAACCCGGAAAAGCGGCATTATAGCCCGCGCCCGACACCCGGGCAAGACAGTCGGGGCCGCGTGCCAGAATGGCCGCCCGACCGAACATGCGACCAACCTGAGGGAGGACCTGGGCGATGGGCTTTCTTGCCGGCAAGCGGCTGCTGATCACCGGAGTGCTGTCGAACCGCTCCATTGCCTATGGCATTGCCCGGGCCTGCCGTCGCGAAGGTGCGGAGCTGGCCTTCAGCTACGTCGGCGAGCGCTTCAAGGACCGCATCACCGAATTCGCGCGCGAGTTTGACTCTGCCCTTGTCTTCGACTGCGACGTGGGCAACGACGCGCAGATCGCCGCACTCTTTCAGGACCTGGGCCGGAATTGGCCGCAGTTCGACGGCTTCGTGCACTCCATCGGCTTCGCCCCCCGCGAGGCGATCGCCGGAGACTTCCTGGACGGGCTGACACGCGAGAACTTCCGCATCGCGCACGACATCTCGGCCTACAGCTTCCCGGCGCTGGCCAAGGCGGCGCTGCCCATGCTGCGGCCCGGCGCCGCCCTGCTCACCCTCACCTACCTGGGCGCGCTGCGCGCCGTGCCCAACTACAACACCATGGGCCTGGCCAAGGCCTCGCTCGAGGCCAGCGTGCGCTACCTCGCCGCCGCCCTGGGCAAGAAGGGGGTGCGCGTGAACGGCATCTCCGCCGGCCCCATCAAGACGCTGGCGGCGTCGGGCATCAAGGACTTCGGCAAGCTGCTCAGCGGCGTGGCGCAGGCCTCCCCGCTGCAACGCAACATCACGATCGACGACGTCGGCAACGTCGCAGCCTTCCTGCTGTCCGACCTGGCCGCCGGCGTCACCGCCGAGATCACCTACGTCGACGGCGGCTACAGCCAGGCCGTGGGCGGCGTCGACCTCGGCGAAGTCGGCTGAACCACCCGCCCTGCCGGCGCCGCAACCCCGTATGCGACGCCCGAGTCGGCAGGCACCGCGGCGCGCTCAGCCTTCCTTGACGCAGTCGACGTAGTAGCGGCGCGCCAAACCCGCGACCTCGTCGTCCTCGACGAGCCCGTGCACGTCGGTGTCGAAGCCGGGGAAGGCGGCGTTGAACTCACGCGTGAAGCGCAGGTAGTCGACGATCTTGCGGTTGAAGCGCTCGCCCGGGATGAGCAGCGGGATGCCCGGCGGATAGGGCGTCAGCAGCGCCGTCGTCACACGCCCTTCGAGCTGGTCGATGCCCACGCGCTCGGTCTCGCGGTGCGCGATGCGGGCATAGGCGTCGCTCGGCTTCATCGCCGGGTGCAGGTCCGACAGGTACATGTCGGTGACGAGGCGGGCCACGTCACCCTTGGCGTAGGTCTCGTGGATGCCTTGGCACAGCTCGCGCAGCCCCATGCGCTCGTAGCGCGGATGCTTGGCGCAGAACTCGGGCAGGATGCGCCACATCGGCGCGTTCTTGTCGTAGTCGTCCTTGAACTGCTGCAGCGCCGTGAGCAGCGTGTTCCAGCGGCCCTTGGTGATGCCGATGGTGAACATGATGAAGAACGAGTAGAGCCCTGTCTTCTCCACCACCACGCCGTGCTCGGCGAGGAACTTGGTCACCACGCTGGCCGGGATGCCGGTCTTGGCGAACTTGCCCGAGAGGTCCAGGCCCGGTGTCACGATCGTGCACTTGATCGGGTCAAGCATGTTGAAGCCGTCGGCCAGCGCGCCGAAGCCGTGCCACTTGTCGCCCGCCTTCAACATCCAGTCCGCCTGGCGGCCGATGCCCTCGGCCGCCAGCCCGGGCGGTCCCCAGACGGTGAACCACCAGTCCTTGCCGAAGTCCTTGTCCACCTTGCGCATGGCGCGGCGGAAGTCCAGCGACTCGGCGATGCTCTCCTCCACCAGCGCCTTGCCGCCGGGCGCTTCCATCATCGCGGCGGCGACGTCGCAGCTGGCGATGATCGCGTATTGCGGAGAGGTGCTCGTGTGCATCAGGTAGGCCTCGTTGAAGAGGTGCCGATCGAGCTTGCGGTCGGCCGCGTCCTGCACCAGCACCTGGCTGGCCTGGCTGAGGCCGGCCAGCAGCTTGTGCGTGCTCTGCGTGGCCCAGACCATCTGCTCCTTCGGCCTCGGGCGCTTCTTGCCCATGGCGTGGAACTGGCCGTAGAACTCGTGGAAGGCGGCGTGCGGCAGCCAGGCCTCGTCGAAGTGCAGGTTGTCGATGTAGCCGTCCAGCCCGTGCTTGATGGTCTCGGTGTTGTAGAGCACGCCGTCGTAGGTGCTCTGCGTGAGTGTCAGGATGCGCGGCTTGACCTTCTTCGCGTCCACGCCGGCGAGCAACGGATTGGCGGCGATCTTGCGCTGGATGCTCTCGACCGAGAACTCGCTCTGCGGGATGGGGCCGATGATGCCGTGGTGGTTACGTGTGGGCGTGAGGAACACCGGCACGGCGCCGGTCATGATGATGCTGTGCAGGATGCTCTTGTGGCAGTTGCGATCCACCACCACCACGTCGCCGGGCGCCACGCAGTGGTGCCACACCATCTTGTTGCTGGTGCTGGTGCCGTTGGTGACGAAGAAGCAGTGGTCGGCGTTGAAGATGCGCGCCGCGTTGCGCTCGCTCTGCGCGACCGGACCGGTGTGGTCGAGCAACTGACCCAGCTCCTCGACGCTGTTGCACACGTCGGCACGCAACATGTTCTCGCCGAAGAACTGGTGGAACATCTGCCCTACCGGGCTCTTCAGGAACGCCACCCCGCCGCTGTGGCCCGGGCAATGCCATGAATACGAGCCGTCCTGGGCATAGGCCATCAGCGCCTTGAAGAAAGGCGGCGCCAGGCCGTCGAGGTAGCTCTTGGCCTCGCGGATGATGTGCCGGGCCACGAACTCCGGCGTGTCCTCGAACATGTGGATGAAGCCGTGCAACTCGCGCAGCACGTCGTTGGGCAGGTGCTGGCTGGTGCGCGTCTCGCCGTAGATGTAGATCGGGATGTCGGAGTTCTTCCAGCGAATCTCCTCGATGAACTTGCGCAGGTTCACGACCGCCGGGTCGAGCTCGGGCCCAGGGGTGAACTCGTTGTCGTCGATGCTCAGGATGAAGGCGCTGGCGCGGCTTTGTTGCTGCGCGAACTGCGACAGGTCGCCGTAGCTCGTGGCGCCGACGACCTCGAAGCCCTCCTTCTCGATGGCCGCCGCGAGCGCCCGGATGCCGAAGCCCGAGGCATTCTCGGAGCGGAAATCCTCGTCGATGATGACGATCGGGAAGTGGAAGCGCAGCATGGCGGCATCGGGCGTGCGGTGGCGGAGCCGCGCAGTGTAGGACCTCGACGCGGCCCAATCGTCACGGACGGTGGACCGGACCCGGGGCCGGCGGGGGTCGGCCCGCCGACCTACACTGCACCCGCCCGGACTACGGGCGCCAACGCCCTTCCGATCATGGACCTGTCGAGCCCGACCCTCTGGTGGCTGCTGGCCGGCGCGCTCGTCGCGGCCGAACTGGCCACGGGTACGTTCTACCTCCTGATGCTGGCCCTGGGAAGCGCGGCCGGGGCGCTCGCGGCGCACGCCGGCCTCGGCGGCACGGCCCAGGTGACCTCGGGTGCGCTCGTGGCCATGGGCGGGACGGCGTTGTGGCACTTCAAGCGCGCCAGGAAGCCGCGCAGCGCGCCGGCGGAAAGCAACCGTGACGTCAACCTCGACATCGGCCAGACGGTGGTGGTGCGGGCCTGGAGCGAGGACGGCACGGCGCAGGTCCAGTACCGAGGCGCCGCCTGGTCGGCCGCATTCGAGGGCGCAGGTACGCCGGCCCCCGGGCCGCACGCCATCGTCGCCGTGCGCGGCAACCAGCTGGTCCTCGCGCCCGCACCTGGGCACTGAGCGCCCTACCTCCGACCACGCGAAGGGAAAGACCATGGAAGTCGCACTGATCCTGCTCGTCATCGCCGTCATCTTCATCGTCCGCACGTTCAAGATCGTGCCGCAGCAGAACGCCTGGGTCGTCGAGCGCCTGGGCAAGTACGACCGCACGCTGACGCCGGGCCTGAAGTTCGTCATCCCCTTCGTCGAACGCGTCGCCTACAAGCACTCGCTGAAGGAGGTGCCGCTGGACGTGCCGAGCCAGGTGTGCATCACGCGCGACAACACCCAGCTGCAGGTCGACGGCATCCTCTACTTCCAGGTCACCGACCCCATGCGCGCCAGCTACGGCAGCAGCAACTACATCGTCGCCATCACGCAGCTGGCCCAGACCACGCTGCGCAGCGTCATCGGCAAGATGGAGCTGGACAAGACCTTCGAGGAGCGCGACATCATCAACGCCTCGGTCGTCAGTGCGCTGGACGAGGCGGCGCTCAACTGGGGCGTGAAGGTCCTGCGCTACGAAATCAAGGACCTCACACCACCGGCGCCCATCCTGCACGCCATGCAGGCCCAGATCACCGCCGAACGCGAGAAGCGCGCGCTGATCGCCGCCAGCGAAGGCCGGCGACAGGAGCAGATCAACATCGCCACCGGCGAGCGCGAGGCCTTCATCGCGCGCAGCGAGGGCGAGAAGCAGGCCGAGATCAACACGGCGCAGGGCGAGGCGGCGGCCATCGTGGCGGTGGCCGACGCCACGGCCGATGCCATTCGCAAGATCGCCGCCGCCATCCAGCAGCCCGGCGGCGAGCAGGCCGTGCAGCTGAAGGTGGCCGAGAAGGCCGTCGATGCCTATGCCAACCTGGCGCGCGTCAACAACACGATGATCGTGCCCGGGCACATGGGCGAGGTCGCTGGTCTCATCGGCACGGCGATGGCGCTGATGAAGAAGCCCGCCCAGGGCGGCGCAACAAGCCCCGGCGGCGGCGCGGGTGCTGCCCGCTGAGGCAGCCCCAGACTGCCGCTTGAGGACGAGCGACCCAACGACCATGCCCCGCGTTGTCTTGAATGTCCTTGGCACCCCGCTGGTGCCCTGCTCCTACGACCCCCTGACGGGCTGGCGGCGGGACGGTTGCTGCGACACCGACGCACGCGACGTCGGCAGCCACGTCATCTGCGCCCGGATGACGGTCGAATTCCTGAACCGTCAGATGGAACTGGGCAACGACCTCATCACGCCGCGTCCCGAGGCGCGCTTCCGCGGCCTGAAGCCGGGCGACCGCTGGTGCGTGTGCGCCTTGCGCTGGCGCGAAGCCTATGAGGCGGGCCACGCACCTCCGGTGATGCTGGAAAGCACGCACTCCAGGGCGTTGGACTTCGTGTTGATGGAGTGGCTGCGCAAGTGCGCCGTCGCCCCCACGGGAGCTGAATAGAATCCGCTCCCGGCGCGCGGAGGGATGGATGAGCGGTTTAAGTCGCACGCCTGGAAAGCGTGTGGGGGTTAACAGCCCCCCGCGGGTTCGAATCCCGCTCCCTCCGCCAG
>JALHOU010000218.1 GCA_022842825.1 Rubrivivax sp.
CTGCTCGACGCCAAGCTCGACATCGTCGGCACCTCGGTGCGCCGCAGCGACGTGGCCGAGAAGGTGAGCGGCAGCGCGCGCTACACCGCCGACATCCGCCTGCCCGGCATGCTGTTCGCACGCGTGAAGCGCAGCACCGTCGCGCACGCGATCATCCGCCACATCGACGCGCGCCGCGCGCTGGCGCTGCCGGGCGTGAAGGCCGTGCTCACGCACGAGGACGTGCCGCGCGTGCTGCACTACGGCTCGCCGTTCCCGCGCGCCGCCTCCTGCACGAAGGACCAGTACATCCTCGACCGCAAGGTGCGCTACTGGGGCGAGGCGGTCGCCGCCGTGGCCGCGGTGAGCGATGAGATCGCCGAGGAGGCGCTGGCCCTCATCGACGTCGAATACGACGAGCTGCCGGTGCTGACCACCACCGAGGCCGCCGAGGCGCCCGGCGCGGCGTTGATCCATGGCGACCGTCAGGGCGAGGGTGGCGAGGCGCTGCCCGGCAACCTCGTGGCGCCGCCGGTGCGCGTGGCGCGCGGCGATGTCGAGCGCGGCTTTGCCGAGGCCGACCTCGTCGTCGAGGGTCTGTACGAAGGCGGCCGCCCGACGCCGGCCTACATGGAGCCCAACGCCTGCCTGTGCCAGTGGGACTTCACGGACGAACAAGGCAGGCTCACGGTGCACATCAGCACGCAGACGGCCTTCATGGTGCGCGGCGCCATGGCCGAGGTGCTCGGCCTGCCGATGAACCGTGTGCGCGTGCTCGTCGACCACTTCGGCGGCGGCTTCGGCGCCAAGCAGGACCTCTTCCAGAGCGAGTTCTTGTGCGCGCTGCTCGCGAAGGAGACACGCCGCCCGGTGATGATGGAGTGGACGCGCAAGGAGACCTTCCTCGGCGGCCGCTCGCGCCACCCGGTGAAGGTCTGGCTGAAGCAGGGCTTCAAGCGCGACGGCACGATCACGGCGCGCCAGGCGCGGCTCGTCTACAACTCCGGCGCCTATGGCTCGCACGGGCCGGGCGTCACGGCAGTGGGCACCTCTTCGCTGACCTCGCTGTACCGCTGCGAGAACGTGCTGCTCGAAGGCCGTTGCGTGTACACGAATGCGCCCATCGCCGGGGCCTACCGCGGCTACGGCGTCGTGCAGGCCTACTACGCGCTCGACATCCAGATGGACGAGGCGGCCGGCAAGCTCGGCCTCGACCCCGCGGCGCTAAAACTGATGAACGCCGTGCGCGAGGGCGACATCGCGCCCTCGGGCCACGCCATCGTCGGCCACGGCCTGGAAGACTGCATCCGCCGCGGCATGTTGGAAGTGGGCTGGACTGCGATGCAGCGCCCGCCCCGGCGCAGCCCGCAAGGGCCGCTGCGCTTCGGCTGGGGCATGGGCTGCGAGATGCATGGCTCCTCCGCCTACCCGGGCATCAAGGAGCAAGGCAACGCCCTCGTCAAGATGCACGAGGACGGCACCGCCACGCTCTACACCGGCACCGCGGGGCTGGGCACCGGCGCGCACACGGCCTTGGCGCAGATCGTGGCCGAGGAGATGGGGCTCGCGTTCGAGGCCATCAACGTCGTGCACGGCGACACCGACGTCGTGCCGTGGGACATCGGCGCCTTCGCCAGCCACACCACCTACATGGGTGGCATGGCGGCCAAGCTGGCCGCGGCCGAGGCGAAGCGGCAGTTCCTGGAACGCGCCGCCGGCAAGCTCGAGGCCGCGGCGACGGACCTGGAAGTGCGCGGCGGCATCGTGCGCGTGGCTGGCACCGACCGCGCGATGACGGTGCGCGACGCGATGCTGCCCGGCCGCGGCCTGCCCTCGCCGCACATCGTCGGCCACGGCACCTACTCACCGACCAAGTCGTACTCCTTCGCCGCCCACTTCGTCGAGGTGCAGGTCGACACCGAGACCGGCCAGGTCGACGTGCTGCAGGTCGTGCCCGTGCACGAGGTGGGCCGCGTCGTGCACCCCATCGCCGCGCAAGGCCAGGTGGAAGGCGGCATCCAGCAGGGCATCGGCCACACGCTCACCGAGAACCACGAGATCGACCCGGTGACGGGCCGCTCGCTCAACGCCAGCTTCGTCGACTACAAGATGCCGCTGGCGATGGACATGCCGCCCATCCGCACCATCCTGCTCGAGACCGCGCCTGACCCCGGCGGGCCCTGGGGCGCCAAGGGCATCGGCGAGGACCCGATCATCGCCATCGGCCCGGCCATCGCCAACGCCATCCACGACGCCATCGGCGTGCGCTTCCGGCACTACCCGATCACGCCGGAGCAGGTGCTCGAGGGTCTTCGCTCCCTCTCCCGCAGGGCGGGAGAGGGCCGGGGTGAGGGTGGGAGCGTGGGCGTGCACGACCCTCGCCCCAACCTCCTCCCACGCGTGGGAGAGGGAGCGTGACTCCGATTCCGGTGACCATCCTGGCCGGCTTCCTGGGCGCGGGCAAGACGACGCTGCTCAACCACATCCTCAAGAGCCGGCACGGCCATCGCATCGCCGTCATCGAGAACGAGTTCGGCGAGGTGCCGATCGACAACGAGCTCATCGTCTCCACCGAGGAGGAGATCTACACGCTCACCAACGGCTGCATCTGCTGCGCCGTGGACGTGCGGCGCGACCTGCTGCAGGTGCTGGCCAAGCTGATGAAGCGGCGCGACGAGATCGACCACATCGTCGTCGAGACGAGCGGCCTCGCCGACCCCACGCCGGTGGCCGCCACCTTCTTCGTCGACGCCGACGTGGCGCGCCAGGTGACGATGGACGCCATCGTCACGCTGGTCGACGCGCGGCACATCGCGCAGCATCTGCACGACCCCGTGCTCGACGGCGCGCCCAACCAGGCGGTGGACCAGATCGTCGCCGCCGACCGCGTCATCGTGAACAAGATCGACCTCATGCCCGACGAGGCGGCGCTCGCGCAGGTGGAGGCCGACGTGCGCCGCCTCAACGAGACGGCCGAGATCCTGCGCAGCTGCCATGCGCAGGTCGACCTGTCGCGCATCCTCGGCATCGGCGAGGTGGCGCGCGTGCGCACGCTGGCCAGCGACCCCGCCTTCCTCGACGAGGCCGTGCCGGCGTTGCACGCGCACGACCCGGCGGTGTCGTCGCTGTCGTTCGTCTTTCCGCGCCCTTGCCGGCTGCCGGCCTTGAAGGCCTGGCTCGCCGAACTGGCCGAGAAACGCGGCAACGATCTCTTCCGCCTCAAGGGCATCGTCGCCATCGAGGGCGACGACCGCCGGCACGTGCTGCAGGGCGTGCACCGCCTGCACGACCTGCGCGTCGCCGAGCCCTGGGGTGACGCACGCCCGACGACCAAGGTGGTGCTGATCGGCCGGCACCTGGACCGCACTGTGCTGGGCGAGGGTCTGATGAAGACCCTCTCCTGGGCCTGAGCACAGCCACCCCCGTCTTCACTCGCACCGCTTTCAGCTCCCCAACCACTGCCCCCCTGAACCCTGAACTCCTTAGGAGGACCGACGATGAAGAAGCTGCTGACGATGATGTTGTTCGCGGCCGCGGCCGCTGCGCCCACCGCCCAGGCGCAGGACAAGGTGACCATCCTCACGAGCTGGTACGCCCAGGCCGAGCACGGCGGGTTCTACCAGGCGCTGGCCACCGGCCTGTACAAGAAGAACAACCTCGACGTGACGATCAAGATGGGCGGGCCGCAGGTCAACGGCATGCAGATCCTCGGCGCCGGCCAGACCGACTTCCTGATGAGCTACGACTTCAGCGTGCTCAAGGCCATCGAGGCCGGCATTCCCGCCGTGACGGTGGGCGCCTCGTTCCAGTACGACCTGCAGGGCCTGCTCACGCACGACGACGTGCCCAACCTCGGCGCGCTGAAGGGCAAGACCATCTTCGTGGCCACCGCCGGGCGCAGCAACTGGTGGCCGTGGCTGAAGGGCAAGTACGGCTACGCCGAAGAGCAGACGCGGCCCTACACCTTCAATCCGCAGCCCTTCGTCGCCGACAAGAACAGCGCCATGCAGGCCTACATGAGCAGCGAGCCGCTGGCGGTGCAGAACCTGGGCGTGAAGGCGAAGTTCCACCTCTTCGCGCACGACGGCTATCCGCCCTACGGCACCACCATCGTGGCGATGAAGAAGACGGTGGACGAGCGGCCCGACGTCGTGCAGCGCTTCGTGCGCGCCAGCATCGAGGGCTGGAAGAGCTACATCGCCAACCCCGGCCCGGGCAACGAGCTCATCAAGAAGGACAACCCGAACATGAAGGACGAGCAGATCGCCTACGCGATCGCCAAGCTCAAGGAGAACAAGCTGCTCGATGGCGGCGACGCCGGCAGGCTCGGCATGGGCGTGATGACCGACGAGCGCTGGAAGACCACCTACGAGACGATGGTGAGGCTCGGGCTGCTGAAGGCCGACGTCGACTGGAAGGCGGCGTACACGACGCGCTTCGTCAAGGACCTGAAGATCATGCCCTGAGCCTGTCTGCGCACGAGCCCCCCATGTCCATCGTCGAGATCAGGCAGGCCGACAAGGTCTTCGCCAATGGCACGCGCGCGCTGGCGCCGGTGGACCTGTCCATCGGCCCGGGCGAGTTCATCACCCTGCTCGGGCCTTCGGGCTGCGGCAAGAGCACGCTGCTCAAGATGGTCGCCAACCTGCTGGAGCCCAGCAGCGGCCAGTTGCGCTGGTGGGGTGGCGGCTTCGACCACGTGGGCGAAGAAGGGCGCAAGCTCGTCTTCGTGTTCCAGGACGCCACGCTCATGCCCTGGGCCAGCGTGCGCGGCAACGTGCGCTTGCCGCTCGACCTGGCCGGCATGGACCGCAAGGCCGCCGACGAACGCGTGAACCAGGCGCTGGCGCTGGTGGGGCTGTCGAAGTTCGACGTCGCCTACCCGCGCCAGCTCTCCGGCGGCATGCAGATGCGCGCCTCGATCGCGCGCGCGCTGGTCACCGACCCCAACCTGCTGCTCATGGACGAACCCTTCGGTGCGCTCGACGAATTCACGCGCAACAAGCTCGACCAGGACCTGCTCGAGCTGTGGCAGAAGAAGAACTTGTCGGTGGTCTTCGTCACGCACAGCATCTACGAGGCGGTGTTCCTGTCGACCAAGGTGGTGGTGATGGCGGCGCGACCGGGGCGCGTGATCGAGCAGGTCGTGATCGACGAGCCCTATCCGCGCAGCGACGCCTTCCGCGTCTCGCAGGCGTTCGCGCAATATGCGCGGCAGATGCAGGAGCTGCTGGCGCACGCCAACACGCTCGGCGAGCCGGCGCATTGAGGCCGCAACGATGAACCCGTCGCGCCTTGCCCCTGTCGGCCTGCCCCTCGTGGTGGGTGTCGTGTTCCTCGGGCTGTGGCAGTTCCTCGTCACCTGGCTGCAGGTGCCGAAGTTCCTCGTGCCCTCGCCGGTGTTGATCGCGCAGACGCTGGTCGTCGACTGGCCGCTGCTGTGGGGCTCGCTGCTGTTCACCTTGAAGATCACGTTCCTGGCCTTCGCCTGCGCGGTGGTGCTGGGCACGCTGATTGCCTTCGTCTTCGTGCAGAGCCGCCTGGTCGAGACGGCGTTCTTCCCCTACGCGGTGCTGCTGCAGGTGACGCCCATCGTCGCCATCGCGCCGCTCATCATCATCTGGATCAAGCATCCCACGGCCGCGCTCGTGGTCTGTGCCACGCTGGTGGCGCTGTTCCCGATCATCAGCAACACGACACTCGGGTTGCGCAGCGTCTCGCCCGGCCTGCTGAATCTCTTCCGCATGAACAAGGCCTCGCGCACGCAGGAACTGGTGCGGCTGCGCATCCCGAGCGCGGCGCCTTATTTCTTCGGCGGCCTGCGCATCAGCAGCGGCCTGGCGCTCATCGGCGCGGTGGTGGCCGAGTTCGTCGCCGGCACCGGCGGCACCTCGGCGGGGCTGGCGTACCAGATCCTGCAGGCGGGCTTCCAGCTCAACATCCCGCGCCTGTTTGCGGCGCTGCTGATGATCACGCTCACCGGCGTGGCCCTTTTCATGCTGATGGTCCTGCTCAGCAAGTGGGCGTTGGGCGGCTGGCACGAGAGCGAACTGGTGCAGGAGCGTTGAGACGATGTCCACCATCTTGCTGCGCAACGCGGCCGGCATGATCACCGGCCTGCCTGGCGTTGCGGCTCGCGCCTCGGGACCCGACCTGCGCATCGAGGGCGCGCGCATCGCCGCCATCGGCCGCCTCGAGCCCTTGCCCGGCGAGACGGTGCTCGATGCCACCCACTGCGTCATCTACCCCGGCTGGGTCAATTCGCACCACCACCTCTTCCAGAGCCTGCTCAAGGGCATCCCGGCCGGCATCAACCTGCAACTCGTGCCCTGGCTGAACGCGGTGCCCGTGGCCTACCGCCGCTTCGTCAGCGAGGACATGCTGCGCACGGCGGCGCGCATCGGCATCGCCGAGCTGGTGCTGTCGGGCTGCACGACCATCGCCGACCACCACTATGCCTACTGGCCCGGCATGCCCTACGACGCGAGTGCGCTGCTGTTCGAAGTGGCGGCCGAGTTCGGCGTGCGCTTCGTGCTGCTGCGAGGCGGGGCCACGAAGGTGCGCGACACCGACCTGAACCCGCCGCCCGAGGCGCGGCCGGAGACGCTGGAGGGCATGCTCGCGAGCGTCGAGCGCGACGTGCGGCGCTTCCACCAGCCGGGGGGTGATGCGATGCGCAAGGTGGTGCTGTCGCCGACCACGCCCACCTGGTCGGTGCCGGTGCCGGAGCTGAAGGAATTCGCGCGCGCGGCACGCAAGCTGGGCATCGGCCTGCACAGCCACATGTCCGAGAGCGCCGACTACGTCACCTTCTGCCGAGACGTGCACGGCTGCCGGCCGATCGAGTTCTGCGAGCGGCACGAGTGGCTCGGCCCGGACGTGTTCTATGCACACCTCGTGCACCTGCAGCCGCACGAGATCCAGATGCTCGCGCGCAGTGGCACAGGCATGTCGCATTGCCCGCAGAGCAACTGCCGCCTCGGCTCGGGCATCGCGCCGGCGCCGGCCCTGGCGGCGATGGGCGGACGGGTCTCGATCGGTGTCGATGGCGCCGGTTCCAACGAAGCCGCTGATATGGTGAGCGAGGCGCATGCGGCGTGGCTCGTGCATCGGGCGCGCGACGGTGCCGCCTCCACCACGGTGGAGGAGGTGGTGCGCTGGGGCACTGCCGGTGGTGCATCTCTGCTCGGCCTGGGCGAGGTCGGCACGCTCGAGGTCGGGCAACAGGCCGATCTCGCCGTGTATGGGCTCGACGAGTTGCGCTACGCCGGCCTGCACGATCCCCTCATCGGCCCCGTGGCGGCGGGTGGTGCGGCGCGCGTCAAGCACCTGTTCTGCGCCGGCCGCGAGATCGTGCGCGACGGCGCGGTGCCCGGGCTCGACGTGGCCGCGCTCCTTGCTTCAGCTCGCGCGCAGGTGGCACGCATGGTGCAGGCTGCGCCAGGCTGAATCGGCCACGGCCACGGCCACCTCCACGCGGCGCCGGCCGCAGCGCCCGACCGATCGGGACTACTCGCAGCGCGCCCGGCAGGCGGCCGCATCGGCCTTGCACGCCACTGCGTCCTGAAGCGCGCAGCGCGCCTTCGTGCGGTGGATGACGCTCGCGGCCTCGCCATAGCGGCACACCACGCGGGTCACGGTTCCCTGGCGCGTGATGCTCAGCGCGGCGGGCGGCAACGAGGCCATCGCGCCGGCAGGGAGCGCGCAGGAGAGGTAGCCCTGGAAAGTACCGTCGGGCGACTCCCACAAGGACGAGTGCCTCGCCCGGACGAAGCGTTCGAAGCTCGAGCAGGTTTCGGTGTCGCCGGCGTACATGCGCCGGTTGTCGCTGCAGTAGCCGATGTACTCCATGCGCAACTCAGCCTCGGGAAGGCACGCTGCCACCTGCACCAGCGCGCCGGGCGCCGGACAGGCCAGCGGCTGGGCAGCTGCAGGGACTTGCGCAAGTGCCGTCGCGGCGAACGGCAGCGAGAGCAGCACCAGCAGACGGCGGGTCAGGGGGCGTGAGGTCATCGGGCGCTCCGGCAACAGAGACATGGCTTGTGCGTCGACCATCCTAGTACCCGTTTCATCCCCGTGGATGCCGCAGGCGCGGGCGCGCGACACGTTCTTGATCCTGCGCAAATCGCCGGTACCCGGCGCGCCTCGCAGTCGCCCAGCTCCGAAGTGCGCTCGCAGGCGAAGCCACCGTGCCCGGGGCGTTTCACGCCTTGGGCGGCAACGCCACCGGGATGATGCCCAACAGCTCGCCATAGGCACGTGGCGGGCATAGGATCGGCCGATGAGTGCCCTCCATCCGTCCGCCGGCGAGCGTGCGCCCCATGCCTCCGCGGCGAGCGACGTGCGCACCATCTCCGTCGTCTCCATCGCGCACGGCGGCTCGCACTTCTGCCAGCTCATGGTGCCGCCGCTGTTCCCGTGGATCGCACCGGCCTTCGGGCTGAGCAACACGCAGCTCGGCGCGCTGATGTCGGTGTTCTTCCTGGTCTCGGGGTTCGGGCAGGCTTTCGCCGGCTTTGTCGTCGACCGCCACGGCCCGGAGCGCGTGCTCTTCGGCGGG
>JALHOU010000219.1 GCA_022842825.1 Rubrivivax sp.
GGCCGCGGGCCAGGGGGCGCTGCACTGGGCCGCCGGCCCGCGTGCGGCGGCGCCGGAGGTGGCGCTGGTGCAGCTCGGCTCCGCCCGGTCGTCGCCGCTGCCGGCGCTGCTGGCCGGGGGCCCGAGCGTCGTCAATCTCTGGGCGACCTGGTGCGCGCCGTGCCGCGAGGAGATGCCGGTCCTGGCCGAGGCGCAGCAGCGGTACCCGCAGGTGCGCTTCGTGTTCGTCAACCACCGCGAGGGTGCCGAGGTCGTGCGGCGCTACCTCGCGGCCGAACGGCTGGCGCTGCAGAACGTGTGGCTCGACCCGCAGGGCGCGCTGTTGGCGGCGGCGGGTTCGCGCGGCCTGCCGACGACGCTGTTCTTCGACGCCGAGGGCCGGCGCGTGGGGGCGCATTTCGGCGTGTTGAACGCGGCGGCGCTCGAGGTCAGGGTGCGGCAGTTGGCGCCGGCTGGGCGGCCTTGACGGCCAGGCCGGCCGTGCCAGCCCCCGCCGGCGCGAAGGCGCTCTCGGGGCCGTTGAGGAACGCCTCGCCGCGTTCGATGAGGAAGTAGCGGAACGCCTCCGCCGCTGGCGACAGCACGCGCGCGCTCTGGTGCACGACGTTCCACGTGCGCACCACCGGCGTACCGACCACGTCGAGCACGGCCAGCATGCCGGTGCGCAGCTCCAGGCCGATCGTGTGCAGCGACAGGAAGCTGAGGCCCATGCCAGCGATCACTGCCTGCTTGATGGTCTCGTTGCTCGGCAGCTCCATCGCGATCTGCGGGGCGATGCGGTGCTCGGCGAAATACTGCTCCATGGCCGAGCGCGTGCCCGAGCCGACCTCGCGCACGATGAAGGGGTGGCGCGTGAGCAGGTCCGCCGGCGCATGCGGCAGGCCGAGCAGCGGGTGGCCGGGCGGCGCGACGAAAGCATGCGGGTGCGCCGCGAACGGCTCGGCGCGCGCCGCCAGCTCTCTCGGCGCGCGGCCCATGATGGCCAGGTCCACGTCGCCGGCGGACATCAGCGCCACGAGCTGGTCGCGGTTGTTGGCGAGGCGCAGCTTCACCTCGATGCCCGGGTGCTCCTCGTTGAAGCGGGCCAGCAAGTGCGGTACGAAGTACTTGGCCGTGCTCACCATGCCGATCGTGAGCCGCCCGCGCTCGATGCGTTTCAGCCGCGCCATCGCGTCGTCGGCTTCCTTCAGCGCGGCGAGCAGGCGCCGCGCGTGCACGAGGAAGTACTCGCCTGCCGTGCTCAGCGCCACCGTGCGCCCCTGGCGGTCGAACAGCGGCAGCCCGACCTGGCCTTCGAGCTCCTTGACCTGCATCGACACCGCCGGTGGCGTCAGGTGCAGCGCTTCGGCCGCGCGCGCCATGCTGCCGCTGCGCGCCACCTCGGCGAAGACCTGCAACTGGCGGAAGGTGATGTTCATGGTCAGACGCAATAGATCAGTAATTACTGATCTAGATTCAAACTAATTCTGACTTTACCTTAATTGTCGGCGCTCCTAGAGTGGCTTCAACCCCGAAACCAAGCTGCACGAGACATCAAGGAGCCGTCGTGAACAAGCCCTTCGAGCCCGGCCTGTCGGCCAAGGACACGCAGATCACCGACGCCAAGAAGCGCTACAGCGCCGGCGTCCTCAAGTACCGGCAGATGGGCTACTGGGTGCCCGACTACGTGCCCAAGGCCACCGACACGATCTGCCTCTTTCGCATCACGCCGCAAGAGGGCGTGGACCCCGTCGAGGCCGGCGCGGCGGTGGCCGGCGAGTCCAGCACGGCCACCTGGACGGTGGTGTGGACCGACCGCCTCACCGCCTGCGAGAACTACCGGGCCAAGTGCTACAAGGTCGAGCCGGTGCCGGGGCGGCCGGGCGAGTACTTCGCCTGGGTGGCCTACGACATCATCCTCTTCGAGGAAGGCTCGATCGCCAACATGACGGCGAGCCTGATCGGCAACGTCTTCAGCTTCAAGCCGCTGAAGGCGGCGCGGCTGGAGGACATCCAGATCCCGGTCGCCTACGTCAAGACCTTCAAGGGCCCGCCCACCGGCCTCGTCGTCGAGCGCGAGCGCCTGGACAAGTTCGGCCGCCCGCTGCTGGGCGCCACCACCAAGCCCAAGCTGGGCCTTTCCGCGCGCAACTACGGGCGCGTGATCTATGAAGGCCTGAAGGGCGGGCTCGACTTCATGAAGGACGACGAGAACATCAACTCGCAGCCCTTCATGCACTGGCGCGACCGCTTCCTGTATGTGATGGATGGCGTCAACAAGGCCAGCGCCGCCACCGGCGAGGTCAAGGGCAGCTACCTCAACGTCACCGCCGGCACGATGGAGGCGATCTACGAACGTGCCGAGCTGGCCAAGGAGCTGGGCAGCGTGGTCATCATGATCGACCTCATCGTTGGCTGGCCGTGCATCCAGTCGCTCGGCGAATGGTGCCGTCGCAACGACATGATCCTGCACCTGCACCGCGCCGGCCACGGCACCTACACGCGCCAGAAGAACCACGGCGTGAGCTTCCGCGTCATTGCCAAGTGGCTGCGCCTGGCCGGGGTCGACCACATGCATACGGGCACCGCCGTGGGCAAGCTCGAGGGCGACCCGATGACGGTGCAGGGCTACTACAACGTCTGCCGCGACAGCTACACCAAGGCCGATCTGCCGCGCGGCCTCTTCTTCGACCAGGACTGGTGCGACATGAAGAAGGTGATGCCGGTGGCCAGCGGTGGCATCCATGCCGGCCAGATGCACCAGTTGCTGCACCTCTTCGGCGACGACGTGATCCTGCAGTTCGGCGGCGGCACCATCGGCCACCCCGCGGGCATCCAGGCCGGCGGCGTGGCCAACCGGGTGGCGCTGGAAGCCATGGTCAAGGCGCGCAACGAAGGCAAGGACATCGTCAACGAGGGTCCGGACATTCTTCGCAAGGCGGCCCAGTTCTGCACGCCCCTGAAGCAGGCGCTCGACACCTGGGGCGACATCAGCTTTAACTACACCCCCACCGACACCAGCGACTACGCCGTGACGGCGGCCGCGGCCTGAGACCGCGTCAGGAGACCCCGACCATGATGACCAACCCCACCGGCCGCGTCACGCAAGGCCAGTTCAGCTTCCTGCCCGACCTCACCGACGCAGAGATCCGCGCCCAGGTCGAGTACGGCCTTCAGCGCGGCTATGCCTGGAGCGTCGAGTACACCGACGACCCGCATCCGCGCAACACCTACTGGGAGATGTGCGGCATGCCGATGTTCGACCTGCAGGACGCTGCCGGCGTGCTGCAGGAGATGAACGAGTGCCGCAAGACCTTCCCGAGCCACTACATCCGGCTCATGGCCTTCGACAGCACGCGAGGCGTCGAGAGCATCGCGATGAGCTTCATCGTCAACCGGCCGAAGAACGAGCCCGGCTTCGGCCTCGCACGCACGGAGGGCGCCGGCCGCACGATGCGCTACCGGGTCAGCAGCTATGCCACCGACCGCCCGGAAGGCGAGCGCTACTCGGGCTGAGGCCCCACCCCCGGAGCCCGGCCATGTACCGCATCGCCCCCAGCATCCTCAGCGCCGACTTCGCCCGCCTGGGCGAGGACGTGCAGCGTGTCATCGCCGCCGGCGCCGACTGGATCCACTTCGACGTGATGGACAACCACTACGTGCCCAACCTCACCATCGGGCACGGCGTGGCCCAGGCGCTGAAGCCGCACCTCAAGCGCGCCGACGGCACCGCGGCGCTGCTGGACGTGCACCTGATGGTGCAGCCGGTGGGCGCGCTCGCCGAGCGTTTTGCCGAAGCGGGTGCCGACCTCATCAGTTTCCACCCCGACGCCACGCACCATGTCGACCGCACGTTGCAGCTCATCCGCGATGCGGGTTGCAGGGCCGGCCTCGCCTTCAACCCGGCCGAGCCGCTGGACGTGCTGGAGTGGGTGATCGACAAGGTCGACCTCGTGCTTGTCATGAGCGTCAACCCGGGCTTCGGCGGACAGAGCTTCATCGACATCGCGCTGCGCAAGGTCGAGAAGGCGCGCGCGATCATCGAGCGCAGCGGGCGCGACATCCGGTTGCAGGTGGATGGCGGGATCAAGGTCGACAACATCCGCCGCGTCGCTGACGCCGGCGCCGACACCTTCGTGGCCGGCAGTGCGATCTTCGGACAGAAGGACTACGCCGCCGTCATCCGCGCCATGCGCGAGGCACTCGCGCCAGCCCCGGCCCGTCACGAAACGGTCGCGGACTGAGATCGCCGTGCGTCAACGCATCGTCGTACCGTTGAGCCGATGAACGCCTCGCTGTACACGATCCCGGGCGCCCGGGACGCGGCGCCCTCGGCGGCTGGCGCCGATGCGTCGGCGCCCAGCGTCGCCGCCGCACGTGGCAACGCTCCGGGCCACAGCGTGGCTCGCACCGTCGGCGAAGTGCTGCGCGAGAGCCAGGTCGAGGCGGTGCTGGCCGAACTCGACCGCGACCTCATCGGCCTGGTGCCGGTCAAGCAGCGCATCCGCGACATCGCTGCCTTGCTGGTCATCGACAAGCTGCGCCTGAACGTCGGCCTGCAGGCCCAGGCCGATTCAGCCAAGCCCAGCCTGCACATGTGCTTCACCGGCAACCCCGGCACCGGCAAGACCACGGTGGCGATGCGCATGGCCGAGATCCTGCATCGCCTGGGCTACGTGCGCAAAGGCCACCTCGTGGCCGTGACGCGTGACGACCTCGTCGGCCAGTACATCGGCCACACCGCGCCCAAGACCAAGGAGGTGCTGAAGAAGGCGATGGGCGGCGTGCTCTTCATCGACGAGGCGTACTACCTCTACCGCCCCGAGAACGAACGCGACTACGGCCAGGAAGCCATCGAGATCCTGCTGCAGGTGATGGAGAACCAGCGCGACGACCTCGTCGTGATCCTGGCCGGCTACAAGGACCGCATGGACACCTTCTTCCAGAGCAACCCGGGCATGAGCAGCCGCATCGCGCACCACCTCGACTTCCCGGACTACGCGCAGGACGAGCTGATGGCGATCGCCGAACGCCAACTCGCCGGCATGGCCTACCGCTTCACGCCCGCGGCGCGGCAGGCCTTCGACGACTACCTCGTGCGGCGCATGGCGCAGCCGCACTTCGCCAACGCGCGCAGCGTGCGCAACGCACTCGACCGCGCGCGCCTGCGCCAGGCGAGCCGCCTGTTCGCCGACCGCGACCGCGTGCTCGACGAAGCCGCCCTCACCACACTGGACGAAGCCGACATCCGTGCCAGCCGCGTCTTCGCGGGCTGAGGCGCACGCACTGGCCGCCTGCCGCCCGGTACCCGTCCGCCCCACCTCCACCCCGCCCGCCCACGCCCTGCACCGAAAGCCCGACATGCCGCTCTCCGGCCGCTGGACCCTCACCCGCTACCTCATCGAACAACGTCGGCGCTTCCCCGGCGCCAGCGGCGACTTCAACGCCCTCCTCCTGGACGTGGCGCTGGCCTGCAAGGCGATCGCACGCATCGTCGCCTTCGGCACCCTGGCCGACACCGTCGGTACGAGGCTGCCCAACGGGGCGAACGGCATCGCGCCGGGTGGCCAGCTCAACGTGCAAGGCGAGGTGCAGAAGCCGCTGGACGTGCTGTCCAACGAGATCTTCATCCGCATGAACGAGTGGAACGGCCATCTCGCCGGCCTCGCCAGCGAGGAGATGGACGGGCCCAAGCAGATCCCGGCCAGCTACCCGCGCGGCAAGTACCTGCTCGTCTTCGACCCGCTGGACGGCAGCAGCAACATCGACGTCAACGTCTCGGTGGGCAGCATCTTCTCGATCCTGCGCGCGCCGCAGGAGGCCATCGACAGCGGTCGCGACGTGACGGAGGCCGACTTCCTGCAGCCCGGTGCGGCCCAGGTGGCCGCGGGCTACGCGATCTACGGCCCGACGACGATGCTCGTGCTGTCGGTGGGCAACGGCGTGGCCGGCTTCACGCTCAACCCCAACCTCGGCGAGTTCGTGCTCTCGCAACCGGACATCCGCGTGCCCGAGCAGACGCAGGAGTTCGCCATCAACTCGAGCAACAGCCGCTTCTGGGAGCCGCCGGTGAAGCGCTACGTCGACGAGTGCCTGGCCGGCAAGACGGGGCCGCGCGGCAAGGACTTCAACATGCGCTGGATCGCCAGCATGGTGGCCGAGGCACACCGCATCCTGATGCGCGGCGGCGTCTTCCTGTACCCGCGCGACACCAAGGACCCGGCCAAGCCCGGCCGCCTGCGCCTGCTCTACGAGGCCAATCCGATCGGCTATGTCATGGAGCAGGCCGGCGGCCGCGCCAGCACCGGCCGCCAGCCCATCCTCGGCGTGAAGCCCTCGGCGCTGCACCAGCGCATCGGCGTCGTCTTCGGCAGCAAGGACGAGGTGGAGCGTATCGAGCGCTACCACCACGAGCCCGCGCCCTCGGAGGCGCCGGCGCCGCTGTTCGCGCCGCGCAGCCTGTTCCGGGATTGAGGCTCACCTCACCATGTCGCAGAAGCATCCCATCATCGCCATCACCGGCTCCTCGGGCGCCGGCACCTCGTCGGTGACCCGCACCTTCGAGTACATCTTCCACCGCGAAGGCGTGAAGGCGGCCGTCATCGAAGGCGACAGCTTCCACCGCTACGACCGCAAGGAGATGCGGCAGCGCCAGGCCGAGGCCGAGAAGCAGGGCAACAAGCACTTCAGCCACTTCAGCGCCGAGAACAACCTGTTCGCTGAACTCGAGCAGCTCTTCCGCAGCTACGCCGAGAGCGGCACCGGCCGGCGCCGCAAGTACCTGCACGACCCCGTGGAGGCGGCGCCGTACAAGCAGGAGCCGGGCACCTTCACGCCCTGGGAAGACCTGCCCGCGGGCACCGACATACTGTTCTACGAGGGCCTGCACGGCGCCGTCGTCACGCCCGAGGTGAACATCGCGCGCCACCCCGACCTGCTGATCGGGGTGGTGCCGGTGATCAACCTGGAGTGGATCCAGAAGCTGTGGCGCGACAAGCACGTGCGCGGCTACTCGGCCGAGGCGGTGACCGACACCATCCTGCGCCGCATGCCCGACTACGTGCACTACATCGTGCCGCAGTTCCAGCACACGCATGTCAACTTCCAGCGCGTGCCGGTGGTGGATACCAGCGACCCCTTCATCGCGCGCGACATCCCGAGCGCCGACGAGAGCGTGTGCGTGATCCGCTTCGCCAACCCCAAGGGCATCGACTTCCCCTACCTGCTCAACATGATCAACAACTCGTGGATGAGCCGCGCCAACACCGTCGTGGTGCCGGGCGGCAAGATGGAGTTGGCGATGCAGCTCATCTTCACGCCCTTCATCTGGCGCATGATCGAGCGGCGCAAGGCCGCGTTCGGGGTGCTCTGACATGGCCTCGAGTTCCAGCGAGCGCGTGGTGCGTGCCGACAAAGGACGGTTCGAGCCGATGGCCAATGCGCTGCGCGCGCTGGCGATGGATGCCGTGCAACAGGCCAGCTCCGGGCACCCGGGTGCGCCGATGGGCATGGCCGAAATGGCCGTGGCCTTGTGGGGCAGCCACCTGCGCCACAACCCGCGCAACCCGCGCTGGCCCGACCGCGACCGCTTCGTGCTGAGCAACGGGCACGCGTCGATGCTGCTCTACGCGCTGCTGCACCTCACCGGCTACGACCTGCCGATGAGCGAGTTGCGGCGCTTCCGCCAGCTGCACAGCAAGACGCCGGGGCACCCCGAGGTGGGCCTGACGCCGGGCGTGGAGACGACCACCGGCCCGCTCGGCCAGGGCCTGGCCAATGCCGTGGGAATGGCGCTGGCGGAGAAGCTGCTCGGCGACGCGTTCAACCGACCGGGGCACACGATCGTCGACCACCGCACCTACGTCTTCCTCGGCGACGGGTGCCTGATGGAAGGCGTGAGCCACGAGGTCTGTTCTCTCGCCGGCGTGCTGCGGCTCTCCAAGCTGGTGGCGCTGTACGACGACAACGGCATCTCGATCGACGGCGCGGTGTCGCACTGGTTCACCGACGACACGCCGGCGCGTTTCCGCGCCTACGGCTGGAACGTCATCGGTCCGCTCGACGGTCACGATGCGCCGTCGGTGAGCCGCGCCATCGAGCAGGCGGGTCGCGCCGGGCAGGGCGAGCCGCCGACGCTCATCGTCTGCCGCACCACCATCGGCCGCGGCTCGCCGCAACGCGAAGGCACGGCCAAGTCGCACGGCGAGCCGCTGGGCGCCGACGAGATCCGCGCCACGCGCGAGCGCATCGGCTGGCAGGCGCCGGCCTTCGAGGTGCCGGACGACATTCGCGCCCAGTGGGATGCGCGCGAACGCGGCGACGCGCTCGAGGCTGCCTGGCGGCGCCGCTTCGAGGCCTATCGCACGGCCTACCCGGAGCTCGCCGCCGAGTTGGAGCGGCGCATCGCCGGCCGGCTGCCCGATGGCTTCGCCGCTGCCGCCGGGGCCGCGCTGGC
>JALHOU010000220.1 GCA_022842825.1 Rubrivivax sp.
CGCGAGCCCGCCGCCGCCGCGGCCCGGCCGCCGGCCCTGCAAGCCACCACGCGCGGCGCGGCGCAACAACGCACGCGCCGCTGAGGACACCCCCATGGCCCTGAAACTCCTCTCCACCAGCGGCGCCGAGCCGGTCACGCTCAGCCAGGCCAAGCTGGCCTGCCGCGTCGACGCCGACATCACGGCCGACGACACGCTCCTCCAGCTGTACATCAGCGCCGCGCGCGAGCAGGCCGAGCAGGAGATGGGCCGCGCGCTGGTCACGTCGCAGTATGAGCGGTTGTACGATGCGTTCCCTGCCGGAGCTATCGAGCTGGCATGGCCCACCGTCTCGGCCATCAACTCGGTGCAGTACGTCGACCCCGCCGGCGTGCTGCAGACGGTCGATTCGCTGCTGTACACGCTTGACAGCCGGGAGGACCGGGGCTGGTGCATTCCCGCCTACGGCACCGACTGGCCAGCCACCCTCAATACCGCATCGGCCGTGCGAGTCACTTTCACCAGCGGCTGGTCAGAAGGTGCGGCCGTTCCCGCCGGGGTGCAGAACTGGATTCTTCTGCGCGTGGCCACGCTCTACAAGTTCCGCGAGCTGGTGGCTGCCGGCGTGAGCGTGGCAGAGTTGCCCCGAGAGCACGGCGCCGGCCTGCTCGACAAGTGGCGCACCTACCTCTAGGCGCCCGCCATGTACGTCAACGCCGGCGACCTCGACCAATACGTGACGCTGCAGCAGCGCGCGGCGGGCAACAACGCGCACGGCCAGGCGGCCGGCGCCTGGGTCAACGTGTTCACCAACATCCGCGCGCGCGTCGACACGCGCCCGGGCGCCGATCGATTCGCAGCCGGGCTCGAGCACGCCAGCTCGCCGGTCACCTTCCGCATCCGGAAGCGCGAGGGCGTGCACGAGCGCATGCGGGTGCTGTGGCGCGGCGTCGTGTACGAGGTCGTCGGCCAGCCGGTCGACGTCAAGGGCGCCGGCGTGGCCATCGACATCACCGCCGTGGCGGGCCTGGGAGACGGCGCGTGATCTCGGCCAAGATCTCCGGCCTGCCCGACCTTAAAGCCGCGCTGGCCGGCATCGTGCCCAAGCTGCGCCGCCGGGCGCTTCGCAACGCGCTCGCCGCTGCCGCGCGCCCGGTGCAGAAAGAGGCCCGCGCCAAGACCCCGGTGATCAGCCCGGCCTCGCTGGCGGTGCGGCGCGGCTACCGGGCGCCCGGCACCTTGCGCAAGGCCATCTCGGTGCGCACCAGCAAGCTCGCCCGCCGCTCGGGCGATGTCGGCGTCTTCGTCAACGTCAAGCCGGCGCCGCGCGGCCTGCGCGGTGCCAAGAGCCCGCGCGACCCCTTCTACTGGCGCTGGGTGGAGTTCGGCGCCGCCAACGGCACCAAGGCCGTGGGCATGCTGCAAGCCGGCGCCCGCAAGCTGCCCGAGGCGCTGCAGGTCTTCATCAAGGCCATCGGCCCGCAGATCGCCAAGCTCAACAAGCCCAAGGCCCCCGCACCATGAGCATTCAGCAGATCAACCTGGAAATGTGCAAGGCGCTGGGCCTCGACGCCAAGACGACGGCGCGCGTCGAGATCGTCCTGAGCCCGACCGAGCTGCCCACCGTCGTGGTGTACCGGCACCTGAAGCCCAGCGATGTGGACCGCCTGCAGACCGTGATCGAGCAGATGCGCCTGAAGGTCGTGCCCGACGTGCAGACGCCTGAGCAGCCATGAGCATCGCCACCGACTTCCGCACCGCGCTGGTCGCGCATGCCGGCCTCACCGCGCTGGTGCCGGCGGCTTCGATCTTCGAGAACGCTGCCGGCGACGACGTCGCCTTCCCGCTGGTGGTGTTCTCGGTGCGTGTCGACAACACGGTGGGCCTGAGCGGCTCCGACCTCGGCGAGCGCGCAGAAATCAGCACGCAGTGCTGGGCGGCCGACTCTGCCGCGGCGGCGGCCGTGGCCGCGCAAGTGCGCGCGGCCTTGGCTGCCCAGGCGCTCGAGCGGGCCATCGTCATCAACGAGCAGGACGCTTTCGACCCCGACATCAAGAAGCACGCCCAGACGCTCACCGTCGTCTGGATCTAGCCCACCCCGTTCCTCAACCGGCCGCCCTCGAGGCGGCCTTTTTCATCCCTGAAGAAAGGCAATCACCATGCCCACCATCAAAGGCATCAATTGCAAGGTCGAGGTTGCCTTGACCTTCGGCACCGCCAAGGCCTTCACGGCCGTCACCAAGGCATTCCCGCCCGTCGGCACGCTCACCGCGCACAACATCACCAACGGCGAGGTGGGCTACTGGACCATCGCGTCCGGCATGGTCGAGTTGTCCGACCAGGCCATCATCGCCAACAACATCACCGCCAACACGATCGAGATGCCGGGGTTGGACTCCACCAACTACAGCACCTTCGCGGCCGGTGCCGGCACCAATCTCATCATGGCGGCCACCTGGGGCACGCTGGCCGAGGCGGCTGCCTACGCGGTGGGCGGCGGTGCCTCGTCGCAGCTCAACGACACGCGCCTCACCGACACCAAGACGCGCAACATCGCCGGCCTGCTGGCTCCGCAGGACGTGACCATCGACGTGCGCAACGGCGTCGTCAGCAGCGCCGCCATGGCCTGGGTCGAGCGCAAGGCGATGAACAACGAGAGCATCCTGGTGAAGATCAGCCAGAGCGGCACCGTCGTGCGCGTGTGCTACGGCGTGCCCTCGCTGCCCAACGAGCAGGTCGGCTCGGGCGAGCTCGCCAGCGGCCAGTTCAGCATCACCGTGCCCGCCTTCGCTGTCCACCCGAACGTCTGATGGACGCCAAGGCACTCATCGCGCGCATGGAAGCCCAGCGCTCGAGCTGGGTGGTGCTGGGCGAAGGGCGGCGCGTGCGCTTCGTGCGCCCGCCCGAGCTCGAGCTGGTGCACCTCATGGACGGCGTGCGCGCCGAGCATGTGGTGCGCTACGTTACCGGCTGGGAGGGCTTTACCGAGGCCACGCTGCTCGGCCCCGCGCATGGCAGCGGCGACACCCAACTGCCCTTCGACCGCGACCTGTGGCAGGCCTACGTGAGCGACCACGCCGAGGAGTGCCGGCTCGTGGCCGAGGCCATCACCGCCACCACGGCCGAGTACCTGCAGCGGCGCCAGGAGACGGCAAAAAACTCGAAGCCCTCCTCGACCTGACCGCAGGGGTCGAGTACGAGGGCAAAGACAAGCCGCAAGCCACTGCAGACGACCTGACGGCCATGAACATCTACGCGCTCGCAGCCAACGGCAGCGGCGGCCTTAACTGGGAGGCCGTGCCCATGCTGGCCGCCTGGGTGGGCGTGCAAGACGTGGAGGGCCTCATGCGCCGGCTCGCCGTCATCCGCCTGCACCGCAAACCTGAGACCAAGAGGACCTGATGGCACTCGCAACCCTCTCCATCGACCTGGTGGCGCAGCTGGCCCAGTTGCAGCAGGGCATGGACAAGGCCGGCCGCCTGGCCGAGAAGGCGGTGGGCCAGATCGAGGCCAAGTTCTCCGGCCTCACGCGGGTGGCCGGCACCGTGGGCGCAGCCTTTGCGGGGGTGCTCTCGGTGGCCGGGCTGAGCACGTTCCTGCGCAGCACCATCGACGGCATCGACAAGCTCAACGACCTGGCCGACGCCACCGGCTCCACCATCGAGAACCTGAGCGCGCTCGAGGACGCCGCCGCCCGCACCGGCACCGGCATCGACGTGGTGGGCGACGCGCTCATCAAGCTCAACAAGGTCATCGGCGAGGCCCGGCCGGGCAGCGAGCAGGCCGCCACGCTCAAGGCCATCGGGCTAAGCGCCGAGGAGCTCAAGCGCATCGACCCCGCCGAGGCCCTGCTGCGCACCGCGCAGGCCCTCTCGGGCTTTGCCGACGACGGCAACAAGGCGCGGCTGGTGCAGGACCTCTTCGGCAAGAGCATCAAGGACGTGGCGCCGCTGCTCAAGGACCTCGTCGAGCAGGGCCAGCTCAACGCCACGGTCACGCAAGAGCAGGCCGAGGCGGTGGACCGATTCAAGCGCCAGTCGGCGCAGCTCAACAAGAACCTCACCGACCTGGCGCGCGACATCACCGGCGTGGTGGTGCCCGCGCTCAACAAGCTCTTCGACCGCAGCAAGAAGGAGGGCTTCTTCTCCGCGCTCTTCGGCGAGGACGAGGAGGCGCTCGCCATCCGCAAGGCCAAGGCCATCGGGCAGCGCCTGCAGCGCGTCACGCGCGAGCTCGACGAGGCCATCGCCGCGGGCGACCAGGAGCGCATCGAGCGCCTGCGCGGCCAGCTCTTCCTGCTCAGCAGCGCAGCCACGCAGGCCACCGACAAGATCAAGGGCGTCGCGCCCAGCCAGACCTCGGCCCGCGACCTGCTGCGTGGCATCGAGGCCGGCTCGGCCGAGCGGCCCTCGGCGCCCTCGGTCGGCGGTCCGCCCCCCACTGCGCCCCGGCAGCCGGCCGCGCAGGAGTTCGGCCCCTTCCTGCCGCCCGCGCTGGCCGGGGCGCTCAAGGCCATCGACGACGCCGACGAGGCCAAGCTGGCCGCCCTGCGCGAGCAGCTGGCCGAGCTGGTGCGCCTCGTCAGCCAGGGCAGCACCGTGCCCAACAGCGTGTTCGCCGGCCTGGCCGAGGACATCGCCAAGCTCGACCCCGCCGCGCGCGAGGCCACGGCCGCGCAGGAGCGCCTCAACAAGCTGCTGGAAGAGGGCAAGGCCGTGTTCGCCGCCACGCGCTCGCCCGCCGAGGCGCTGGCCGCCGAGCTCGACCGGCTCAACCGCCTGCTGCAGGCCGGCGCCATCGACTGGGACACCTACGCCCGCGCCACCTTCGCGGCGCAGGATGTGTTCGACAACTCGCTCAAGCCGGCGATCGAGGAGGTGAGCGAGTTCTCCCGCGAGGCCTCGCGCAACATCCAGGACGCCCTCGGCAACTCCATCCTGCAGGCGATGGAGGGCAGCACCAAGAGCATCGGCGACCTGTGGGTGGGCATGCTCAAGCGCATGGTGGCCGAGGCCGCGGCGGCGCGGCTGTCTGAAGCGCTGCTGGGCAAGGGCTTCGGCGGCAGCACCGGGCAGCTCGGCGGCTGGGCCGGCGCGGCCTGGGGCTGGCTGCGCGGCTCGTTCGGCGGCGGCGCGGGGGGCGCGGCGGGCGGCTCCATCGGCGACTCGGTGGGCTCGGCCCTGGGGGGCCTGGGCAAGTCGCAGGCGTCTGCACCCGGCATGGTCCAGAACGTCTACGTGCAGGGCGACGTGGGCGCCAAGTCGCTGCGGGCCATGCGCACGGTGCAGGCCGAGTCGGAGGCGCGGATGATGCGCCGGGGGGCCTACTGATGCCCACCATCGTCGACTGGCCGGCCTCGCGCGCCTTCGTGGGCGCGCAGTTCTCGCTGGGCCTGGCCGTCTCCGAGGCGGGCGGCGGCGGCTTCTACAGCGGCACGCGCACGTGGCGCAGCAGCCTGGCCGACCGCATGACCTGCATCGTGACGCTGCCGCCGTGCAGGCGCGCCGACGCGGGCGTGCGCGAGGGCTACATCTTCTCGCTGCGCAGCCAGCGGCTGTGGATGCGCTTCGGCGTGCCGCACCGGCCCATCCCCGTGGGCACGCTGCGCGGCACGCCCACGGTGACCTCGGCCGCCGCGGCCGGCGCCACCTCCCTGGCCATCACCACCACGGCCGCGGCCACACTGCTGCCGGGCGACTTTCTGGGCGTGGGCACCAACACGCTCATCATGGCCGGCATCCCGGGCGCCACGGCCACCGGCGGCGGGGCCATGACGCTGCCGCTGGCGATGCCGTTGCCGGTGGCGCTGTCGGGCGGCGCCTCCGTGCTGTGGGACGCCCCGAAGGGCCTGTGGGAGTGGGACGGCGACGGCATCCAGCTCGACTACACGGCGCCCGTCATCCAGGAGGGCGTGGCCATCCCCTTCCGCCAGGTCATCCAGGCCTGACATGCGCACCCTCAACACGGCCGGCCAGGCCCTGCAAGTGCGCCGGCTGGCGGGCGAGGCCATCGCGGTGGTGCCGCTGGTCTACATGGGCTTCACCGTGGCGCAGCGCTGGGCGCTGTGCGGCCTGCAGAAGCTCGTCTGGGGCGGGTTCGACTGGGTCGGCCGCGAGGTGCTGCTCTCGAACATCCAGACCGAGCAGGGCGACCTGAGCACGCTGCAGATCACCCTGCCCGGCGTCACCGACGCCGAGCGCGCGCTGGCCTTCACCGATGTCGAGGGCGCGCCGGTGCAGATCTACCGGGCCTGGGTGGACCCTGCCAACGGCAGCGTGGCCGACGCCCTGCTGTACTGGGAGGGCGAGGTCGACATCCCCGGCTGGCAGGCAGGCCGCGAGGCGCTGCTGCACTTCCGCGCCGAGAGCCGGGCCGCCATCTCGTTGCGCCCGAGCGTGAGCCGCTACACCAACGACGAGCAGCAGCGGCTCTACCCGGGCGACACCTCGCTCGACTTCGACCCCGCCACCGACGCCGCCGCGCTGACGTGGCCGGCGGCCAGCTTCTTCCGGGTGTGACATGAGCCGCTGGGGCAGTGCTTTCCGCCTCATCGCCACTGCGGTGGCGGTGACGTTCCTTCCGGGCTCATGGGCAGCCAACTGGCAGCTGTTCGCCGCGCAGGCCGAGAGCGAACGCCAGCGCCGCAAGCGCGACAAGGGCAACAACCGCGCGCGCGCGGCGTTCAACGACGCCCTGAAGGACCGCCTGCAAATGGTGGACCTGACCCCAGACATGCCGCGCAGCCTGTGCCTGGGCCGCGTGCGCTACGTGGAAGGTGTGCGGCGGCGCTGGACGAGCGGCACCAACTCCGAGAAGCTCACCATGCTCGTGAGCTTTGCCGGGCACGAGATCGACGCCTTCGAGGGCTGGTACATCGACGACACGCCCGTCACGCTCGACGGCAGCGGCTACGTGCAAGAGGCGCCGTGGCGCACCACGGCCAACACGCCGGCGCAGAACACCGGCACGCTCGACGGTAGCGGCAGCCTCGTCATCGTGCTCAGCCACACGCCTGTGGGCGGCACGGTCACCGCCACCTGGGGCACTGGCAACGGCGACAACAGCGAGACCGGCACCTGCAGCGTCTCGATGTCTGGCAGCACGGCCACCATCACAGGCGGCCCTGCCGGCGCTGGGGTGAACGTGAACTATGAGCGCAGCGTGGCCACCAACTACGTGCGCATCCGCACGTACCTCGGCACCGACGCCCAGAACGTGGGCGACGCGCTCGATGCCGAGTACCCCGGCAAGATCACCGCCACCGACCGGCTGGCGGGCATCGCCCTCGGTGTGGTCGACCTGACCTTCTCGCCCGACGTCTTCCCGCAGGGCCCGCCCAACATCACGGCCGTGTTCCGCGGTGCCAAGTGCTACGACCCGCGGCTGGACAGCACGGTGGCCGGCGGCAGCGGCTCGCACCGCATCGCCACGCCATCCACCTGGGCGTGGACCGAGAACTCGGCACTGCACTTCCTGCGCTATGCGCTGTGGTCTGGCGGCCTGCGCCTCACGGCGGCGCAGGTGGCGGCGCGCACGCTGGCCGACGTGGCCGCGGCCGCCACGCGCTGCGACATCAGCACGGGCTTCACGCTGACCAAGCCCGACACCAGCACGAGCACCGTGACGCTGCCCCGGCACCGGGGCGCCTTCACCATCTCGAGCGACGCCGACAAGCGGCAGGTGCTCGACACCATCTGCGACGCCATGGCCGGCGAGTGGGCCTGGGACGGCCCGAACCTGCGCGTGCGTGCCGGCATGATGGCCACCAGCGTGGCCGCCATCGACCAGACCTGGCTGGTGCAGGGCGTGGCCGCAGGCGGCGAAGACGACAGCGAGCCCGTTATCACCGCCAGCCAGGCCATCAGCCGCGAGCAGCGCGTGAACCGCATCACCGGCAAGTGCATCGACCCGGACCAGCGGCACCAGCTGCTGCCGTACCCCGCGGTCAGCGACACCGTGCTCATCGCTGCGAAGGGGGAAAAGCGCGAGGAGCTCGACTTCCCGGGCGTCAACCACATCGCCCACGCGCAGCACCTGGCCAGCATCGAGATCCGCCGCCGGCAGGCCGGCACGCTCATGCAGTTGCAGTGCGACGCGCGCGCCGAGCTGCTCGAGCTCTTCGACGTGGTCACGCTGACGGTGCCCGACTACGGCATCACCGCCAAGACCATGGAGGTGGTGGGCACCGACATGCCCATGGTGCCCAACGACGCCGTCGTCGGGCTCATGGCGCGCGAGATCACCGCGGCCATCTACGACGTGACCGGCACCCTGGCCGGCCGCGACCCCGCGCCCGACAGCAGCCTGCGCGCGCCGTGGGACGTGGGCACGCTGGGCACGCTGACAGTGACGAGCGGCACCGCGGCGCTGCTCGACAACAGCATCGTGGCGCGCGCGCAGGTCACCTGGCCGGCCGTTACCGGCGAGTGGATCCG
>JALHOU010000221.1 GCA_022842825.1 Rubrivivax sp.
TGCCATCGTCGCCGAGGCCTTCATCACGAGCGTACGTTGCCCGTCGGCGGCCTCGGCAAACACCTCGGCCTCGGTGAAGCTGATCATGCGCCCGGGCTTGATGACGCTCGCCTCGCAGACGAGACGCTCGCCCTTGCCGGCCCGCAGCAGGCTCGTCTTCAGCTCGGCGGTCAGCACCCAGAAACCCTCGGCGGCCATCGTCTGCGCCGCCGCGCCCATGCTGTGGTCGGCCATCGTCGCCATGACCCCGGCATGCACTTGGCCCGTGTGCTGCAGGTGCCGCGGCGCGATGGCCAGCACGGTGCTGACCCGCCCTTCGCCCACGCCCACCGGCACGACCCCGAGGTCGACCATGAAGGGGGCGGAGGCGAAGAAGCCGCGCAGCGTCTCGAGATCGACCTGCATGCGCCCGCCTAGGCCCGCGTGCCTGGTGCGAGACCGAAGTGCGCGAGCGCTGCCTGCGCGACCGGCGCGCCCCACTCCTGCACGAAGTGGCCGCCCTCGGCCACCTCCATCGGCGGCGGGCAGCCGCGAATGCGCCGCTGCAGCGAGCGCATCGGCGCCTCGCCGAGCACGGGGTCCAACATGCCGATGGCCATGAAGCTGTCGCCACGCCAGCGTTCGCTCCAGAACGCCGCGGCCTCGCGGCTGATGGCCGCGCCCGGCGCATCGTCCCGGTCGGGCACGAGGTTGGGGAAGGCGCGCACGCCGGCCTTGAAGCGCGCATCGGGGAATGGCGCGTCGTAGGCGGCCGCCTCGGACTCGCCGAGCACGGGGCAGCCGCGCTTCATCAGCTTGCCGATGGCCATGTCGGGCTGCGTGTTGGCGTAGGCGCGCCACTGCAGGAAACCTTCGGTGACGGCGCCCGTGCCCAGGCCCGTGTTCATGACGAGCAGGCGCGTGAAGCGCGCGGGCTGCGAAGACTCGAAGGCCATCGGCAACGTCAGCCCGATGAGGCCGCCCCAGTCCTGGCACACGAGCATCACATCGCGCAGGTCCATGCGCTCGACGAAAGCAAGCATCGCATCGCGGTGGCGCTCGAAGGTGTACCAGCCCCCATCGGAATGATCACCGGGCTTGTCCGAGCGGCCGAAACCGAAGAAGTCCGGCGCCACCACGCGCAGGCCGGCGTCGGTGAACACCGGGATCATCTTGCGGTAGAGGTAGCTCCAGGTCGGCTGGCCGTGCAGGCACAGCGCGGTGACGGCTGCGTCGCGCGGCCCTTCGTCCACGTAGTGCATGCGCAGGGCGCCCTCCGCCGTGGCGTGCTCCAGGTAGTGCGGCGCGTAGCTCCACCCCGGCAGGCCAGCGAACCGCTCGTCGGGCGTGCGCACCACTTCCATGATTCGAAGCCTGCCGCTGCGCTCAGAGCACCTCGAAGATGCCGGCCGCGCCCATGCCGCCGCCCACGCACATCGTCACGCACACGCGCTTGGCGCCGCGCCGCTTGCCTTCGATCAGGGCGTGGCCGGTGAGGCGCTGGCCGCTCACGCCGTAGGGGTGGCCGATGGCGATGGCGCCGCCGTTGACGTTGAGCCGGTCCATCGGGATGCCGAGCTTGTCGGCGCAGTAGAGCACCTGCACCGCGAAGGCTTCGTTCAGCTCCCACAGGTCGATGTCACTCACCTTGAGGCCCAGGCGCGAGAGCACCTTGGGCACGGCGAACACCGGGCCGATGCCCATCTCGTCGGGCTCGCAGCCCGCCACCGCGAAGCCGAGGAAGCGGCCGAGCGGCTTCAGGCCCTTCTGCTGCGCATACTTCTCGTGCACCACCACGCAGGCACCGGCCCCGTCGCTGAACTGGCTGGCGTTGCCGGCCGTGACCACGCCGCCCGGCACCGCCGAGCGGATGTCCTTGATGCCTTCGTAGGTGGTGCCCGGGCGCAGGCCCTCGTCGGCCTTCACCGTGACCTGCTTGCTGACGAGGCCGAAGGTCGCATCGGCCACGCCCGCCGTCGTCGTCACCGTCACCATCTCGTCGTTGAACAGGCCCTTTTCCTGTGCCGCGCAGGCCCGCTGCTGGCTGTCGGCGCCGTAACGGTCCATGCGTTCCTTGGGCATGCCGTAGCGCTTGGCCACGTTCTCGGCCGTCTGCAGCATGTTCCAGTAGATCTCGGGCTTCTTTGCCTGCAGGGCCGGGTCGATCATCATGTGCTTGTTCATCTCCTGTTGCACGCAGGAGATGCTCTCCACGCCGCCGGCCACGTAGACATCGCCCTCGCCGGCGATGACTCGCTGGCTGGCCATGGCGATGGTCTGCAGGCCGCTGGAGCAGAAGCGGTTGACGGTGGCGCCGCTCACCGTGATCGGCAGGCCGGCGGCGAGCGCGATCTGGCGGGCGATGTTCATCCCCGTGGCGCCCTCGGGGTTGGCGCAGCCCATCAGCACGTCCTCGATGGCGCCAGGGTCGATGCCGGCGCGCTCGACGGCGGCCTTGACGGCGAACCCACCGAGCGTGGCGCCGTGCGTCATGTTGAAGGCGCCCTTCCAGCTCTTGGCCAGGGGCGTGCGGGCGGTGGAGACGATGACGGCTTGGGTCATGACAGGTCCTCGATTCGGCGTGGTTTCGACGATGCGGGTCAGCTGAACGCCTTGCCTTCGGCCGCCAGGCGGGCCAGCAGCGGCGCCGGCTGCCAGAACGACGCATCGTCGTGCGGATTGGCGGCGAACTTCTTCATCGCCTGCACGACGTTGAAGAGGCCCACCGTGTCGGCGTAGCACATCGGCCCGCCGCGGTGCAGCGGGAAGCCGTAGCCGGTGAGGTAGACCATGTCGATGTCGCTCGCCTTGCTCGCGATGCCTTCCTCGACGATCTTGGCGCCTTCGTTGACGAGCGCGTAGACGAGGCGGTGCACGATCTCGTCGTCGCTGATCTTGCGTGGCCTGATGCCGAGTTCGGCGCGGTACTTCTCGATCATCTCCACGACCAGCGGGCTCGCGATGGCGTCGCGCTTGCCGGGCTGGTAGTCGTACCAGCCGGCGCCGGTCTTCTGGCCGTAGCGGCCCAGTTCGCACAGCAGGTCGGCCGTCTTGCTGTAGCGCATGTTCGGCTTTTCCTGGTACCGGCGCTTGCGGATCGCCCAGCCGATGTCGTTGCCGGCGAGGTCGCCCATGCGGAACGGGCCCATCGCCATGCCCCACTTCTCGATCGCGCGGTCCACCTGCTGCGGCGTGCAGCCTTCCTCGAGCAGGAAGCCGGCCTGGCGGCTGTACTGCTCGATCATGCGGTTGCCGATGAAGCCGTCGCACACGCCCGAGACCACGGCCGTCTTGCGGATCTTCTTGCCCAGCGCCATGACCGTGGCCAGCACGTCCTTGGCGGTGGCCTTGCCGCGCACCACCTCGAGCAGCTTCATCACGTTGGCCGGGCTGAAGAAGTGCGTGCCGATCACGTCCTGCGGGCGCTTCGTGAACGAGGCGATCTTGTCGACGTCGAGCGTGCTCGTGTTGGAGGCGAGGATGGCGCCGGGCTTCATCACCTCGTCGAGCTTCTTGAACACGCCTTCCTTGACGCCCATCTCCTCGAACACGGCCTCGATGACCATGTCGGCGTCCTTGATGTCGTCGTAGCTGAGCGTCGTCTTGAGCAGGCTCATGCGCTGCTCATACTTGTCCTGCTTGAGCTTGCCCTTCTTGACCTGCGCCTCGTAGTTCTTGCGGATGGTGGCCACCCCGCGCTCGAGCGCCTCTGCCTTCGTCTCCAGCATCGTCACGGGGATGCCGGCGTTGAGGAAGTTCATCGTGATGCCGCCGCCCATGGTGCCGGCGCCGATGACGGCGAGCTTCTCCACCTTGCGTTGCGGCGTGTCCTCGGGCACGTCGGGGATCTTGCTGGCTGCGCGCTCGGCGAAGAAGGCGTGGCGCAGCGCCTTGCACTCGGGCGTGAGCATGAGCGCCATGAAGACTTCGCGTTCGTACAGCATGCCCTCGTCGAAGGGCCTGGTCAGGCTCGCTTGCACCGCGTCCACGCACTTGGCCGGCGCCGGAAAGTTCTTGCTCATGCCCTTGACCATGTTGCGGGCGAACTGGAAGTAGGCGTCCGCGTTCGGGTGCGTGGCCTTGAGGTCACGCACACGCGGCAAGGGCTTGGCGTTGCCGCCTTCGCCGGGCGGCAAGGGCTTGGCGCCGCCGTCGTGTTCCGTCGCCTTCGCGGCGGCGAAGGTACAGGCGCCGTCGAGCAGGTCGCCGGTGATGACCTGGTCGAAGAGCCTCTGGCCCGGCAGCGTGGCGAGCAGCTCGCTCTTCACCGGCTCGCCGCTGACGATCATGTTGAGCGCCGGCTCCACGCCGAGCGCGCGCGGCAGCCGCTGCGTGCCGCCGGCGCCGGGGATGAGGCCGATCTTCACCTCGGGCAGCGCGACGTTGGCCCCCGGCGCCGCGACGCGGTAGTGGGCACCGAGCGCGAGCTCCAGGCCACCACCCATGCACACGCTGTGCACCGCGGCCACCACGGGCTTGTTGCAGTTCTCGAGCTGGCGGATGAGCGTGAGCAGGTTCGGCTCGGCGATGGCCTTGGGGCTGCCGAACTCCTTGATGTCGGCGCCGCCCGAGAACGCCTTGCCGGCGCCGGTGACGACGATGGCGGCGATGGCCGGGTCGGCCTCGGCGCGCTCGATGCCGGCGCTGAACTCGCGCCGCGTGTCGTAGCCCAGGCCGTTGACCGGCGGGTTGTCCAGCGTGACGACGGCGACGTTGCCGCGAACTACGTACTTGGCGCCCATGGCGTCTCCTCTGGCGGGACCGGGGGGGGTCGGAAGGGAAAAGAGAACGGTCGTTCGATTCTAGGAGCCGGCGGCCGCCGGGGCTTGTCCCAGCGGCGACAAGCGGGCCTGCCAGGCACACCGGGCAGCGGCTCAGGTGCCGGCAGGGTGGCGCGTCACTGGGGCGTGAACAGCAGCATGCGGTGCAGGGCCGGAGGAGGCAGTCGACGTTAGCGGCGGCCGTGGGGGGCGTCAATTCGAGGTCGGCGGCAGTCTGCCTGCCCGCCTGCATACTGCGCGCCGGCACTGGACGCCGCGGCGGCGGGACGGTCTGGCGCCGAGGTGCAGGTTTCGAGCCGGGAGTCAAGGCGAGGACGATGAAACCGACGGCGTCGCCGATCGATGGAGCAAACGCGGCAGGCGCAGGCAGCGCCGACGCGCCGAGGCTGGGCCGCGCCGTCGGCATGCTGCGCTCGCTGTGGATCTACCACGGCATCCCCGGGCGTCGCGCCCGGCTCGTGTCCTTCTACCGTTCACTCGTGCCGAAGGGCGGCCTCGCCTTCGACATCGGCGCGCACGTGGGCAACCGCACGCTGGTCTGGCGGCGCCTGGGTGCGCGCGTGCTGGCCGTCGAACCGCAGCCCGACTGCCAGCGCATGCTGGCGGCGCTGTTCGCGCGCGACACCGGCGTGACGGTGCTGCCGCTGGCCGTGGGCGCCGCGGAAGGCGAGGCGCAGTTGCTGGTGAGCCCCGGCAACCTCATGGTCAGCACGCTGTCGGCCGACTGGGCGCGGCGCGTCGGCGCCACGCCGGGCTTTCGTGGCACGCAATGGCGCGCCGGCACGCGGGTGCCGGTGACGACGCTGCACGCGCTCATCGCCGAACACGGCCGGCCCGACTTCGTGAAGATCGATGTCGAGGGGCTCGAGCTCGCGGTGCTGCAGGGCCTCTCGTCGCCCGTGCGTGCCCTGTCGTTCGAGTACCTCGCAGCGCTGCCCGATGCCGCGCTCGCCTGCATCGAGCGACTCGAGACGCTCGGCCGCCATGTCTACCGTGCCTGCGCGGGCGAGCGCTTCGCCTGGCTGCAGCCGCAGCCCCTCAAGGCCGCAGCCATGCAACGCTGGGTCGCCTCACTGCCGCCCGGGGCCGGCTCCGGTGACATCTACGCGTGGCATGTCGAAAGCGCGCGCGAGCAGATCGGTGAGCTCGTGCATCGCGCCCAGGGTGCCGGGCCCGGGCACGAGACCTGAGACGAAGCCCGCGGCGCGCAGCCGCTGCAGCAGCGCCGGGTCGTGGCTGATGACATGCACCGGCACGTCCCAGGATGCGCCGGCGCCGGACACCGCCGCCAGCGGCTGGTGGTCGCCGACGACGATCGTCAGCATCGCCGCCGGCGCCCGTTCGGCGAGGTAGTCGCCGAGCCACTCGAAGGTGTGCGCCACGGCGCGCACGTAGGCCGGCCCCCAGCCGCCCGGCGGGCCCGTAGGCGCCAGCGCCTCGGCCAACTGTGCCGGCGTGTAGGCCCCGGCGGTGAGCAGCCGCTCCCACGACCGCTGGTAGGGCGCGAGCGGGTGAAACGGCGCGTGCGTCTCGAGCGTGGGGAAGACGACAAAGCGCGGCTTTCGTGCAAGGCCGGGCGCAGCGCCCAGCTCCTGTGCGTGCAACAGCGCCATCGAGGCCTGGTCCGGAATGCGCCAGTAGCCGAAGGCCGGTCCCGCATAGCCGATGGCGTTGGCGTCGGCATAGCGCTCGAAGCCGTAGAAGGCGCTCTCGGGCCAGGGCCGCTGCATGCCGGGCATCCAGCCGACCGTGCGGTAGCCATGCTTCGCGAAGTGCGACACCAGCGTCGGCCGCCGTGTCGTGAGCAGCAGGTCGTGGTCGTTCGGGTCGCGCGTGTCCACGCCCGACAGCAGCGCCGCGTGCGCCAGCCACGAGGCACCGCCGAAGGTGGGCGAGCGCACGCGCGCCGACACCACCTGCCGGCCGCTGCGCTGCAGCGCCTGCGCCAGGCGCTCGCGCGGCGCGGCGAGGGCCTGCGACTGGTCCGCGCGATCGAGGGTGGTGACGCCATAGCTCTCGGCAAAGAGCAGCAGCACGTCGGCACCGCGCAGCGCCGCGACATTGCCGGCCAAGTCGGGGCTGGGCGTCAGCCGCGCCTCGGTGCGCTCGCGCGAGAGCGCCTGGCCGAGCAGTTGCACCTGCCGCGCCACCGCGGGCGTGAGCGGCAGCGAGAAGAACCAGCGCGTGTCGGCGCCCACGAAGGGATGGACCGCAAAGCTCGCGCCCAGCAGCGCACCGCCGGCGGCGAACCACGGGCGCGCGGGCTGTGCAAGAAGCGCATCGGCCAGCGTCGCCAGCGCCCAACGCGAGACGCGCGTCAGGGCCACCAGCGCCAGCACGAGGGCGAGCACGGCGCCGGCCACCTGCCACGCCGGCCACGTGGCCCAGGCCAGGCGCAGCAGCTGCCAGACGTGCGGCACGTCCCAGTAGAGATTGACCGGCCGGCCAAAGAAGGCGGGCACCGTCACGTCCACGTAGCGCACGACCACCGCCGTGGTGCAGGCCACCGCGAGCCAGCCCAGGGCCCGGCGCCCGGGCACGCCACGCCAGGCCACCCAAGCCATCAGGGCGAGCAGGCCCATGCACAGCTCGAAACTCAGGCGCGGGCTCCAGTGCACGCCGATGCCGTCGAGCCGGCTCTCGAAGGTGAGGAGGGTGTTGAGTACGAAGCCGGCCGCGAGGAAGCGCACCCACCAGCCGACGCCCGGGCCCGGCTCGGGGCGCCCTGGCCGCATCCGCGCCAGCGGCCAAACGTCGATGCCGAACGACAGCACGAGCAGCAGCAGGCCGAGCGCGCACAGCGCGCTCGACATCTCGCCCGGCACGACAGGTGCCAGCGCCACCACCAGCACGGCGATCTGCACCACGCACACGGCCTTGCGACGCCCGCTCGGCGGCAACGGCCGCGCCAGCCAGGGCCAGCCGAGCCCGGCGGCGACGAACGCGTAGCGCATCAGGCCCGACGCCAGTACCCAGGCACCGGCTCGGTCGAGCTGCCAGACGAGCAGGCACAGCACGAGCGTGAGCCAGGCGTCGCTCTCCATGTCGAAGCGCGCACCGAATGGCGTGGCCCGCCCCGCACGCCGCGCCAGCGGGCCGTCGAGGGCATCGAGCAGCGCGGCCACGGCGGCGAAGATCAGCACCGCCCAGGGCAGCCAGGGCCGCGCATCGAGCGGCTCGCCGAGGGCCGCGGCGAGTTGCATCGCGAGTGCGAGGCGCAACAGCGTGATGCGATTCGCCGCGCCGAGATCCTGAAGAGCCGCGCGCTCGCGGTCGGCACGCGCCGCGCCCAGAGCGCGGCTCAGCCCCCAGGCCACCAGCGCCACCGCCGCCGCCAGCCCGACGACGGCCTTGGCGCCAAAGGTCCAGCCCCACCCCGTGGCCACGGCGATGCCCACGGCCGCGCCCGCCTGCAGTAGAAGCGCCAGCCCGAGGTCGCGGCGCACGGCCGTCGGAAGATGGATGTTCACCGTGCGATCATTCTCCGGCCCCGGACTGCAGCGCGCCCACGAAGGGCCTAGGTACTGCCGACGCACTGCCGACGCACTGCCGA
>JALHOU010000222.1 GCA_022842825.1 Rubrivivax sp.
GGGCCGGCCGGGCCGGCCGCGCTGGCCGGGCCCGCGGGGCTCGCTCTTGGCCGGGCCCACGCGGCCCGGGTTACAACCACGGCATGCCAGCCCACCCCATGCCCAGCCCGGCCGAGGCGCGTGCCGGGAGCGCCCTGTTCAGCCCCGGCCCGCTCGGCCCGCTCGCTCTCGCCAACCGCATCGTCATCGCGCCGATGTGCCAGTACTCGTGCGAGGAGGGCCTCGCCGGCGACTGGCACCTCATGCACATCGGCCAGCTCGCGATGTCGGGCGCCGGGCTCTTCATCCTCGAGGCCACCGCCGTCACGCGCGAGGGGCGCATCACGCCCGGGTGCCTGGGCCTGTGGAGCGACGAGCACGAGGCCGCGCTCGCCCGCGTGCTCGCCGCCGTGCGTCGGCACTCGGCCATGCCCATCGGCATCCAGCTTGCGCATGCCGGGCGCAAGGCCTCGAGCGAGGTGCCCTGGCGCGGCGGCATGCTGATCCCGCCCGCGCCCGTCTCGCTCGGTGGCTGGGTGCCGCTCGCGCCCTCGGCGCTGCCGCACGCCGAGGGCGAGGCCGCACCGCAGGCGCTGGACGAGGCCGGCCTGGCGCGCATCCGCGAAGGTTTCGTGGCTGCGGCCCGGCGCGCGCACCGCCTCGGCCTCGCCGCCATCGAGCTGCATGCCGCGCACGGCTACCTGCTGCACCAGTTCCTCTCGCCGGTGAGCAACCGGCGCACCGACCGCTACGGCGGCAGCCTCGAAAACCGGATGCGCTACCCGCTCGAGGTGTTCGAGGCCGTGCGCGCGGCGGTGCCGGCCTCCATGCCCGTGGGCGTGCGCCTCTCGGCCACCGACTGGCTGGAGCATCTCGGCACGCCGGCCTGGGACATGGCGCAGAGCATCGCGTTCGGCCAGGCGCTGGGCGAGCGCGGCGTGAGCTTCCTGCACGTCAGCAGCGGCGGCATCTCGGCGAAGCAGCAGATCCCCGTCGGACCGGGCTACCAGGTGCCGCTGGCCGAGCAGCTCAAGCAGGCCACCGGGCTGCCGACCATTGCGGTGGGCCTCATCACCGAGGCCGAGGAGGCCGAGGCGGTGGTGGCCGAAGGCCGCGCCGACTTCGTCGCGCTCGCCCGCGCGATGCTCTTCAACCCGCACTGGCCCTGGGCCGCCGCGGCCCGGCTGGGCGGCCAGGTCAGCGCGCCACCGCAATACTGGCGCTCGCCGCCGCGCGGCCTGGGCCGCCTCTTCGGCGAGGCGAAGATCGGCATGCGCTAACCACGTCGGGCAACGGCCGGGCGCCAGGCATCGGCGCCGACCCGCGCCTCGTGCACGAGTGGGCAGCCGGCGTGGGCGCCTGCACCCCGGCGCCCTTTGGCCGCGCCCGGTTCAGCCGATAGGCCGGGAACCCCCTTGCGGCTGCGCCGCCCGGTTCGCCATGGCTGCACTCCGATTCGACCGCTTCCGCTTCTTTGCCTTCGGGCTGGTCAGCGTGCTCAACGTTCTCGGGTTGCTGGTGCACGGCCTCAACCTCTCCACCGGCGGCGCGCGCGGCCTGTTGCGCGGCTCCGAGACCTCGCTGCCGGTGGTGCTGGCCATCGCCGCAACCTGCCTGCTCGTCGCCGCCGTGGCCGCGGTGAAGCGCGGCCGCGACCTCGGCTGGCCGGCGCTCGTCTCGCTCGCCGCGTGCGTGGTGCTCACCAGCCTCGGGCCGGCCGTGCTGCTGCTCGTGCTCTACCTCGCCTTCGCGAAGGAGAAGCCCGCGGCGCAGCAGTTCGGCCCGACGCCGGCCTTCGCCGGCCCGACGACGTGGCTGATGATGTTCGTCAACGCAGTCTGGCCGTGGATGGCGGTGCTGGTGCTGGGGCGCGTGGGCTGACTTGCGGCATGGCCGTCGCCGCATCGCGCGGCGCGGCACGGCACGGCGCGACACGGCACGGCGCGACACGGCACGGCGCGACACGGCACGGCACGGCGCGACACGGCACCACGCGACGCCACAGCGCCCCTACGCCGACCCCGGCTGCGGCAAGCGGTAGATGGTGCCGTTGAGGTGGCGCGCCACCTCCAGGATGTCGGCGTCGCTCCACTGCAGCTTCGTGCGCTCCTGCCACGTCCGCACCTGCGTCACGAGGCCGGGCCAGTCGCGCACGACGCGCGCATCGCGCCAGTGCATCTGCGAGTTGTGGCAGGCGATGCAGTGCGTCTCATAGAGCAGCCTGCCGCGCGTGGGCACGGGCTGCGGCACGGCGCCTTGCGCAGGCGCGGGCAGCGGCGCCGGCAGTGGCGCCGGGGCCGGCGTCTGGGCCAGCGCGGCCGACATGGCCAGCGCGCCCGCCCCGAGCGTGGCTCGCAGCACGCCCGTCACGGTGACATCGGACAGCTCAGAGTGGCGCATCGTGAGGGCATCGTAGCCAGCGGCACCTCGCCGCGCCCGCCGCGCCGTGCACCGGCTCTGACCCAAGTCAACGGGCCTGCGAAGCCGGGCGCGCCGCCAGCCGGCGCTTCGCGACGTCTTGCGCCTCGACGGACCTCTGCTCGGACCGCTACCCCGGGGCGTGCGCGAACCGCCGCGTCACGTCGGCCAGCGACTCGCGCACGCGCTCGACGATGAGCGAGGTGCCGTGCGCCGAGAGCACGAGGTCGTGCGTGGCGCGTGTCATCGCCACGTAGAGCAGGCGCGCCGCGTCGTCCGGGCCCTCGTCGCGCATTGGCAGCGCCTGCAGCCCGGCCACGAAGACGAGCGGGAACTCCAACCCCTTGGCGCTGTGCATCGTGAGCAGCTTGACGCTCGGTTGCCGCCAGTCGAAGCGCCGGAAGGCCAGGCCGTTCATCGACTGCAGCGGCAGCCGGCGTCGCGCCAGCGCCGCCTCGATCGGCTTCATCAGGTATTTGGCGCGGCAGAGCACCGCGATGTCCGCCAGCGGCAGGCCGGCGGCATGCGCGCGCTCGACGCGTTCGGCGATCAGCTCGGCCTCCTCGCGCTCGCTGCCGGCCTGCATCAGCACGGGCAGCGCGCCGCGGCGCCCGGCCGAAGCCGGCAGCACGCGCGGGACGCGATCCTCGTCGCGCAGGGCCGGGTCGCCGCTGTAGCTTCTGCCACCCCTGTCGCCTCCATCACCTCCACCGCTTCCATCGCCCTCGGCCGCGTCGTCGCCCCCGCCTTCGAGCAGGCTCTGTGCGCAGTGCATCGCGAGCGCCAGAACCTCGGCCGTGTTGCGGTAGTTCATCCTCAGGATGCTCGTGCGCCCGCGCGCCTCGATGCCCACGCTGGCGAAGTTGAACTTGCGCCGCTTCTTCTGGTAGATGCTCTGCGCGTCGTCGTAGAGCACGAGCAGGCTGTTCGTGGCCGGGTCCACCAGGCGCACGGCCATGCGCAGCCACGCATCCTCGAAGTCGTGCGCCTCGTCCACCAGCAGCGCCATGTACTGCCCGCCGGGCACGAAGCCGGTCTCGAGCGCGCGCTCCACGGTGCGCACGACCTGCGCGTAGCGCTCGTCGCGGCTCGGCGCCGGCGGCACGTCCAGCTGGTAGCTGTTCACCATGTCCTGGCACCAGCTGTGGAAGGTGCGCACCTGCACGCGCTCGTCCACGCCGCGCTGCTGCAACTGGAAGCCGATGCGGTCGGCCAGCGTGCGGTTGAAGCACAGCACCAGCACCGGTTGCCCGGGCCGCGCCGCGGCGGCCAGGTGCTGCGCGCGGTAGATGAGGATCATCGTCTTGCCCGAGCCTGCCGCGCCGTGGATGACGCGGTGCCCCTCGCCCAGCGTGCGCGCGATCTGCTCCTGCTGCAGGTCCATCACCTGGAGCAGGTCGGGCAGCGCCGGCGCGGCGGTGCCCGTGTCGACGGTGGAGTCGGTGAAGTCCAGCGCCGCCTGCGTCTGCACGCGCAACTCGGGGAACAGGTGCCAGCGGATGCGGTCGCGCTGCGGCAGCGTCAGCTTGTGCGGGTACGACACCGTGAACAGGCCCCACAGCCGGCGCTGGAAGGCGCCCGCGTCGACGCCTTCCTCGAGGTCGTCGCGCATCAGCACCTGGTGCGCCGGAAAGACCTCCGCGAAGTCGCTGCCGACCACCTCGGCCTGCGTGAGGCGCGAGAACACCACACCCCAGCCGTAGGGAAACAGCAGCTTGCCGCAGAACGGCCCGTCGCCATGCACCAGGGCCGGGTCGCGCTGCATCACGTCCACCAGCTCCAGCGCGTAGTCGCGCGCCTGGCGCAGCGGGTTGGCCTCGGTCACCGGGCCGCGCGGCGTGTTCAGCTCGACGCGGTCGCGCGTGGCGGCGGCCAGCGTGGCGCGCTTCCAGTCCTTCACCTCCAGCAACAGCACGCCCTGGCGCGGGCTCAGCACCACGAAGTCGGGCTGCCGCGCGCGCGGGCCGATGGGCACGTTGTGCCAGACGAGGTGGTCGTCTTCCAGGTGCCGCTTGAGCGCGTGCAGCACGCGCCGCTCGCCGGCGTTGCAGCGCTGGTCGACGTGGGTCAGGCCTTGCGGGAAGAGAGCCATGGGCAGCCGTTCACGCCGGTTCCGGCAGCCCGGCGGAGAGTTCGTGCACGTAGCGCAGATAGGCGAAGACCCGGCCGCGCCTGCGGCTTGTCAGCTCGCCCACCACGCCTGCGCGTTCCAGGTGCGCCAGCGACTTGTTCACCGTGGCCGCCGTCAGCCCTGTCGCCTTGACCGGCGCGGCCACGATGAAGGCGTGGATGCCCTCCCAGCGCGGGCTGGTGGCGGCCTCGCCGGCGTGGCGCACCGCGTCGGCGACAGGGTGGGCCCACAGGATGGGATCCGATGCATCCACGCTCACGGCGTGCCTTCCATGATCGAAGCGAACCCCGCGCGCGCGACCTGCGCGGACACCGGCTCGATGCCCGCGGCCTGGTCAACGATCCAGCCCCTGTGCGCATCTGCATCGGGCATCGCCTCGCGCAACGTGCGCACGGCCCGCGCGTCGTCGCCTCGGCCCGCCTTGACCTCGACGGCCACGCGCTCGGTGCCGCGGTCGAGCAACAGATCGATCTCCGCCCCGGCCGCCGTGCGCCAGAAGTACGCCTGCGTGCCCGGGTGCGCCAGCCGTTCGCGGCGAAGCACGTCTTCGATGACGAAGCCCTCCCAGCTCGCCCCGCGCGACGGGTGGTTGGCCAGTTCCCCGGCCGAGCCGATGTTGAGCAGGTGGTGCAGCAACCCCGTGTCGCGCAGGTACACCTTCGGCGCCTTCGTCAACCGCTTGCCCACGTTGCGAAAGAACGGCGGCAGGCGGCGCAGCAGGTAGATGGACTCCAGCACGTCGAGGTGCCGCTGCAGCGTGTGGTACGAAACGCCAAGCGACGCGCCCAGGGCCGAAGCATTCAGCAGCCCACCGTGCTGATGCGCCAGCATGGTGAGCAGCCGCCGCATGAACAGCGGATCGGCGTTCACCCCGTATTGGGGCAGGTCGCGCTCGAGCACGAGGCGCAGGTAGGAGTCCCACCACAAACGCCAGTCAAGGCGGCCTTCGCCTGCGTCACCTCGACCACCGCCGCGCAGCGCGTCCGGAAAGCCACCCTTCAGCCACACGGTCTGCCAGGGCACGGGCTCGGGCCCGGCGCCGGCTTCGCTGGCAGTGAGCGGGTCGAGTTCGACCACGGCGGCGCGCCCCGCGAGCGACTCCGACACGCCCCGCACCAGCGCCGGCTGCGCCGAGCCCAGCACGATGAATCGACCCACGCCCGAGCGCGCGGCGTCGATGGCACCCCGCAACGCGCTGAAGACCGACGGCACCGCCTGGGCCTCGTCGAGGATGAGCCCGCCGGTCGCACCGGCAGCGTCCAGCTCGAAGCGGGCGTCCTGCCGGAAGCGCTCGGCCGTGCGCGGGTCTTCGAGATCGAGGTAGCGGTGCACCGGGAACGCCGCCTGCGCCAAGGTGGTCTTGCCAACCTGGCGCGCACCCAACACCACGACGGCGGGGAACGCTGCGGCTGCAGCCTGTACGGCAGGAAAGGCGATGCGGGGAATCACCCTTGCATTTTCGTCGTACGACTTCTAATTTGCAAGGCAGATCGGCCCGCCCGCGCCTACACCCCGGACACCTGCCGCGCAAACGCCGCGTGTGCCGCGGGTTCTGCCGCCGTGCCGAGCGTAAAGAAGAACGTCGCACCCTGCTCGGGTGCCGATCGGGCCCACAGCCGGCCGCCATGTCGCTCGACGATGCGCTTGACGATCGACAGCCCGACGCCATGGCCGGCGAAGCGCCCGCCATGCAGGCGCAGGAACGGCTCGCCCAGGTGCTGCGCGCCAGGCGAGGCGCCGTCGAAGCCCACGCCGTTGTCGCGCACGTAGAGCACCGGCCCCCCGGGCTGCCGCTCGGCACCGATCTCCACCTGCGGCGCGGCCGCCCCGCGCGAGAACTTCAGCGCGTTGCCCACGAGGTTCGTGAACACCTGCTGCAGCAGCGCGGGGTCGGCCCGCACCGTGGGCAGCGGGCCCACCGTCACCGGCAGCGGCCTGCTGCCGTCGTACCCGGCGTCCTGCCGCATCCGCGCCAGCACCTCGGGCACGAACTCGTCCAGCACCACCGCACGCGGCTCGAACTCGCCGCCCTCGCCGGCACGCGCCAGTGTCAGGAGCGAGTTCACCAGGCCCACCGAGCGGTCGGCCTGCTCGCTCAGCAGCGGCAGCGTGCGGCGGGCCTTGTCCACGTCGCCCTCGTCCAGCGCCTGCATCGCCACACGGGCCGCGCCGGCAATGCCCCCCAGCGGCCCGCGCAGGTCGTGCGAGACGCTGCGGTTGAAGCTCTCCAGCCCGGTCACCATCTCGGCCAGCTCCGCGGTGCGGCGCGCCACGCGCTGCTCGAGCGAGTCGTTCAGCTCGCGCAGCGCCGCCTCGGCCGCGGTGCGGTGCGAAATCTCCTCGTCGGCGCGCCGCTGCGCGCGCAGCATGCCGGTGGTGAGCACCGTCATCCCGAGCACCACCGTGGGCACGACGATCACGTAACGCAGCAGCCCGGGGTCCAGGCTGCCACGCCGGGCCATCCACACCGCCGCCGGGTAGGTGAGGATGGCCAGCAGCACCAGCCCGTGGCCGCGGTGCGGCTCGCGCCAGCGCGCCCACACCAGCAGCGCGGCCATCAACCCCATGTAGGCGACGTAGGCGATGCGCCCGCCCTGCCGCCCGAAGACCTCGCCGAGGCGCAGCGCCACCAGCACCACGGCCGCGGCGATCACGAAACCCGCGATGCGCCCGCGCCACGGTGAAGGCACCTGCACGTAGCCCACGATGCCCAGCGTCAGCAGCACCAGCGAGGCGGCGCTGAGCAGCGTGTTGGCCAGCGCCACCTCCTCGCCCACCGGCCGCAGCGCCGAGTCGAACGCGAACACCACCGTCAGCGCCGCCGAGCCGAGCGCGAACATCGCCGACCAGGGCTGGCGCTGCGCGTGCCACACCAGCGCGTGCAGGCACGCCAGCGTGCCCAGCGCCAGGGCGCCCGCCAGGGCGAAGCTCTCGTACGGATTCATTCAGGATCGGCCCACCGGCGGACGAGGATAGCGCCGCGTTTCGCACGGCCGCGAGGCGTTGTGCACGCGCGGGCTGCGCACGCACGCCCGGCGGCTCACAATGGCAACGATGCCCCCGCGGCCCGACGACACCCCCCGCGCCTGCCCGCAGTGCCGCGCCACCATGGCCCAGCGGCAGCTGCGCGCGCACACGGGCCGCACGGTGCTGGTGGACCACTGCGCCGCGTGCCGGCTGGTGTGGTTCGACATGCTGGAGTCGGTGCAGCTCGCGGGCCTGGGCTGGGTGGAGTTGCTGCGCGAGATGAGCCGCGGCGAGGACGTGCGGCCGCCTTCTTCAAGCTCACCCGCCCCCGCCCCGCGCCCGCCCACGCTGCCCTGCCCCGTGTGCGCGCAGCCGCTGAAGACGGTGCACAACCGCACCCGCTGGGGCCGCTTTCCGGCGCAGGAGTGCCCGGCCGGCCACGGCCACCTGCACACCGACGCCGGCCTGCTGGCCGAGCGCGGCCTGGTGCGCCCGCTGCTGCCGCCCGAGCGCGCCGCACTGCGCGCGCAAAAACGCGTGCTGCACTGCCTGAGCTGCGGCGGCCTGGCTGAAGGCGAGATCAACAACGTCAACGACAGCGACACCTGCACCTGGTGCGCCACGCCGCTGCTGGTGGTGGACCTGCCGCGCCTGGGCCACGCCCTGCGCCAGCGCGGCGTGGACGGCCAGCCCCTGCCCCCGGCCGACGGCGTGCCGCTGCGCTGGCCCTGCCACGCCTGCGGCACAACGCTCGACCCCACGCGCTCG
>JALHOU010000223.1:0-4425 GCA_022842825.1 Rubrivivax sp.
CCATGAGGCCGGCGCGGCAGCCGGCGGCCCCCAAGCTGCGCGCCGGCCGCAGTCTGGTCGTGCTGGGTCTGGCGGGCGCGCTGGGCCTGCTGGGCGGGTGCGCCGGACCCGGTGGCCCGGCGGCCTGGGACAAGTCGTTCGTGGCCAAGCCGGAGATGTCGATGTCCTGGAACGCGCTGGGCTCCCGGCTGGACCAGCAGGTCTACGAGAGCAAGGAGGCCGCCTCCGGCGGCTACGGCGTCGGTGGGGGTGGTTGTGGCTGCAACTGATTCGGCCGATCCGGAAGTGGGGCGCGGTACGGCCACGTCGAACGCGCGGTCGCCATCGTTCGGGGCTGGCCTGGAATCGAGGTTCGGCTCCACGTTCGGCTCTGTCGTCGCCGCCGCCGCCATGCTGCCCGGCGTGATGGGCGCGTCACCGGCCCGTGCCGAGAGCAAGCCCGAGTCGGCCTCGGTGAGCTTGCGCACCCTGACCTACAAGGACTCGCAGCCTGGCCTCGACCGCATCAGCATCATCTCGCCGAGCTTCCAGGTGGTGACGCCCCTGTTCGACGAGGACTGGTGGCTGAACGGCACCCTCGTCGCCGACAGTGTCTCGGGCGCCACGCCGCGCTACCACACCGCCATCTCCGGCGCCTCGCGCATGACCGAGCGGCGACAGGCGGGCGACGTGCGCGTGACGCGCTACTTCGAGCGTGTGAGCGTCGGCGGCGGCATCGCGGGCTCGAAAGAGCGCGACTACAGCTCCGTCGCCGGCAGCTTCGACCTGCGCTGGGCGAGCGACGACCAGAACACCGAGCTCAGCGTGTCGCTCGGCAGCTCGAACGATCTCATCAACCCGGTCAACGATCTCGTCTTCAACCAGAAGCGGCGGACGAACCAGGTGTCGCTGGGCGTCACCAAGGTCGCCTCGCGCGCCGACGTGCTGCAGGCCTCCATCAGCTACAGCGACGGCCGCGGCTACTACAGCGACCCCTACAAGGCGCTCGACGAGCGCCCGCGCGAGCGCCAGCAGACGGTGCTCATGCTGCGCTGGAACCACCACTTCGTCGACGGCGGCAGCACGCTGCGCAGCAGCTACCGCGCCACGCAGGACAGCTTCGGGGTGCAGTCGCACACGCTGCAGGCCGAGTGGGTGGTGCCGGTGAGCAGCTCGGTGAAGGTCGTGCCGGCCCTGCGTGCCTACACGCAGACCGCGGCCGAGTTCTATCGCGAGGCGATCTACGACCCCGCGCTCGGCGAGCCTTTCCCGGTCGGCTACGACCGCAACAACCCGCCGCGCTTCATCTCGCTGGACCAGCGGCTGTCGTCGTTCGGTGCTGCGGCCGTCGGCCTCGGCCTCGTCTACACCATCGACCGCGACTGGACGGTCGACGGCAAGATCGAAGCCTACGAACAGCGCAGCAATTGGGCCTGGGACGGTGCGGGCTCCACCGGGCTGGCGCCGTTCCGCGCCTACTCGGCGCAGATCGGCCTGACACGGCGCTTCTGAGTCGGCGCGCCGATGTCCGAGCACAGCACCCCGGCCGCCCCGACGATCTCGCGCCATGGCGACGCCTGGCTCTTCCAGTTCGGTGCCATGGGCAGCGACTGCGAGGTGCACGTCGCCGGCACCGTGAGCGAGGACCACGCGCGCAACGCGGCGCAGGCGGCCATCCTCGAGGTGCGTCGCATCGAAGCCAAGTACTCGCGCTACCGCGCCGACAGCGTCGTCTCGCGCATCAACGCGGCCGCGGGGCAGGGCACGCCGGTGCCGGTGGACGACGAGACGGCCGACCTGCTCGCTTACGCCGACCAGATGTACTGGGCGAGCGACGGCCTTTTCGACGTCACCTCGGGTGTGCTCAGCCGCGCCTGGGACTTCCGCGCCGGCCGCGTGCCCACGCGCGAGGCGCTGCACTCGCTGCGCCAGTGCGTGGGCTGGACGCTGACGCTGCTGGAACGCGCGCCCGGGGCGAGCACCTTCGCGCTGCTGCGCCGGGGCATGGAGATCGACCTCGGCGGCTTCGGCAAGGAGTACGCCGCCGACCGCGCTGCCGTGCTGCTGCAGGAACGCTCGTTGCGGCACGGCTTCGTCAACCTCGGCGGCGACATCCGCCTGCTCGGGCCGCGCCCCGATGGCGCGCCCTGGCAGATGGCCATCCGCCACCCGCGCGAAGAGGACCGACCGCTCGCCGTCATCGCGCTGGCCGAAGGTGCCCTGGCCACCAGCGGCGACTACGAGCGCTACTTCATCGGCGCCAATGGCGAGCGCTACTGCCACGTGCTCAACCCGCGCACCGGTTGGCCGGTGCGCGCCTGGCGCAGCATCAGCGTCGTGGCGCCGCTGTGCCTGGCCGCGGGGTCGATCTGCACCATTGCCATGCTCAAGGGTGCCGATGCGCTGCCGTTCCTGCGCCGGCAGGCGAGCGATTTCCTCGCCGTGGATGCGTTGGGCGAGGTGCACCGGCCCGATCCGGTGAGCGTGCTCTGACGCACGCCGCCCTTGGCGCGCGATTCGCCGCCGTGGCCCTCAGCCACGCAGCGTTGACAGCACGTCGCGCACGAAGGCGCAACCGTCGAACTGCTCGCGCGAGAAGGTCCAGCCCAGGCGCACGATGACGGCGCGGCGCGAGGGCACCATGGCGACGATCTGGCCCCAGTGCCCGCGCATGGCGATGGTGTCGGCCGGCACCTGGCCGGCGCACTTGCCGACTTGCGGCGCGCCGATCAGCCAGGTCTGCCAGCCGTAGCCGCGGCCCTCGCCCGAGGCCACCGCCGGCCGCGTGGCGCGGGCCAGGAAGCCGGGTGGCAGCACCGCCTGGCCGCTCCAGCGACCGTCGTCGAGCATGAGCTGGCCCAGGCGCACCCAGTCGCCGCTGCTGGCCCAGAGGTAGCTCGAGCCGATCCACGTGCCGTCGGCATCGGTCTCGAGCACGGCGCTGCGCGCGCCGATCGGCTCGAACAACGCCTGTCGTGGCCAGGCCCAGTAGGCGGCGTCGCTGTCGAAGTGCGAGCGCAGCACGCGGGCGGCGATGTTCGTGCTGGCGCTCAGGTACAGCCAGCGCGCGCCCGGCGACGCCGCAGCGCCGGCACCGGCGGCGTGCGCGGCCACGTCGCCAGCGCCGAACAACATGCGCGGCACCGCGCCCCAGGCGGCATAGCTCTCTTCGTTGGCCAGTCCGTCGCGCATGAAGAGCAAGTCGTCGAGCGTGATGGCGGCGCGCTCGTCGGCCCGCCATGCCGCTGCCCAGCCCGGCGCGCCGCCAGCGCCCGCGCCGAAGCTGTCGACGACGCGGCGCGAGGGGTCCAGGCCGCGCTCGGCGGCGAGCTTGTGCGCGAGCATCGCCGTCACCGTCTTGGTCATCGACCAGCCGTGCAGCGGCGTCTCGGCCGCAAAGCCCGGCGCCTGCCGGTTCACCAGCAGCCGCCCCTGGTGCAACACAGCCACGGCGCGCGCGTTGGCGGCGCGTGGGTCGCCCGCACCGGCGAAGGCGTGCTCCACCACTGCCTGCAGGCGCGCGGCGTCGACCGCCTCGCCCCAGAGCGCGGCAGCCAGCGGGCGGTTGCCCTCGGGCCAGGGACGTAGGGAATTGGTGTCGGCGGGCGTCGCAGCCGAAGCGGGTGTCGACGCCACGGCCGGCATGTCGAGCAGGCACCCGCGCCCCTGCACGAGGCGCGCCGTGCGTTCGAAGAAGCCGCCGAAGCTGCCGTTCACCGAGCGCGTGGCGGAGTCAACCGACACCTGCACGGCGCCGAGCGCAGGGCTGGCCGGCAGCACGTCGGCCGCGAACGCGCCGGCCGGGCCTTCCGGCGCGCGGCCCGCCACGAAAACCGCCGAGCACACGCTGCGAGCCGCCATGCCGGCGGCATTGCGCGGGATGCCCAGCGCCAGCGCGGCGGCCACGGCGGTGGCTAGCAACAACAGCAAGACGGCAAGTACGCCGAGCGTGAACTTCTTGGCCAAACCCATCGTCCCTCCCGCATCGGTTCACCCGAGGATAGCCGCGAGCGGGAACGATGCTCCCGCACACGCCACACGGGTGCGGCCCGTCCCATGCGGCGGCCATCTTTCACGCCCTCGACCGGTGGCGCGGAACTGGCGGCCAAAGTGGGCTGCTTTTGAACGATCGCCTTGTCATCCGCGCGCCGACATTGAGGTCTCGGGCAACCGCTTTCCAGGAGTTCCCATGCAACTCGTCCGGATCTCTCTCCTCGCCGCCAGCCTGCTCTGTGCGGCCTGGCCGCTCCAGGCCCAGAACCAGAAGGTGGTGGCTTTCGCGCAGTCCGGCGACGGTGCCCGCGTGCTGCTCTACACCCAGACCGGCCCCTGCGTTGGCCAGGCCCGCTTCGCCGAGCACATCGCCCCCGACGGCGAGAAGACGCCGGGCTGCTGGGTGATGTCCGAAGGCGTGGTGCTCGTGTCGTTCCTCGATGGCGAGCGCGG
>JALHOU010000223.1:4525-6619 GCA_022842825.1 Rubrivivax sp.
CTGCCCGAATACGCTCCCAAGCCCTTCGCCAGCCGCGCTCCGCCGCGCCGAGGCGAGGCGATACTGCGAACTGGCGGCGCTGCCCCGACGCGCACGCGCGTGGTGCGCCTTGGCGCAGGCAGGAGGATGCATGAGCAGCAGCAAACCCGACGCGGCGGCACCGCCCACGGTGCTCGTCAGCGGCGTCGGCCCCGATGGCGCCCGGCTCGACGCCTACGACGCCTTGCCCTGGTTCGACGGCGCGCAGCGCGACGACGGCTCCATGTCCGCCGCGGCCATGCCCGCCTGGCGCGAGGCCCCTGCCTCCACCCACCCGGGCGTCTTGTCCGGCCGCCTGCGCGACGAAGGCGAAATCGCGCGCGGCGGCATGGGCAGCATCCACCGCCTGTACGACGTGGACCTGCGCCGGCGCGTGGCGCTCAAGGTCATCGACTCCGCGCTTGCCGAGGAGGCCGAGATGCGGCAGCGCTTCATCGACGAGGCGCGCATTACCGGCGCCCTCACGCACCCCAACATCGTGCCTGTACACGACTTGGCGGTGGACGAGGCCGGCCGGGGCGCCAGCTACACGATGAAGCTGGTGGACGGCCGCACGCTCACCGAGCTCATCGCCATGCAGTCCAGCCAGCGCGACGTGGAGCGCATCCTGCAGGCGCTGGCCAGCGTCTGCGACGCGCTGTCGTACGCGCACAGCCGCGGCATCGTGCACCGCGACCTGAAGCCCGACAACATCATGGTCGGCGAGTTCGGCGAGGTGTACCTCATGGACTGGGGCTGCGCCCACGCCACCACCGAGCGCGCGCTGGTCGATGGCGAGCCCGACATGGAGGGCACCGTGGCCGGCACCGTCCGCTACATGGCGCCCGAGCAGGCGCGTGGCGAGATCAGCCGCATCGATGCGCGCACCGACATCTTCTCCATGGGCGCCATCCTCTACAAGGCGATCACCGGGCAGGCGCCCTACATGGGCCCGATGGACGATGCGCTGGCCGCCGCCGCGCGCTGCGAGTTCCGCAGCCCCGACGAGAGCGGCGGCGTGGCCGTGAAGCCGCCGCCCATGCTGACGGCCATCGTCAAGAAGGCGATGGCCAAGGAGCGCGAAGACCGCCACCAGAGCGCCGCCGAGCTGGCCGACGAATTGCGCGCCTTCCTGCGCGGCGGCAACTGGTTCCCGCTGCACGTGTTCCAGGCCGGCCGCGTCATCGTGCGCGAGGGTGACCGCGCCGACGCCGCCTACATCATCACCGCCGGCCAGTGCGAGGTGCGTCGGCGCGACCCCGAGCACCCGGGCCGCAGCATCCCCCTGCGTGTGCTGAAGGCCGGCGACGTGTTCGGCGAGACAGCGATCTTTGCCGATGCCCCGCGCTCGGCCAGCGTGGTGGCGCTGGAAGACGTGAGCGCGGTGGTGGTGGACCGCGCCTCGCTGGAAGAACTGGTGGCGAGCACCTACCTGGGCCGCTTCGTCCGGGCGCTGGCCGATCGATTCCTGGAGGTGGAGGCGAAGGCGCGGCAGCAGGCGGCGAAGGGTTGAGCGCCGCGCGTCCGAGGAGTGAGCAAGGGGCCCCGGCCAGCGCAGCGCGCATTGGCGCGGCCGCCGCGACATCCTCACGGCGGCATCGACGGCCGGCCGTGCTGGCCCGGCGCGGCGGCGGTACCTTCGCCGGTCCTTTCCACCGAGGCCCTCATGCGCATCAAAGCCCTTGCCGCCGTTGTCCTGACCCTGCCGATGATCGCGTCCGCCCAGACGGCGCCCAAGGACGCGTGGCTGCAGCACGTCGAGAAGAACATGCCCCCGGCCTTCTGCACCCAGCAGACGTACTTCCGGCAGTGCTTCACCGTCAGCGTGCAGGAGTGCGAGGCTGCCGCGGTAGCCGCCACGCGGGACTGCATCTCCAAGCACGGTGCGGAGGTGCCGGCGACCCTGGCGATGCCCAACGACGGCAAGCGCTGGGGTGGCGTGATCGGCAAGTGCGCCGGCACAGCCACCGAACTGGCCTTGCTCAAGAAGCGGGTCAGCAACGCCAGGTGCAACGACCCGAAGCAGTGGCAGTGAGCCCCATCGCCTCGCCGGCCACCATCGTCGTCACGAACGGA
>JALHOU010000223.1:6719-8253 GCA_022842825.1 Rubrivivax sp.
GCCTGATTGCGGCCTGATTGCGGCCTGCTCGGCGCCGCGGTCAGCGTGATCGCCGGTTTCCGGGCGGACCAGCGGAGCGGCGGGCCAGCGTGCTCGATGGCCGAGGCTCGACTCGGGCTCAGTGCGGACCCCCTGGGCTTCTCGCCGACCCGCACTCCGCTTGCACGTATCCTCCGGCGCATGTCACCCTCTGTCCAGGCGCTGCTGCTCTTTGTCCACCTGCTCGCCGCGGTCGTGTGGGTGGGCGGCATGGTGTTCGCGCATTTCGTCTTGCGGCCGGCGGCCATCGAGGTGCTCGAGCCGCCCCGCCGCCTGCCGCTGCTCGCGGCTGCGCTGGGCCGCTTCTTCCGCCTGGTGGCCGTGGCGGTGGTGGCCATCGTCGCCTCGGGCCTGGCGCTCATGGGCCACGTGGGGTTCGCGCGCGCGCCGCTCGGGTGGCACGTGATGCTGGCCACCGGGCTCGTCATGGCCGGCGTGTTCGCCTTCCTCTACGCTGCGCTCTGGCCGCGGCTGCGCGAGGCGGTGGCGCAGGCACAGTGGCCGGTGGCGGCTGCGGCGCTGGACGGGATCCGCCGGCTGGTGTTCTTCAATCTGTGCCTGGGCGTGGCCACACTGGCGGCGGCCGTGTCGGTGCGGGCGGGATAGGCCGGCGCAGGCCATCGTCGGATCGGCGGCGCTGAGCGCTCAAGTCGGCCGGCCGCCGGCCGATAGCGACGGCGAGGGACGGCATCCGCCGTTCCGCACGAAGCCGCCGCATGCTCGCCTTCCGTCACCTCCCTTTCTGCGCCGCGCTGCTGGCGCTGGGCGCCCTGGCCTCAACCGAGGTACCGGCCCAGGAAGGGCCCGGCCGGTCCGGGGCGGCACGCCACGCCGCCGGCCCCGAACGCGCCGCGGCGCGGCTGGCGCTGGTGATCGGCAACGCGGCCTACAAGGAGGGCGCGCTCGCCAACCCCGCCAACGATGCGCGCGCCATGGCCGAGGCGCTGCGCGCCGCCGGCTTCAAGGTGATGCTGCACATCGACCTCGACCAGCGCCGCATGACGCAGGCAGTGCGCGATTTCGGCGACGCGCTGCGCAAGGCGGGCGGCGTGGGCCTCTTCTACTTCGCCGGCCACGGCGTGCAGATCAAGGGCCGCAACTACCTCGTGCCCATCGGTGCCGACATCCAGCGCGAGGACGAGGTGGCCTATGCCGCGCTCGACGCGCAGGCCGTGCTCGACAAGATGGACGCGGCCGGCAACGGCACCAACGTGCTCATCCTCGACGCGTGCCGCAACAACCCGTTCGCGCGCAGCTTCCGCTCGGGCGGCGCGGGCCTGGCCCAGATGGACGCGCCCGTGGGCACGCTGGTGGCGTTTGCCACGGCGCCCGGCACGGTGGCGAGCGACGGCACCGGCAGCAACGGCCTGTACACGCAGAACCTGCTGGAGGCCATGCGCAAGCCGGGGCTCAAGGTCGAGGACGTGTTCAAGCAGGTGCGCGTGGCCGTGCGGCGAGACTCGGGCGGCAAGCAGGTGCCGTGGGAGTCGACCTC
>JALHOU010000224.1 GCA_022842825.1 Rubrivivax sp.
CAGCGGCACACCGCCCTTGGGCGGGGGGGTGGCGCCCGCCTGCCGCGACACCTGCGCGCAGCCGGGCCCGGCCAAGCCAAGCAGCAGCGCGGCGGCCAGCCCGGCGCGGGCGGAAGCGGGTGCATGAGCCCGCCCGGCCGCCCGAAGGGTGAATACCGGAGCGCGCAGCACGAAGGTACCCCGGTGAGCGCGACGGTGAGGCGGGCAGGCGATCAAGGCCGGCGTGATGCGCATGCCGGCATGTTAGCCAGGGTGTGCGGCCCGGGCCGGCGGGCTGCGCCGACGGATGCCTGCCCCTACGGGCTCGCCGGCTGCAGCGCCGCCACCGGCTCGGGGGCCAGCAGACTGCCGTTGCGCAGGCCGCGCAACGTCGCCAGGGTCAGGCCGGCGACCACGAGTGACGTCAGCGCCAGCAGGGCAACGCCGAGCATCGCCATCGCCGGACCGGCTTCTTCGCCAAGCCGCAAGGTGAGTGCGCTGAAGGCGGCCAACGGGAAGCTGAGCGCCCAGTGCGGCAGGCCGAAGGGCAGCGCCGCGATCCGCCGCACCAGGGCGCTGCACCACAGCAGCGACACCAGCGCCATGCCCCACAGTGCCGCGGCCAGCGGCAGGGGTGCGGCGAACTGCAGCGCCACGAGCCCGAGCACCGCCGGCGGGGCGATGAAGATGAAGGCAGCCGGCTGCAGCCGTTCGGGCCACGAGCCCGACGCGGCCAGGCGCACCAGCACGAGCACGGTGACCACGGGCCAGAACAGCACCCCGGCGCCGAGCTGGGCGGCGGACCACACCGTGGCGCCGAGCGGCAGCCCGGCCAGCGGCACGAGCACGTTGCCGACGACGGGAATGAAGAGCGCCGGGGTCACGCCCGGCCAGACCAGCCCGCCGGCGACATTGCCCCGCCACCAGCGTGCCACGACCCAGACGGTGACGGCCAGCTGCGCCAGCGCGCCGAGCCACCACACCGCCTGCACGAAGAGCCCACGCTCGCCGTGCGCCACGGCCACGGTGGCCAGCAGGATGAGCGAAATCGGCAGCGTCGCGACGAAGGCGTGCCGAACGGGATGGCGCAGGTCCTCTCGCCAGGCCTCGGGGTGCTGCACGGCGCGTTGGGCCGCCGCCGCCACCAGCACGACGAAGACCAGGGCGGCCAGCCCGCCCAGGATGGCCGACGTGGCCGCAGCGGCCGGCCCCATCGCGGGCACGGCGCGGTGCCAGGCCAGCGACAGGCCTGCCAAGCCCATGACGACCGCGAACCAGCCCGGATACAGGAACTTCAGCGGTGTCACGACGAGGTCAGCGTCCTCGGCCGAGGAGTGTCTGCATTTCGTCGAGCAGGCCGCTCAGGGTGCCGGTGGCATCGGCGCCGAGGTGCAGCGAGTCGCGCATTTCCTGCTGCATGTAGCACACGGTGAGGCGGACATGCGTGCTGTCCAGCGCCTTGCGCACGGCGGCCATCTGGTTGGCGATGTCCGCGCAGGGCTGCCCTTCCTCGATCATCCGCTGCACGCCGCGCAACTGGCCCTCGGCGCGCTTGAGCCGGTTGAGCAGGTCGGTGCGCGCCTTGGCTTCGAGCAGTTCTCCCATCGGATCCACCTCCCCAAGCCCCCTTGTATACGGGCAGGCCGCGCCGGCTTGTCCACCACACGCAACGAACCGATCTCGTCATCATCTCGGGGATGTATGAATCGGCGGGGCCGCGAGGTCGGTCGTGGGGTGGCATCCCTGCGTGGATCCGGGGCGTCGCGGCAGGCCTCAGAACGGGATGTCGTCGTCCATGTCGTCGAAGCCGGTGTTGCTCTTGGCGGGCGCCTTGCCTGCCGGGGCGGGGGCGCGGCTCGCCGGCGGGGCGCTGCGGGCGGCGGGTGCACCGCCGCCGCCTTCGTCCGACATGCCGCCGCCACCGCCACCGCCACCGCCCTCGCGGCCGCCGAGCATGGTCATCTCCTGGGCGATGATCTCGGTGGTGTACTTCTCGACGCCGTCCTTGTCGGTCCACTTGCGCGTCTTCAGCCGCCCTTCGACGTAGACCGACTTGCCCTTCTTCAGGTACTCGCCCGCGATCTCGGCCAGCCGGTCGTAGAAGACGACGCGGTGCCATTCGGTCTCTTCCTGGCGCTCGCCACTGTCCTTGTTCTTCCATTGCCGGCTGGTGGCGATGGTGACATTGCAGATGGCCGAGCCGCTGGGCGCGTAGCGCACCTCGGGGTCGCGGCCGAGGTTGCCGATGAGGATGACTTTGTTGACCGAGGCCATGGCGCTTGCTCCTGTGCGGCTCCGGCAACGGTGCGGGAGCGGATGCGCCGCATTATCGCGCCCGCCCTCGGCGCCAATGGCCCCGCCAACCGGGTGAGCGGGCCCGCTCCAAGGGGCTGGCCCGCATGAGTGACCCGATGGAGTGACTCGTCCGTGGGCACCCGCGCGGGGCGCTCATCGGGCTGGCTGCGGCCCGGCCGAAGCGGGCGCTCGCGTAGCATCGCCGCCCAGGCCACCGCACCCATGTCCGCCGTTCTCGCAGCGCCGTCCGCGACGGCCCCCACCGCCCCGACCGACCCGACGGCCTGCCAGGACGTCCTGCACGAGGTCTTCGGCTACGCCACCTTCCGCGGCGCGCAGCGCGAGATCGTCGAGCATGTGGTGGGCGGTGGCGACGCCCTGGTGCTCATGCCCACCGGCGGCGGCAAGAGCCTGTGCTACCAGGTGCCCGCTATCGTGCGCCAGCGCGCCGGGCGTGGCGTCACGGTGGTGGTCTCGCCGCTCATCGCGCTGATGCAGGACCAGGTCGGGGCGCTGGAGGAACTCGGCGTCAGCGCCGCCTTCCTCAACAGCACGCTGGAAGGCGACGCCGCCCGCCACATCGAGCGCGAGCTGCTCGCCGGGCGCATCACGCTGCTGTACGCAGCGCCCGAGCGCATCCTGACGCCGCGCTTCCTGGCCATGCTCGACTCGCTGCACGAGCGCGGGCTGCTCAGCCTCTTCGCCATCGACGAGGCGCATTGCGTCAGCCAGTGGGGGCACGACTTCCGCGAGGAGTACCTCGGCCTGTCGGCACTGCATGAGCGCTACGCCAGCGTGCCGCGCCTGGCGCTCACCGCCACCGCCGACGACCACACGCGCGCCGACATCGTCGCGCGCCTGAAGCTCGAGGAGGCGCGCCTCTTCGTCGCCAGCTTCGACCGCCCGAACATCCGCTACACCATCGTCGAGAAGGACGACGCGAAGCGGCAGCTGCTCGCCTTCCTGCGCGACGAGCACGAAGGCCAGAACGGGCCTGGCAGCGGCATGGACTGCGGCATCGTCTATTGCCAGAGCCGCAAGAAGGTCGAGGAGACGGCGGCCTGGCTGGTGAGCGAGGGCATCGACGCGCTGCCCTACCACGCCGGCCTCGATGTCGAAGTGCGGCGACGCAACCAGGACCGCTTCCAGCGCGAGGAGGGCCTCGTGATGGTGGCCACCATCGCCTTCGGCATGGGCATCGACAAACCCGACGTGCGCTTCGTCGCGCATCTCGACCTGCCCAAGAACATCGAGGGCTACTACCAGGAGACCGGCCGCGCCGGCCGCGACGGCCTGCCCGCCGATGCGTGGATGGCCTATGGCCTGGCCGACGTCGTCAACCAGCGCCGCATGATCGACGACGGCGAGGCCGACGAGGAGTTCAAGCGCGTGCAGCGCGGCAAGCTCGACGCCCTGCTCGCCCTGGCCGAGGCGCACGACTGCCGGCGCGTGCGCCTGCTCTCCTATTTCGGCGAAGCGTCCGAACCCTGCGGCAATTGCGACAACTGCCTGCAGCCGCCGGCCACCTGGGACGGCACCGAGGCGGCGCGCAAGCTGCTGTCGTGCATCTACCGCTTCCACCAGCACGGCGGCTTCCGCGCGCCGCGGCAGTTTGGTGCCGTGCACCTGATCGACGTGCTGCGCGGCAAGCGCAACGAGAAGGTGGCGCAGTACGGGCACGCCGAGCTCAGCACCTTCGGCATCGGTGCCGATCTGTCCGAATCGCAGTGGCGCGGCGTCATCCGCCAGCTGCTGGCGCTCGGCCACCTGCGCGCCGAGGGCGACTTCAACACCCTGGCGCTGACCGACAGCGCGCGCGCCGTGCTGCGCGGCGGCATCGAGGTGCGGCTGCGCGAGCCGGCCGAGAAGGCGCCGCGCGCCGGCCGCAGCCGCAAGGGGCGTGGGGTCGGGCGTGGCGTCGGTCCACGCGCAGGCGGCGCAACGGGCGCACCGCTGCCGCTGGACGACGACGCGCAGGCGCGCTTTGCCGCCCTCAAGGCCTGGCGTACCGAGGTGGCGCGCGCCCACAACGTGCCCGCCTACGTCGTCTTCCATGACGCCACGCTGGCCGAGATGGCGCGCGAATGCCCGACCTCGATGGACGCGCTGGCCGGCATTGGCGGCGTGGGGGCGAAGAAGCTCGAACGCTACGGCCAGGAGATCCTGCGGCGGCTTGAGGAGGCTTGAGGCGGGCCGAGGTGGGCAGCGCGGCGCCCCCTCGCGCCGGAACCATCGGCTGGCGTTGCACGACGGCGCGTGACTATGATGGTCGGTTTCGCCCGCCCATCGATGTCAGCACCCAGTGGCCCGGATACCGAGGCGCGCCCTCCTGGCGCGCCGGCGGAGGAGGCGCACGCGCTGCGCGGCACGCTGCGCGTGACGTCCGAAGAGTCCCGCGCGCTGCGCGTGCGGGGGGCCCGCACGCACAACCTGAAGAACATCGACCTCGACATCCCCAAGCAGGCGCTGGTGGTGATCACGGGGCTATCAGGCTCGGGCAAGAGCAGTCTCGCCTTCGACACGCTCTATGCCGAGGGGCAGCGGCGCTATGTCGAGAGCCTGTCGGCCTACGCGCGGCAGTTCCTGCAGTTGATGGACAAGCCCGATGTCGATGTCATCGAGGGCCTCTCCCCCGCCATCAGCATCGAGCAGAAGGCCACGAGCCACAACCCGCGCAGCACGGTCGGCACCGTCACCGAGATCCACGACTACCTGCGGCTGCTGTTCGCGCGCGCCGGCACGCCCTTCTGCCCCGACCACGGGTTGCCGCTCTCGGCGCAGAGCGTGAGCCAGATGGTCGACGCGATGCTGGCGTTGCCCGAGGGCACGCGCCTCATGCTGCTGGCGCCGGTGGTGCGCGACCGCAAGGGCGAGTTCGCCGACCTCTTCGAGGACATGCGCGCGCGCGGCTACGTGCGCTTTCGTGTCGGGCAGGCGGGGCAGGGCTCGGCACAGGTGTACGAGGCCGACGCCGTGCCCAAGCTGAAGAAGACCGAGAAGCACGACATCGACGTCGTCATCGACCGCCTGAAGACGCTGCCCTCGATGAAGCAGCGCCTGGCCGAGAGCTTCGAGGCGGCCCTGCGCATCGCCGAGGGGCGGGCCATCGCGCTGGAGATGGACAGCGCTGGCGTTGACGAGGCGGGCCGGCCCCAGCCGGCCCGCGAGCACCTCTTCAGCAGCAAGTTCGGCTGCCCGCTGTGCAGCTACTCGCTGCCCGAGCTCGAGCCGCGCCTCTTCAGCTTCAACTCGCCGGTGGGGGCCTGCAGCGCCTGCGACGGCCTCGGCCAAGTGACGGCCTTCGACCCCGAGCGCGTGGTCGCCTTCCCCAGCCTCAGCCTCGCCTCCGGGGCGGTGAAGGGCTGGGACAAGCGCAACGCCTACACCTTCAGCCTGCTGGAGAGCGTGGCGCGGCACTACGGTTTCGATATCGACCAGCCGTTCCAAGGCCTGCCCGAGCGGGCGCGCCAAGTGCTGCTCTTCGGCTCTGGCGCCGAGGACATCGAGTTCGTCTACCGGGCCGAGGGCCCGAGCGGGCGGGCCCGCACGGTGAAGCGCCGCCATCCCTTCGAAGGCATCATCCCCAACTTTGAGCGGCGCTTCCGCGAGACTGACTCGGCGCATGTGCGCGAGGAGCTGGCGCGCTACCAGGGCGCGCGCCCGTGCCCGGCCTGTGGCGGTACGCGCCTGCGGCGCGAGGCGAGGCACGTGTTCCTGCAAAGCTCCGCCGAAGAAGGGCCGGGCGCCGGCGGCCCCGTGCAGCGCGGCCGTTCCATCTACGAGGTTGAACACGCTACGCTGGCCGACACGCTGGCCTATTTCGACGGCCTGGCGCTGAAGGGCGCCAAGGCCGAGATCGCCAGCAAGATCGTGCGCGAGATCCGCTCGCGGCTGCGCTTTCTCAACGACGTGGGCCTTGGCTACCTGAGCCTGGACCGGGGCGCCGATACCCTGAGCGGCGGCGAGGCGCAGCGCATCCGCCTGGCCAGCCAGATCGGCAGCGGACTGTCGGGCGTGATGTACGTGCTCGACGAGCCGAGCATCGGCCTGCACCAGCGCGACAACGCGCGCCTCATCGGCACGCTCAGGCGCCTGCGCGACCTGGGCAACAGCGTGCTCGTGGTCGAGCACGACGAGGACATGATCCGTGCCGCCGACCACGTGGTCGACATGGGGCCGGGCGCCGGCGTGCACGGCGGCCGCGTCATCGCCGAAGGCACGCCCGACGAGGTGGCCGCGAACGCCGACTCGCTCACCGGCCGCTATCTGGCGCACACGCTGAAGATCGCCGTGCCCAGGCAGCGCCGCACGCTCGAGGCGCAGATCGAACCGCGCGTCCTGCGCATCGAGAACGCGCGCGGCAACAACCTGAAGGATGTGACGGTCGAGATCCCGGTCGGGCTCTTCACCTGCGTCACCGGCGTCAGCGGCTCGGGCAAGAGCACGCTCATCAACGACACGCTGTACACGGCGGTGGCGAAAAAGCTCTACCAGGCACATGCCGAGCCGGCGCCGCACGGCCGCATCGAGGGGCTGGAGCACTTCGACAAGGTGATCGCGGTCGACCAGAGCCCCATCGGCCGCACGCCGCGCAGCAACCCGGCCACCTACACGGGCCTTTTCACGCCCATCCGCGAGCTCTTCGCCGAGGTGCCGGCGGCGCGCGAGCGCGGCTACGGCGCGGGGCGCTTCAGCTTCAACGTGGCCGGCGGCCGCTGCGAGGCCTGCGAAGGCGACGGCGTGCTGAAGGTGGAGATGCACTTCCTGCCCGACGTCTACGTGCCCTGCGACACCTGCCGCGGCCAGCGCTACAACCGCGAGACGCTGGAGATCCTCTACAAGGGCAAGCACATCGCGGAGGTGCTCGAGCTCACGGTGGAGGATGCCAACGCCTTCTTCGGCGCCGTGCCCTCCATCGCGCGCAAGCTGCAGACGCTGCTCGACGTGGGTCTGGGCTACATCAAGCTCGGGCAGAGCGCGACCACGCTCTCCGGCGGCGAGGCGCAGCGCGTGAAGCTGGCGCTCGAGCTCTCCAAGCGCGACACCGGGCGCACGCTGTACATCCTCGACGAGCCGACCACCGGCCTGCACTTCCACGACATCGGCCTGCTGCTCGGCGTGCTGCACGCGCTGCGCGACGCCGGCAACACCATCGTCGTCATCGAGCACAACCTCGATGTCATCAAGACGGCCGACTGGCTCATCGACATGGGGCCGGAAGGCGGCGCAGGCGGTGGCACGGTGGTGGTGGCCGGCACGCCCGAGGCCGTGGCGGCGCATGCGGGTAGCCACACGGGGCAGTTCCTGCGCAGCGTGCTCTAGCGCGCTGGCGGTGTGCAGTCGGGTGCGCGGTCGGGTGCGATCGTCCGCGGTGGTGTGTCGTGTTGCGCGGTGGCGCGGCCGGCCGGCACCTCGGCCTGACGCGTCGTGACGGGGCGGCAGGGCATCTTCAGGCTGGCTTCAGCTGACTGCGTAGATTCCCGGGTGACGCGACTCTTGTGCGCTGCGTTCGTGGCGCTCCTCTCCTATGACCCACTCCACCTTTGCACGTGCCGCGCGGCGCGCGGCCGGGCTCGCCCTGTGTGCGGCGGCCTGCGTCGTTGCCGGCTGCGCCCAGCTTGGCGCCAAGCCCTGGGAGCGCGACCTGCTGGCCAAGTCCTCGATGCAACTCGACGCGGCGCCTGTCGCCGGTGGCATCGACGACCACATCTACTTCAGCAAGGAGGCCGCCACCGGCGGCCGGGCATTCGGGGGCGGGGGCTGCGGATGCAACTGACCACCGCACCGACGGCACCCGCCGCCACGTCGCCTCTGCGCGCGGCGCTGGCGGCCGCCACCTCCGCGCTGCTGGCGCCGGCCGCCGCGTTCGCGCAGGGCACCGTGGCACCG
>JALHOU010000225.1:0-4569 GCA_022842825.1 Rubrivivax sp.
CAGGTCGCGCAGGCAGCGCCAGAGCGCGTAGCGGCGCTGCACCGGCAGCAGCAGCACCTGGCGCAGGTCGCGCAGGCGGCGGTGCGCGCCGGCGAGCTCGCGCGCCTCGAAGCCCTTGAGCCGCTGCTCCACGGCCGGCGCGTAGTGCAGCGCCGAGGGGCCCGTGTCCTCGCCCGCCGCACCGCCCGCCGCGGCCAGGCGCCCGCGCCGCCGCACCGCCTGCAGCGAGGCCAAGGCATCCTCGATGTGGCTGTTCAGCCGCACGTAGAGGAAGCGGCCGACGACGCCACTCGCGACCACGATGGCCATGCTGTACAGCGCCACGGTGGCGTTCAGCGAGCCGGTGCGGAAGGCCGCGTGCACAAGGATCAGCCAGGGCCCGAACACGCCCATCAGCAGGTGGAACCAGAACCAGCCCTTGACGTTGCCGAGGCGGCGCATCCAGCCCGCATACTTGCGCAGCGGATACAGGAACAGCAGCAGCATCATCGTGGCGCCGGCCACGCCGACCCAGTAGCCGAGGCGCTCCTGTGGCCGCACCCAGCCTTCTTCGCCGATCTGCCACGCCAGCGCCACGAGTCCGGCCAAGCCTACAAGGAGCAGCAGGTCGCGCAGCCACTGGCGCTGGCCAGCGCGCGCCGGGGCTCGGACATCTGACGTCGCGGCCAAACCACTCGGCTCATCCGCCGCCAACGGGTCGGCTGTTCCGAGCAGGGTGGCGTCGGCCACCGTCGGCGCGAAGGAGTCCGTCATGCTGCCCATGCTCACAACTCGACGTGGATGCTGGTCGCCTGCAGCCGCGTGCGATCGGCCGACAAGGTGCCCTTGACGGCGACGCGGCGGTTGAGTGCCAGGTCGGCGGCCGTGCCGCCCTCGAAGCGCGGCGCGCCGTCGTAGCTGACCGTGACGCCGCGCACGACGAAGGTCAGGGCGGTGGCATCGAAGGCACTGATGCGCCCTTCGAGCTCGAAGGTGCGGCCGTCGGAGTTGTCGTCCGACTCGAGCTCGACCTCGCGCGCGACGATCGTGCCGCCCACCGCGCGCCCTTCCACCTCGACCCGGGCACCGACGACGAGGCCCGCCGTGCCGCCCTCGAAGGTGGCGCCGCGCGCGTCCACGGGCACGCCGTCGACGCTGAAGTCCTGCGGCGACGTGAAGCGCGTGATGCGGCCCTCGATCTCGACGTCCTCGCGGTCTTGCAGCATCAGCGTCGCCGAACGCAGCGACATGGCGACCCAGAGCGCGCCCACCCGCACGGGTTGCAGCTTGACGCGCGCCAGCGCGCCTGCCGGCAGCGAGGCCGGCAGGTCCGCCTCGGCAAGGCCCGAGAGGTCGATGTCGAGGCCGCCCATCGCCAAGCGGCGCGCCGTGCGCTCGTAGCTCATCACCGCCGTGCGCAGCACATAGGCCGCGGCCAGCGGCCGCGGCTCGATGCGCGTCGCGACGATGCGGCCGGCGGCGACGTCGAGCTGGCCGTAGACGGCGAGCAGGTCGCCGGCCCGCAGCGCGCCCAGGCCGGCGGCGAGCTGCGCGTCGAGCACGGTGGTGGGCGTGACGGCGACGCGCTGCCCAAGCACCACGAGGGTCGAGCCGACGGCATCGACGCTGTCCACCGGGCCGATCACCTGCTCGACCACACGCACCCGCTGGGCCGTGGACTCGCGCCGCGTGCCGCTGCTGACCACCGCCGAGCCTTCGATGACCGTCATCATGCCGAGCCGCAGCGTCTCGGCAGCGAGCGCCTGGCCGTCGTCGTCGACGATCTGCGCGCGGCTCTCGTCGTGGTGGATGCCGCCGACCACGACGGAGCCGAAGCCGCTCACCGGCCCGGCCGTCACGCTCGCCGGCGTGGCGCCGGTGCCGCCGGAGTCGACGCCACCACCGCAGCCGGCGAGCACCAGGATCGCGACCAGCGCGATGAGCGCATAAGCAACGCTGGCAACCCAGGCCACGCGCGCGGCCATCGCTTCCCGCCGGGCGTAGGGTCCGTACGGCGAATCAGGACTTCGGGTCATCGGCATTCGAAGGCTCCATCGTTGCCGCCGGAGGGGCGGGCAACGGCTCGTGGTAGGCATACAGGCCGACGCGCAGGCGGTGGTCGGGCGCGCGCCCGGCGGCGCCGTCCTGCTCGATCAGCCCCTCGAGCGCCGGCACCAGTGCGGCGAGCAGGTGCGTCCACTGCGCCGAGACGAGGGCCTGCGCGGCGGGCACCGAGGCGCCCGAGATCGCGTTGCTGAAGATCGCCTGCTCGAGATGTCGGCGGTCGCGGTGCAGCACGTTGGCCACGGCGGCGGCGAGGTGGTCGCCGACGTTGGCGGCGAGAAAGCCGTACAGGCGCGCCTCGTCGGCCTCGGGCACCACGCGCACCGGCAGGGGCGCGACGCTGTCGCCCTGGTCGGCCAGCCTGACCATGCCCAGGCGCAGCATCTCGTCGAGCAGGCTGCGCGGATGCACGTGCTTGGTCACCGACTGCGCCATCGACTCGAAGCTCGGCGCCGGCCCCTGGCGCGGCAGCTTGCGCACGTGCCCGTTGCGGTGCCGCAGCGAGCGGTCGGCGAGCCAGCGGGTGAGCAGTTGCGTCGCCGGCGTCATGCGCTGCAGCGACCGTGGAGCGAGATCGGCGCCGATGCGCGCCACGTCGCGCCGGCTCAGACCGGTGGCGGTGGCAACCTGGCTGACATCGCGTACCGCGTCGTTGCCGGCGGCCTGCCGGCGCTCACGCGCCGCGCGCACATAGGCCCGCTTGAACAGCGCCTCGGCCTTGGCGAAGTGCAGCCCCTGCGCCACGCACAGGCGCGCCAGCGGCAGCAGCACCTCTTCGGCGGTGCGCAGCAGCAGGGCTTCGCGGTCGGCGATGTTCGCGGCTTCGGGCATGGCTTGGCGGGAAATGCGCAATTCGCGCATTTGCCGCTGAAGCCCACCTGAAGATCAAGCGCCGGTCGCAATACAACGGTGAGAACTTGTATACCCGCCCGCCGGCCGGGACGGGGGTGGCGGGGCCGGGGCCGGCCCTCGGTGGTCGCATCGGTCGATGCGTCGGCAACGCGCGTCAGCGCGACGGTCAACGCATCGGTCAACGCATCGGTCAACGCATCGGTCGGCGCCTTGTCGGCGCCGCTGTCGCCCCGTCAGTCGTCCCGCTTGGGCAAGGCATGCGCAATGCCCTGGTGACACTCGATGCAGGTCTTGCCTTCCTTGCGGCCCTCTTCCATCTTCTCGCGCGCACGCGGCGTCTGCTTGTGGAGGTCCATCGCCTCCCAGCTGTGGCAGTTGCGGCATTCGCGCGAGTCGTTGGCCTTCATGCCGGCCCACACGTGCTCGGCGAGTTCCTTGCGCTTGGCCTCGAACTTCTCGGGCGTGTCGATGGTGCCGCGGAAGTGGTGGAACAACTCGTTGGAGGCCTGAATCTTGCGCCAGACCTTCGGCCCCCAGGCCTTCGGCACGTGGCAGTCGGCGCAGACGGCACCCACGCCGGTGCGGTTGGAGGCGTGTGCGCTCTTGCGGTACTCCTCGTAGACGGTGCTCTTCATCTCGTGACACGAGATGCAGAACGCCATCGTGTTGGTGGCTTCCATCGCGGTGTTGAAGCCGCCCCAGAACACCACGCCGAGGAGGCCGCCCACGAGCAGAAGCGCAAAGGCGGACCTCGGTGCGCGCATCACTTCGGCGGCAAGGTGGTGAGGTGCACGGCGATGTCCGCCGCGATCTGGTGGTCGAGTGCGCGCAGCGCCGGCATCGCCTCGCCGGGCTGGCCGTTGAGCAGCTTGTGCATCATCTCGGCGCCGTTGTCGGCCACCGAGCCGAGCGGCGGGCCGTCCTTGACCTTCTTGCCGTCCTCGCCGTGGCAGCCCGCGCACAGGGTGTTGAAGTAGGTGGCGCCGCGCACGCGGTCGCCCTTGGCCTTGTTGGCCGCGTCGAGGTACTTCGCGAGGCTGCCCTGGCCCTTGCTGACGAAGAGCGCGAGGTCGCTCGCGTCCTTGGCGCTCAGCATCGCCTCGGTGTAGCCGTGCGTCTTGTCGCGCAGCAGCGCGGCGATGGTGGCCGGCTCCTTGCCCGCCGCGCCCTGGATGCCCACGAAGCCCGTGAAGTGGCTGCCCTTGGCATAGGCGCCGTCCTTGCCGCGGTAGTCCCAGCCGTGGCACTCCTTGCAGCGCCAGGAATTCTCCTTGCCGTACTTGCCGCCCTTGATGTACGACGGATGGTCCGCCCCGGGCTTGGCGGTCTTGTTCTCGGCGTAGTACTTGTCGTACAGCCGCGCGCCGCGCGCGATGGCGGACTCGACCTCCTGGGCTTGCGCGGACATCGCGGTGCAAACGAGCACGATCCACGTGGCCAGGCCGGACATGCGGGCGGAATTGCTGAAGCTCATCGTCATCTCCTCTATCCGCCACATGCTGGATCGCGATGGCGCATGGCAGTGTTGCGCGCAGCCGGATGCCGGGCTTGCTCTGCATCAAGCGCCCCATCGGACGAGCGGTTCGCTTACATGCCTGAAGCCCAGCTGAAGATCGCGGCTCGGCGGCGATGGACAGGCCGGGCCCGGTGCCCGGCGCGCACGGCGGCCACGGC
>JALHOU010000225.1:4669-6302 GCA_022842825.1 Rubrivivax sp.
GTGGGGTCGATCTCGGGCCGGCCGTCGGCGTCGAACTCCAGCCTCGCCGTCACCTGGTCCAGCTGCGCCGTGAGCGTGTGGACGGCCTGGCGCTGCACGTGGTCGCGGAAGAGCCCGGCCAGCAGCCCGCCCGCCAGCACCAGCGCCACCAGGAGCGCCACCAGCGTCGCTGCCAGCAGGCGCCAGCGCAACGAGCGCCGCCATGCGGGGCTTGGCACGGTGCGCACGGTGCGGTGCTCACGACATCGTGCACACGGCGTCGTGCACACGGCGTCGTGCTCACTCCGCATCGATCCCATCACTGCCCGCGGCGCCGCACTCACGGCACGGCCGCGAGGCGGTAGCCGAGGGCCGCGCACGGTCTCGATCGCTTCGGCCGACAGCTTGCGGCGCAGCCGGCCGACGACCACCTCGATCGTGTTGGAGTCGCGGTCGTGGTCCTGCGCCTACAGTGTGCTCGGTGTGCTCGGTGTGCTAAGTGCGCGAGACCACCGTGCCCGGCCGATGCGTGAGGTAGCCGAGCAGGCGGAACTCCTGCGCCGTCAGCGCCACCGGCAGCCGTGCACCGTGACACGGCCGCTGCGCGTGTCCAGCGCCACCGCACTGCACACGATCAGCGGCGAAGCAAGGCCCTGTGCGCGACGGATGAGGGCGCGCAGGCGCGCCAGCAACTCGAGGCAGGCCGCGCGATGCCGGTGCTCATCCTCACCGCACGCGACGGCTGGCACGAGCAGGTCGCGGGCATCGACGCTGGTGGCGACAACGACCTGGCCAAGCCCTTCCACAGCCAGCGGCGAAGCACGCTCAGCCCGTCGAGCACGGGCAGGCCCAGGCCCAGCACGACGGCGTAGAAGGGTTCGGTCTCGCCCAGGTGCTGCGCGTCGCGGCCGTTGTCGACTTCGTCGACCACGTACGCGGCCTCGACCAGCGCGGCGCGCAGTTGCGAGCGCAGCGTCGGATCGTCCTCGACGAGCAGGATCCTCGTGGCGCCTGGAGTGGCGGGCGGTGGAGGGGGGGTGTCGGCAGCGCGTCACCGCGGCCCGCCCTTGTCGTCTCTGGTGCGCGGCGGGTCCGCATGGTCACGGCTGCGCTTGCGATCGCTGCGGTCGCTCTCGCGCTTGCTCTTCAAGACTTCCGCCGTCGCGGCATCGACCTCCAGCTTCAGCAGCTGGCCGTCGGCCTTCAGCAGCTTGACCTCGTAGATCCAGCGGCCAGACTTGCGGCCTGCCGCGCGCTCGTTGGCGAAGTCCTCGAACTCCAGTTCGAGCTCGAGGACCTTGCCCGGGTGCGTGCGCTGCAGGCGCTCCAGCAGGGTGGGCCATGGCAGCACCTCGCCGGCCTGCACGGCGGCACGGGCCCGGTCGTGGTCGCCCTTGCGACCAGCCCAGGCCGCCGACGCGGCGGCCACGGCCAGCGCCATCACCGCCAGGGACAAGAACGCCATGGCGACGCGGCGCGAGACACCTCGGACGGAAGCAGGCAGGCGAAGGGACACCGCGCCATTGTCCGTGCCGCCGGATGAACGCCGCATGAACGGAGTCTTCAGACAAGATTCAAGCGGGTCTTCGAAGAATGCTCTCGTCGAGTCGCTGCCTGGCGCACCCGGAACCCTCGATGTCCACCGTCTCCATCC
>JALHOU010000225.1:6402-7998 GCA_022842825.1 Rubrivivax sp.
ATCGCTTCTCCATGCTCGTCGGCACCCAAACGTGCCTGGCTAGTGGCGCTGATCGTGATGGGCGTGCTCGCCTTCGGCGCCTGGCAGTGGCAGCAGTTTCCGAACGGGCTGCTGCCGGGCCGGACCGACTCCGCCGGACCGGCCGACCTTTCCAAAGCGCACGGCTGCAAGTCGCGGGACGATGACGACTGAACGCCCGACGCCGTGCCGGGCGCATCGGCACGGGGGACGGCCAAGGCGCGCGCGAAACGACCGCCCTCAGGGCCGGGCCGCCACGTTGTTGCCGTTGGCCTTGAACGCCGCGACCGCCGCGCGCAGGTCCTTCAGTTCCTGGCATCCAAAGGTGCAGGCCTTGTTCAGCTGCGCCAGCCGCGCCTCGGCGCGCGCCAGGTCGCCCAGCATCAGGTACAGCTCGCCGCTGTACTCGAGCGCGCCGCGGTGCTTGGGATCCAGGCGCAGCGCCTCGTCGTAGTAGCGCTCGGCGGCGGCGATGTCGGGCGTCTTGGCCTTGCGGTGGCTGTAGCCCATCAGGTTGTTCCAGTCGGCGCTGCGGCTGTCGTTGACCTCCTTGAGCGCCGTGATGGCGTCGCGCCAGCGCTCCTGCTGGATCAGCGCGCGGGCGTTGGCGAGCTTGTCGCTGGCCGGGGTGGCGGCCGCCGGTGTGGTGTCGGCAGCCAGCGAGGGCAGCGCGGCGAGCGCGGGGGTGGCGAGCGCGGCAGCGGTCATCAACGTGCGCAGGGCGCGGGCGAACTGGGTCATGGTGGACAGGCTCCGGTGGTTGATGTTCGTCTCGTGGAGATCACGACGGACGGCAGCACTTACGGGCGCCGGTGGCACCGTGGACGCGGCGAGTTGCAACGAAGTGAAACGGCCCGCCGCGCACGGCGGGCCGGCCAGCACCTCGCCGCGCTTCACCAGAGCTTGACGCAGGGCCCCGCGATCACCACCTCGCCGCGCGGCGCGGCAGGCGGCGGGCCGGCCGGCTCGAAGCTGACCGACAGCCGCTCGACGTGGAAGAAAAGCTTCTCCGAGGTGTCGGCCAGCGGCAGCGGGGCCTGGCCGCTGGCCACCGGGATGACGCCCACCGCGAAGGGAGCCGCGCCGCCGGGCGCGCCGGCCTTGGGCTGTGCCCACAGCACCGCCACCCTGCCCGCCGGTGTCACCAGCGGCTGCAGCAGCTTGACCGTCAGCACACGGCCATGGCGGCGCGAGCTGAGCAGCAGCGCCGGCTGCCCAGCCGGTGTGGACAACAGGCCGACATAGCTGGCTGGCAGTTCCTCGCGCAGCGTCTCGTGGCCAAGCCACTGCGGGTTCGACTGCACGAGCAGCGTGCCGGCGACGGTGGCCACCAGCGCGCCGGCCATCGCCCCGCCAAGCGCGCGGCCGGCGAACCAGCGTTGCCACCACGCTGCCGCGCCACCGCCTACACCCGCAGCGGCCGTGTCGGGCCGGGCCGCGCCCGCCGACACGAAGCCCAGCCGCTGCTGCAGCCCTTGCCATACGCGTTCGCGCGGCGCCAGCGGCGGCACCGCCATGGCGAGCGCCGCGAAGTGTGCCTGCCAGCGCGCGGCCTCGCGCCGCGCGGCGGCGCTCTCG
>JALHOU010000226.1 GCA_022842825.1 Rubrivivax sp.
GCCGGTGCTGCCGGTGCAGGGGGGCCGGCCGGCGGCGGGGCCGAGGGTGCCGATGGCGCGCGCGGGGCGCTCGGGATGGCCGCGGCGCGCGGATCTTCAGGCAAGGCACTCATGGAGCCTCCGGCCCAGTTCAGGGCAGTTCAACGATCAGCCGCCCGCCGTGCTGGGCGCGCGAGCAGCACAGCGCGACTTTCGCATGCCGCTCGGTGGCGGTGAGGCAGTGGTCGCGGTGGTCGGGGGCATTGCCTTGCCCCGCGGCCAGCGGCACGACGCAGGTGCCGCACACGCCCTGCGCACAGGAGGTGGGCACGTCGATGCCGATGTCGTGCAGCGCGTCCACGGCGCTCTGGTCGGCCGCCACGGCCACCTCGATGCCGCGGCCGGCGACGACGAGGGTGAACGGTTCGTCGACGCCCGCCGCGCCGTCGGCCGCGGGCGGCGCGAAGTACTCCAGGTGCACGCGATCCTCGGGCCACGAGGCCGCCGCCTCCAGCACGGCCCGCATGAAGCCGGCCGGGCCGCACAGGTACAGGTGCGTGCCCTGTTGGGGGCCCTGCAGCAGTTGCGCGATGTCGATGTGCTGCACCTGCGCGCCCGCCGTGGCGGCGGCCGGCTCGTCGAAGTGCAGGCGCACGTTCGCGCCGAGCGCGGCCAGCGCGTCGGCGAAGGCCAAGTGGGCGCGGCTGCGCGCGAACACGCACAACGTGAACGCCCGGCCCTCGCGCTCGAGCTGCTGCGCCATCGCCAGCAGCGGCGTGAGGCCGATGCCGCCGGCCAGCAGCAGGTGGTGCCGCGCCTGCGGGTGCAGTGGAAAGGTGTTGCGCGGCGTGCTGATGGCCAGCAGGTCGCCCTCGTGCACGCGCTCGTGCAGCGAGGCCGAGCCGCCGCGCCCGGCAGCCTCGCGCTTGACGCCGATCACGTAGCGCGTGTTGTCGCGGCCGGCGGCGGGCAAGGCCAGCGCGAGCGAATAGGGGCGCATGAAGCCGCCGGGCAGGTAGACGTCGATGTGCGCGCCCGCCTCGTAGCCGGGCAGCGTGCGGCCCCAGGGATGCACCAGCTCGAACGCGGTGACGTCGGCGGTCTGCCGCTGCTTGCGCGCCACGCGCACGGTGAGGGTGCGGTCGAGCATGGTCGGCTCGCTCTCAATGCCGGCCCTGCGGAATGAAGGCGGTTGCCTCGACCTCGATGCGCACCTCGCGGCTGGGCAGCATGCCGCTCACCTCGACGACGGTGCTCACGGGCGGCTCGCCGGGATAGAACAGGCGCCGCACGCGGTTGTAGAGCGGGTAGTCGCGCAGGTCGGTGAAGTACTGCACCAGCTTGAAGACGTCGCCCATGCCGCCGCCGGCCTGCCCGGCCAGCTCGCGGATGCGGTTGAGCACGAACCAGCTCTGCACCAGCACCGGGGCCTGGAAGATGTCGACGCTCATCTCGCCGGTCTCGCCCAGTTGCTGCCGCACGTCTTGCGGCAGTTGCTCGAACGCCTGCACGACAGTGCGGGTGGCGGGGTCGACGGCGATGACGCCGGACATGTAGACCATGTCGCCGATGCGCTTCATGGCCGCATATCGGGCTAGCGGCTGGCCGGTGGACATGGGTGGGGTCCTTTCGCTGAGCGGATGGGGTTGGGTGGGTGACTGGTGGGGCCGGGTCTTGGTCTGGCCGGGCCGGGGCTCGCCTTGGCGGGCGGAGCGCTTCGGAGTGGACTGCTGACTCGACGTCGGTGAGGGCTCGCCTTGGCGGGCGGGGCGCCTCTGAGTCGACTGCTGACTCGACGTCGGCCGGGTCCCGCCCCGGCGGGCGGGTCACTTTCATTTGCTGGCCCAAATGAAAGTAACCAAAGCAAAGGGCCTGATGTCCTGACACGATGGCTCGCGCCGGAGGCGGACCTCGGTTTGGCCGGCGCGCTCCGGGATGAAGAAACGGCTGCGTCTACCCATTGCACCGCTGCGGCTTGAACCGACAGCTCGTTTCCTAACACGGCTCGCTTCGCATCGCCTTCAATAGGACTGCTCGTTGTCTTCGGGCCGAGGGCGATGCGAAGCGAGCCCGCAACGAGGCTGGGCGGAACGACCGAGCTGCACCCGACAAACAGTAAGTCGCATGAATCCTGGGGCCGGAGCGAGACGGCCAAATTGAGGACCGCCTCCGGCGCGAGCCATCGGTGCAGGACATCAGGCCCTTTGCTTTGGTTACTTTCATTTGGGCCAGCAAATGAAAGTGACCCGCCTGCCGGGGCGGGACCCGGCCGACGTCGAGTCAGCAGTCGCCTCCGAGGCGCTACGCCCGCCATGGCGAAACCCGGCCGACGTCGAGTCAGCAGTCGATTCCGAGGCGCCACGCCCGCCAAGGCGAGCCCCCACCGACGGCGAGTCAGCAACCCACTCCAAGGCGCTCCGCCCGCCATGGCGCCCCCGCAATCCCTCACCGAATCCCCGACAAGGTTCGATCCACCCGATCGAGGAACTTCGCCCGATCCCCCTCGGACACGTTGTTCATGCTGAACAGCTGCAGCCACGTCACCTTGCAGCGCCTGGCCATCAGCGCGCGCAGGCCGCGCACGAAGAGCATGCGCCCGGGGTCGCGAATCAGCTGCAGCCACCACCATGGCGATCCGGAGGTCGTGAGGCAGCCCAGCCAGCGCACGTGCCGCAGGCCGGGGCCCGGCTTCTCGCCCTTCTGGCGCGGCACGGTGAAGGCCACGTCGGGCAGCCAGGTTCGCTCCAGCCAGCCCTTCAGCATCGCCGGCGGTCCGTAGTACCAGGTGGGATAGACGAAGAGCAGCCCCTCGGCGGACTTCAGCAGGTCCACGTGCCGCTGCACGCGCGCCACCACCCACGGCGTGTCGGCAAGATAGGCTTGCCGCTCGGCCGTGCTCAGCACGGGGTCGAAGCCCTCGCGATACAGGTCGACGAGATCGACCTGGTGGCCGCCCGCGCGAAGCGCGGCGAGTGCGCGGTCGCGCACGGCCGAGTTGAAGCTGCCTTCCACAGGGTGGCAATAGACCATCAGCACGCGCATCGCCAGGACCCGGGGCCGCCACGCCGTTGGCGCTCACCGGCGGCTCGTTGGCCACTCACCGGCACTCGCTGGCCGCTCACTGGCCGGTCAGCTTCTTGCGCACGTCCAGGCCGATGCCCTTGTTGACGAACTGCGTCGTGGCCACCTTCGACAGGTCGACGTCGCCCGCCTTGTACAGGCCGGCCTTGACCATCTTGTCGTGGAAGTCCTTGATGCGCGCCGCGTCGATGGCGCCGATACCCTTGCTGCGCGCGTCGCCACTGTCGACGATGTCCAGGCGCTTCATCAGCTGGATCGAGCCCTCGATGTACTCGTCGGTCATGTCGGGGTTGTCCTTCTTGATCAGCGCGTCGGCCGCCTTGCGGTCGCCGTAGAGGTAGTTGTACCAGCCGAGGATGCTGGCCTCGACGAAGCGGCGCACGAGGTCAGGCTTCTCGCGCACGAGCTGCGTGCGTGTCTCGATCGTCGTGCTGTAGGTCGAGAAGCCGTGGTCGGCCAGCAGGTGCACCACGGGGTCGAAGCCGGCCTGCTTCCTGACGTTGAAGGGCTCGGAGATCGAGTAGCCCTGCTGGAGCGCCTTCTTGTCGGCGAGGAAGGGCGCAAGGTTGAACGTGTAGGGCTTGAGCTGTTCGTCCTTGAAGCCATGGTCGGCTTTCATCCACTGCCAGAAGCTGAACTGGCCGTCCTTGCTGACGAGTACGGTGGGTGCCTTCTTCAGGTCGTCCCACTTGTCGTAGCCCTGGCCGGGGTGCGCCAGGATGGCCTGCGGGTCCTTCTGGAAGAAGGCGGCCACCACGGTGACGGGCACGCCCTGCTTGACCTGGTCGAAGGTGAGCAGGAGGTTGCCGGTCATCAGGAAGTCGATCCTGCCGATGGGCAGCATCGGCCGGTTGTTGACCTGCGGACCGCCTTGCTGGATCTCGACATCCAGGCCCATGCGCTTGTAGGTGCCGTCGGCCAACGCCTGGTAGAAGCCGCCATGCCCGGCCTGCGCGCGCCAGTTGGTGGCGAAGACGACCTTCTCCTGCGCGAAGGCGGGGGCGGCGGGCAGCAGCGCGGCGGCGGTGGCGGCGGCCAGCAGCAGGCGTCGGGTGAGTGGGAGGGTGGCTTTCATCGTCAAGTCTCCTGGCGGATTGTTGAGAGAGGACGGGGTGCGGGTGCGGCCGGGTCAGGCCGGGCGTGCCATCGCCGGCGTCCAGCCGCGCGTCTTGCCCGGGTTCATCAGTCCGAGCGGGTCGGCCCGCTTCTTGAATTCGATCTGCGCGGTGTCGATGGTCTTCATGCCGCCGTCCTCGATGGTGACGACGTGCGGGTTGAAGATGGTGCAGCCGTCGGCCTCGATGCTGCGGATGAGCTCGTACTGGTGCGCGAGGCCCTTCCAGCGCGTCAGCACGATGGCGAACGTGGCGAACCGGCCGTGCATCTTCGCGAACTCCTGGTGTTGCCACACGTCGTCGCCGAAGCGCTCCATCTGGCGCAGCACCGGGGCGGGGTCGAAGGGCTGCGGGTAGGCCACCTGCAGGTTGGTCCAGCCGCGGTCCACCTTCAGCACCTGCAGCGTGGTGTGGTTGTAGGCGCACTCGTAGGCCGGAGGCAGGCCGGTCGCCTCGGCCGCGGCCTCGTCCATGGCCATGCTCACGGTGCCGCCGTGCGCCTGCACGAGCTGCGCGAACGCGCCCATCGAGCCGGGCGCCACCATCGCGAAGATGGCGTGCCGGTCGGCCGGGAAGCGGTGCTTGAGCGTCGTGTAGTAGGGCGCGAAGCGGCGGTCGACCGCCGAGAGCAGGAAGAGTTCGAGCGCCGGCCTGCTGGCCGCGATGCAGGCATCGAGCACCTGCGCGTAGTGCGGGAAGAGGGCGATCACGTGCTGCCACTGCACCGCCGGGCTCAGCGCCACCTCGACCTCGGTGATGATGCCGTTGGTGCCGAAGGCGTGGTGCACCTGCTGGATCTCGTCGCCCGTGAGCTCGATGACGCGCGGCGCGGCCTCGACGGTGACGACGCGGCAGCGCAGCAGGTTGCCGGGGTCGCGCAGCACGCCGTTGAGCGTGCTGCCCACGCCGCCGAAGCCGCCGCTGATGAAGCCGGCGATGGTGGCCACGCGCCAGGTGCTCGGCCACATGCGCAGGGCCTGGCCGGTCTCGCGCACCGCCATCTCGATGTCGAAGATGCGCGCACCGCCCTGCACGGTGACGCGGCCGGGCGCGATGTCGAGCACGCACCGCATCGGCGTCATGTCGAGCACCAGGCCGCCGACGAGCGGCACGCACTGGCCGTAGTTGCCGGTGCCGCCGCCGCGCACGGTGAGCGGCAGGCGGTGGCGCGCGGCGACGGCGGCCACGCGTGCCACATCCTCCTCGGTGCCCACGCGCACGACGAGGTCGGCGACGCAGGCGCGCAACTCGTTGGCGAGGATCGGGCTGTACCAGTAGAAGTCCTTGGACAGCGCCTTGCGCCGGCGTGGCTCGGCGATGACGTCCAGGCCGCGCAGCTCGGCGGCCACGCGCGCCCAGTCGGGCGCCGGGTCGAGGCCGTGGTCCTCGGCGCGATGCGAGGGCGGCACCGGGATCGCGCTGGCGTTCAATGGTGCACCTTCGCGCTGCGGTATGAGCCCTTCGGGCGGCCGGGCGTGCTCATGCCCGGCACCCGTCGAGCTCGCGGAAGTCCGGCGGCGCGGCCAGCTCGGCGGCCAGGCGCTGCCCGGCGCGCAGCACCTGGCGGCCGCCCTGCGGTCGGCCGAGCACCTCGGCGCTCGTGCGCCCGGGGTGCAGCACGAGGTCGGCGACGCTGCCTGCACGCAAGCCGTCGGCCTGCGGCAGGCCGAGAAAGCGCGCGGGCGTGGTGGTGACGGTGTCGGCCCAGTCGGAGACCGCGTCGTCCAACTGCGCGGCCTGGGCGGCCAGGGCCAGCGCCTGCAGCAGGTCGAGGTCGCCGCCGGGGAAGAAGGGGTCGCGGTGGTTGTCGCTGCCGAAGGCGAGTGGAATGCCGCGCGCGCGCGCCTCGTGCACCGGCAGCAGGCCACGCCGACGCGGCGTGCGGCGTTGCCCGGGGTGCCTGGACGCGTGGCCGTGGTCCTGCAGGTAGAGGTTGGTGTAGGGCAGGCAGGTCAGCGTCAGGCCGCTGGCGGCGATCTCGTCGAGCAGCCGGTCGCGCTCGCCCTCGTCGAGCACGCCGAGCACGCAGGCGTGGCCGCAAACGGTGCGCGTGCCGTAGCCGCGCTCGCGCGCCAGGCGGGCCAGGCGGGCGATGTGGCCGATGTTGGCCACCGGCGGCTCGAGGTGCTCGTCGACGTGGAAGTCCAGCCGCAGGTCGAAGCGTTCGGCCAGCTCGTAGGCGCGCGGCAGCCACTGCACCGGTGCGCCGGGGTAGACGAAGAGCCCGAGTGCACCGCGTTGCAGCGCCAGCGAACGCGCCATCGTCGTCGCGGCCGCCTCGTCGGCGAGGCGGTCGATGGAGAGGAGCGAGGTGATGTGCAGCTCGATGCGGCCGGCCCACTCGCGCTTCAGCGCGTTGAGCACGCGCCAGGCGAGTGGGCCCTCGGACGCCGCCGGGTCGGGCCAGTCGACGTAGGTGTTGATGGCGCAGGTGCCGTGCGCCAGCGCCGTGCGCAGCGCAAAGCCGATGCGCGTGCGCAGTTCGGCCTCGGTCCAGCGCGCATAGTCTTCGCGCACGCGTGCCACCGCCGCGAAGAGGTCGCGCTCGGGCCGCAGGCCGGCAGCGAGCAGGTCCCCTTTGTCCAGATGCGTGTGCAGGTCGACGAAGGCGGGCAGCACGGTGGCGCCGTCGAGATCGAAGGTCGCCGCGCCGCCCGGTGCGCCCGGTTCGATGGCGGCGATGCGGCCGCCATCGACAAGCAGCGCCACCGTCTCGCCCGCGGGCAACGCGCGCAGCGCCGCCGGCACGCGTGCCCGCGCCAGCCAGTAGCGCTCGGGCAGCCGTTCGGGCCAGCGGGCGGGGTGGAAGGGGCTCATGGCATCGAGGAAACGCTGGACGCGGCGCGCGGGCCGTTGGGGCACTCGCGGGGCCTCAAGGCTCGCGCCGCATCTCGCTCTCGTGCCAGTGGCCGAGCAGCAGCTTCGCGAGCGCGGCGAAGACGACGAAGATGACGATGCCCAGGAGCGAGACAAGCAGCAGGGCCGCGAACATCATCGGGATCTCGGTGCGGAACATCGACTCCAGGATGCGCGAGGCGAGCCCGGTGTTGCGCCCGGCCGAGCCGGCGGTGAACTCGGCCACCACGGCGCCGATGAGGGCCAGCCCGCCGGCGATCTTGAGCCCGCCGAGGAAGTAGGGCAGGGCACTGGGCACGAGCAGGAAGCGCAAGCGCTGCCAGCGCGTCGCCCCGTACAGGGTGTACAGGTCGCGCAGGTTGCTGTCGGCGCTCTTCAGGCCGGTGACGGTGTTGGAGAGGATGGGGAAGAAGGCGACGATCCAGGCGCAGATGAGCAGCGCCGCCAGTGTGCTGTCGACATAGATGAGGATCAGCGGCGCGATGGCGACGATGGGCGTGACCTGCAGCACCACGGCAATCGGAAAGAGGGTGATCTCGACCCACTTCGAAAGCGCAAAGGCCATTGCCAGCAGCACGCCGCCGACGACCGCCGCGCCCAGCGCCATCAACGTGAGCTTGACCGTGAACCACAGCGCCGGCGCGAGGTTGCCCCAGTTCTTGACGAGCGTGGCCAGCACCAGCGAGGGCGCGGGCAGGATGTAGTGCGGGATGCGGTTCACCTGCACCAGCAACTCCCACAGGCCGAGCAGCACCGCGACGACCGCGAGGGGCAGCAAGACGCGCGCGAGGCCTTCGCGGCGATGCGCGCGCGCCAAGTGCCGCGCCGCGCGGCTGCCGTCCACGTCGGCCGCCGCGCCGCCGGCG
>JALHOU010000227.1 GCA_022842825.1 Rubrivivax sp.
GCATGGCCCCGGTCGCCACGCCGGGCGCGCCGCCGAGGATGCCCCCGAGAGCCCCAGCGAGCGCACGCTGTCGCTGCCCGCGCCCGCCGAAGCGCGCCGCAGCCCGGTGGTCGTGATCGGCCACACCGGCATGCTCGGCCAGGCGGTGATGCGCGTGGCCCACGAGCGTGGCTTGCGCACGCTGGGCATCTCACGCCACACCGTGCCCGGCCTCAACCTCGCGCGCCAGGCCGACCTCGGGCCCTTCCTCGATCCGCTGGCGCCCTCGCTGGTGGTCAACGCGGCCGCCGTCACCGACCTTGCCGCCAGCGAGGCCGACCCGTCGGCCGCGCTCGAGTTGAACGCGCGCCTGCCGGGACTGCTCGCCGACTGGGGCCGCCAGCGCGGCACGCCCTGGGTGCAGGTGTCTACCGACCACTACTGGCACGACATCGAGAACACGCTGCACGACGAGGCCGCACCGGTCGCCCCGCCCAATGCCTATGCCCGCACCAAGCGCGTGGGCGAGGAGGCGGCGCTGCGCGACCCCGGGTGCCTGGTGCTGCGCACCAACATCGTGGGCTTTCGCGGCAGGGCCGGCGAACCGACCTTCGTCGAGTGGGCGCTCGCGGCCCTGGCCGCCGGCGAGCCCTTCGACGCCTACACCGACGTCTGGGCCAGCAGCATCGAGGTGCACCAGTTCGCGCACGCGATGTTCGATCTCGCGAAAGCGGGCACCACCGGCCTGCTGAACCTGGCCAGCCGCGAGTCGGTGAGCAAGGCGGACTTCATCGCCGCACTCGCTCGCGCCGGCGGCTACGACGAACTGCTTGCACGGCGCGTGCCGCGCCCGGTGCGCCAGCGCCCGCGCCGCGCCAACGCCATGGGCCTGGACGTGGCGCGCGCCGGGGCCCTGCTCGGCCGCGAGCTGCCAGGCGCCGCCGAAGTGATCGACGCCATCGTCGCCAGCCCTGCCATGCCCAAGGTCAGCGTGCGCATGGACCTGGACCTGCGCACCGACCTCGAATCCACCGCCCTCATCGAAGGAGGCCCTGATGTTGAACTCGCCTGATCCGATCCGCATTGCCGGCCGCGTGCTTGCGCTCGACGCGCCGACCTACTTCATCGCCGACATCGCCGCCAATCACGACGGCGACCTCGAGCGCGCCAAGGCGCTCATCTGGGCCGCCAAGGAGGCCGGCGCCGACTGCGCCAAGTTCCAGCACTTCAAGGCCGAGCGCATCGTCAGCGACCGCGGCTTCAAGGCCCTGGCGAAGGACGGCGCGCAGCTCAGCCACCAGGCGAAGTGGAAGAAGCCGGTTTTCGAGGTCTACCGCGCCTACGAGCTCAACCGCGAGTGGAACGAAGAGCTCGCCGCCACCGCGCGCGCCGCCGGCATCCACTTCATGACCACCCCCTACGACGAGGACGCAGTGGCCAGCGTGGACGCGCTCGTGCCGGCCTGGAAGATCGGCTCGGGTGACATCACCTGGGTGGAGTTCATCCGCAAGGTCGCCGGCACCGGCAAGCCGCTGCTGCTGGCCACCGGCGCCAGCACGCTCGCCGACGTCGACCGCGCCGTGCGCGCGGCGCTGGCGGTGAACCACCAGCTCGTGCTGATGCAGTGCAACACCAACTACACCGGCTCGCTCGAGAACTTCCGTCACATCAACCTCAACGTGCTCAAGACCTACGCCGCGCGCTACCCGCGCGTGCTGCTGGGCCTGTCGGACCACTCGCCGGGGCACGCCACGGTGCTCGGCGCCGTGGCGCTTGGCGCGCGCGCGGTGGAGAAGCACTTCACCGACGACAACGCCCGCGTCGGCCCGGACCACGGCTTTGCCATGAACCCGCGCAGCTGGCGCGAGATGGTCGAACGCACGCGCGAGCTCGAAGCCGCGCTCGGCGACGGCATCAAGCGCGTCGAGGCCAACGAGGTGCAGACGGCGGTGCTGCAGCAACGCTGCCTGCGCGCCCGGCGCGACCTCGCGCCCGGCACCGTGCTGACCATGGACGACCTGGAGCCGCTGCGTCCGGCGCCGGCCGGCGCCGCGCGCCCCTACGAGCAAAGCGCGCTGCTCGGCCGCCGGCTGCGCGAGGCGCGCCCGTTCGGCGAGGCGCTGTCGCTGGATGACGTGGAACCGCTGCTGCCCCCGGCAAGCGGTGACCGCCACGTGGTCACTGTCGAACGCGCGACGGTGTGCTGACGTGCTGCATGGCAAGTCCGTCGGCCTGCGTGCGATCGAGTCGCACGACCTTCCGCAGCTGCTCGCCTGGCGCAACGACCCGCGCCTGCGCCGCTACTTCCGTGAGTACCGCGAGCTCAACCTCACGCAGCAGCGCCAGTGGTTCGAGACCAAGGTCAACGGCGACCCGGCGACGCGCATGTTCGCCATCGTCGAGCGCGGCCGCGAAGGGCACGTGGGGCGCCTGCTCGGCGCCTGCGGCCTGTGCTACATCGACTGGGTCAACCGCACGGCCGACTTCAGCATCTACATCGGCGCCGACGACCTTTACATCGACGAGCGCTTCGCGCCCGACGCCGCGGTGGCGATGATCGGCTACGCCTTCGACGAGCTCGGCCTGCACCGCCTGTGGTCGGAGATCTACGGCTTCGACAGCCCCAAGCAGCGCTTCTTCGAGGCGCTCGGCTTCACGCTCGATGGCGTGCACCGGCAGACGCACTGGGCCGAAGGCGCCTGGCACGACAGCCACTACTACTCGCTGCTTGCCGGCGACCCGCGACCGAAGGCGCCCGCTGCTGTGCCGGCGCCGGCGATCGGCAAGTGACAGCACGCTGGCCGCGAACACCCCAGAAGAAGGCCCGACGATGAAGAACCTCGCCGTCATCCCCGCCCGCGGCGGCAGCAAGCGCATCCCGCGCAAGAACATCTTGCCCTTCGGCGGCAAGCCGATGATCGCCTACGCCATCGCGGCGGCGCGCGAGAGCGGGCTCTTCGACGAGGTCATCGTCAGCACCGACGACGACGAGATCGCCATCGTGGCGCAGGCGCACGGTGCGACCATTCCATTCCGCCGCCCGCCCGAGCTCGCCGACGACCAGACGACGACCGTGCCGGTGATCGCGCACGCGGCGCAATGGTTCGTCGACCACGGCCGCGCGCCGGCGGCCGTGTGCTGTATCTACCCGTGCGTGCCGCTGCTGCGCGGCGAGGACCTGCGCGGCGCCCACGACATGTTCGTGGCGCGCGGCGCCGAGTACGTCTATCCCGTGGTGCAGTTCCACAGCTCGCCGTGGCGCGGCATGCGGCGGCCGGAGAACGGCCCGATGCAGTTCGTGCATCCGCAGTACGAGCTGACTCGCACGCAGGACCTGGAGAAGATGTACTTCGACGCCGGGCAGTTCTATTGGGGCCGCACGGCGGCTTGGTGCGCCGGGCTGCGCATGCATTCCAACGGGCACGGCTACGTGGTCGAGGGGCATCGCGTGGTGGACATCGATACGCCGGAGGACTGGCGGCGGGCCGAGCTCATTGCTCGGGCGCTGTAGGGGCAGGGCGACGGCCGACTTTGTCGGCGGGCCGGGGCGGGACCCGGCACACGTCGAGTCAGCCGTCGCACCCCGAGGCGCCCCGCCCGCCACGGCGCCACACCGGCCGCCCCCGCCGGGTCGTCAGGCCGGCACCACCTTGAACAAGTACTGAAACACCTCGGCATCCGCAGCCGCCTGCTCGGGGTCCGAGCCCGCCGCGCGGGCGATGGCACGGATGCCGTGCATCAGCTCTGCCGGCGGCGTCGCGCTCACGCGGCGAGCGATGCCCGTCTCGACCCGCCAGCCCGCCTGCTGCCACATCTCGAGCATCGTGATGCGCGTGAACCAGCGCACGTGCGTGCGGTCGAGCAGGCCGCTGTCCTCGTAGCGGAAGAGGCCGGTGGCCAGTCGCATCTGCACGCTCCAGTGCTGGCCGTTGGGGATGCAGGCGACGAGGCAGCCTTCGGGCGCGATGCGCTCGCGGATGCGCCGCACCAGGCGCCAGGGGTCGCGCAGGTGCTCCAGGCAGTCGCCGAAGACCCAGCAGTCGCTCGGGAAGAGCACGTCGAAAGCCTGCGCGTCGAACTGCTCGATATCGCCGGCCAGCGCCGTGTCGCAATGCGCTGCCGCCTGCGCCGCATAGTCGGGGTCGATGTCGATGCCGGTGTAGCGCGTGCCCGGGTTCGCGGCGCGGTAGGCCGCCGCGAGGGCGCCGAACATGCAGCCGACCTCGACGACGTGGCGCGCGGCGTGGGCCCCGGTCGGCATCAGCGCCAGCAGGTCGCGGTTGACGACGCTGTGCGCCGGTGTCTGCTTCATCAACGCAGCCATTCGCTCACTCCTCGGCCGAGCGAGAGCAGGTTGGCGTTCAGCTGCTGCCCGTCGGTGAGCGCGTTCACGTAGGACACGCGCAGGTTGAAATGGTCGGCCTCGGCGGCCATGACATCGAACAGGCTGCGCCGGCCCAGCTGCTGCCACTGCTGCAACGTGGCGGTGCGCACCTGTTCGCTGTCCCTGAGCACCGACGCCGTGCGGCGCACGCGGTCGAAGCTGGCGAGCGCCTGCTCGTGCACCTCGGCGACGCGGAAGCGGCGGGCCTCGATGGCCTCGGCCCGCTGCATCTCGGCGGCGCGCGCGCGCTTGCGCGCCGCGTCGGTGGCCGGCGGCACGCCGGGGCTGAGCAGCGGGATGTTGACCGAGATGCCGATGGCGTAGCTGCCGTTCCTGACCGAGCCGCGCGAGCCGCCGCGGCCGATGGATTGCGTGCCGTTGAGGTTCCAGCCCACCTGCGGGCTCGTGCCGGCGGCCACCGCGTCGACATAGTGCTGCATCGCCGTGGCCTGCGCCGTGAGGGCGGCGATCTCGCTCGCGCGCTCGACCTCGGCCACCAGCTGCGGCAGCGGCTCCACCTGCAGCAGCAGGCTGGGCAGGCCCTCGGGGCCGGGCAGTTGGTCGCCGACCAGGCGGCGCAGGCGCACCTCGGTCTGGCGCAGTTGCGACAACGAGTTCGCCAGCGCGATCTCGGCCTGCTGCAGCGACTTCTTCGCCTGCAGCAGCTCGCTGGCGCGGCCGCGGTCGGCACGCACGATGGTCTCCAGCGCCTCCACGAGGCAACCCATCTTGCGCACGTACTGGCCGTAGACGACGGTGTGCTGGCGGTAGCGGCTGCGCTCGAGCGCCAGCGAGACGGTGTTCAGCGCCAGCTGCTCCTGCACGTTGAGCTGACCGTGCCGTGCCGACTCGGCCATCTGCGTGCGCCAGTCGGTGAGGCGGTCGATGCGGCCGCCGTCGTAGAGCAACTGGCCGACGTTGACCGAGCCGCGCACCTGCAGGGCCGAGGTCTCGGTGCCGGCCAGCGACTGCGAGCCGCCGGGGCCGAGGCCGGCGCCGACGCTGGCCTGGATGGCCTTGGTGGCGCGCGTCTCGCGGATGTCGTCCTCGGCGGCGTCGGCGAGCAGCCGGGCCGCGCCGACCTGGTGGCTGCGCGCCAGGGCTTCGCGCACCATCGCCTGCAGCTGGCCGCGCGGATCGGCCGGCCGTGGCGCGGCTGCCGAGGCCGCGGCGTCGGCAGGGGCAACCGCGGCGGCGCTCTCGAAGTTCTCCTCGTCGACGCAGCGGGGCTGCGCATGGGCCCAGGGCGCGAGGCCGATCGCGAGCAGCACGGCGGAGATGCGACCAAGGCGACGCGCCGCGCTCGCCGTGGCTCGACCCTGGGCGGGGTCGTCGGCACGCGGCGCCCCAGCGGACCGCCGGGTGTCTTCACAAGCAGGAAACGGCATCGGAGCAAACGTCATCGGCCTGGCACCTCCAAGAGGGGCGCACAGCCGCACCGGGAGTGCGGCCTCGAACAGGCAGGAGTCTGGTGGGCCGGGAACGTCGACGATCGGCCGATCTCGCGGGCGAAGGCGGCGCTATTCGCGACCGAGCCTCGCCCAACGCCGTCACGGGCCGGCGTCGCTGCGGCTCATGCCACTTCGGGATCGATCGATCAGGAATCGGGGTGGGTGGATCGCACGCCAACGAGCAGTGGCGGGATCGGGCCGACGGGGTGCCCTGCTTCGCGAATGTCCTCTTCCGGCGGCCCTGCTTCGCAAGCTCGCAGGTCCCCCGGATGCCCCCTTGATTTCGCTGCGCAGGGCACCCCATCGGCCCGATCCGGCACCGATGGTGGACATCTCCAGGTGGACCACCACCGGCGGCTCACGCCAAGGACGCCGGGGGGCGGCGCAGCGAAATCAAGGGGGCATCCGAGGGCCTTGCGAAGCCAGGCCCTCGGAAGAGGACATTCGCGTAGCCGACCCCCCGGCGTCCTTGGCGCGCCACAACTGTCGGCGCGCGATCCCGCGCGCAGCTCAAGGTCGTGCCCCAACGCCGCGAAGTGCCTCTTCTTGTGTCGTTGAACGCAAGCGCGTATCAGAGGCCCGGCTGAACGCCGAACAGCCACGCGAGCGTGGTGAAGCTGACGAAGGCGAGCACGGTGCTCGTCATGATGATGCGCGCGATGCGCCCGTTGTCGGCGCCAAAGCGCTCGGCCAGCAGCGAGACGTTGCTGGCGCTGGGCAAGGCCGCGGTGAGCGTGAGCACCACGACCTGCAGGTTCGACAGCGGCATGCCGAGTGAGCGCGCGGCCAGCGCGAGCGCGAAGACGAGCAGCGGGTGCAGGAAGAGCTTGACCAGCGCCACCGGCACGAAGTCGATGGGCGCCGTCCGGCCGTGCGCGTGCTGGCCGGCGCGGTAGAGCACGGCGCCAATGGTGAACAGCGCCACAGGCGTGGCCGCGTCGGCGAGCAGCCGCACCACCACCTCCAGCGGCCCGGTGAGCTTGAAGCCGACCGCCGAACCCACCGCACCGAGCGCGATGGCCCAGGGCAGCGGGTTCGACACCGCGCCGCGCAGCGCGCGCGACAGCGCCGCCCGTGCGCCGGCGCCGTGGTCTTTCGCGGCGGTGGCGGCCTGCGCGAGCGCGATGCACAGCGAGCTCGTGACGAAGAGGTCGACGAGCATCGTCGTCACCATCGGGGCGGTGGCAGCCGGGCCCATCAAGGCCGCCAGCAGCGGCAGGCCCATGAAGCCGGTGTTCGGGAAGGCGGCGACGAGCGCGCCGAAGGCCGCGTCCTTGAGCCGCACGCGCGCGTTGAGCGAGAACGCCACCGTGACGAAGACGATGAGCAGGCCCGAGACGAGCCACACCGCGAAAGCGGCCGGGTTGAGCAACTCGAGCACCGGCGTGGCGTTGCCGAAGCGAAACAGCATGCACGGCAGCGCGAAGTAGAGGACGAAGGCGTTCAGGCCCGGGATCGCGCTCTCGGGCAGCACGTGCCGCCGCGCCGCGAGATAGCCCGCCAGCACGAGGGCGAAAAAGGGAAAGGTGATGCCGAGGATCGCTTGCATACCGCGGGCGAGTATCGCAGCGGGGTCCTCGGCGGTCGGCGTCGCGCCGGGGCTCGGGCGCGGACCGGCCCTCAGGGCGGGCTTCGGCCCGGCGGGCAGCCGCTCCATCGGGTCGGCACGGGCATTCGTCGCGTCAAGGGCAACAGGCCGCCGCGGCTGGCTATGCTTGGCGCCGGTCCCTCCCTCTCACGCGCGCCCGTGCGGCGCACCTGCCCCATGGCCCAAGAACGTTCCCGTTCCCTCGTCGCGCGTTGGTTCGGCGGTCTGGTCGCGCTGCTCGACGGCGCGCGCCGCCTGCTGCTCAACCTGCTGCTGCTCGCCCTCATTGCCATCGCGGCGGCCTGGCTGTGGCAGCGCCTGCACGTGCCGGCGCTGCAGGACAAGACGACGCTCGTGCTCGAGTTCAGCGGCGGCATCGTCGACCAGGCCCGCGGCGGCAGCCCGCGCAGCGAGGCGCTGGCGCAGTTGCGCGGCCAGGGCGAGCGACAGATGCGCCTGCGCGACGTGATCGCCGTGCTCGATGCCGC
>JALHOU010000228.1:0-4480 GCA_022842825.1 Rubrivivax sp.
GCCCCGCTCGGCGGCGGCCTGGCGCGCCGCGTCGAGCACGAAGGGCGGCAGCCCCGCACAGGCCGCCGCGTCGGGCAACGGCAACGTCCACGTCGACTCGTCATGCAGCACGTTCTGCGCAAAACGCGTCGTCAGCGCGGCGAGCTCTTCCATCACCTGGCCGAATCGCTGCTGCGCCGCGCCCGCGAGGCAGGCACCGGCGCGCGTGAAGTCGAGGTGGATGCGCTCGAGCAGGCGCAACGCCTCGGGCGCGAGGCCGAGCGCGGCGCGCCGGGCGAACAACGCATCGACGCGCGCGAAGAGCGCCGTGTCCATGTAGATGGCGTTGGAATGGGCGGCCAGCGGCGCGGCCATGCGGCGCTGCACCGCCTGCAGCGCCTCGCTGGTGGCCGAGGCGCTGAGCGTGCTGAAGACCTGCAGCACGCGTTCGAGCTGCGCACCGCTGCGGTCGAAGGCCGCGATGGTGTTGTCGAAGTCGGGCGCTGCGCTCTGGCCGGCGATGGCCGCGATCTCCTCGCGCTCGCGGTGCATGGCCTCGCGCAGCGCGGGCTCGAAGTGCTCGGCGCGGATCTCGGCGAAAGGCGGCAGCCCGTGCGGCGCCGTCCAGCGACCGAGCAGCGGGTTGGATGCCGTGCCGCCTCCCGCGCCCTGGCGGGCAACGTCGGGGTTGGGTTTCATCATGGCCACGGCTCCTTCACTTGCCCGAACGGATGGCCAGCTCGTCTTCCTCGCGGTAGCGCCGGTTGCCGCAGTTCGAGACCCAGGTGGCGCGCTCGCCTTCGAGGGCGGCGTTGGCATCGTTGAAGGCGTTGTTGCGCTTGTTCCAGTCGCCCACGCGTGCATCGAGCGCACGAACGCGGACGTTGAACGCCTGCACGGCGTCGGTGCGCGCCGTCTGCTGCCCCTGCAGGCGCTGCCGCTCGGCCTCCAGCGCGGCATGCTCCTTCTCGAGCGCCGCACGTTCGACGTTCAGTGCGTCGCGCTCCTCGGCCGAGGCGCTGCGGCCGGCGTCGTTGAAGGCCTTGACGCGCGCATCCCAGCGCGCGCGGCGTTCGGCGAAGGCCTTGTTGCGTTCGGTGAAAGCGGTCACCGCGGCCGACAGCTCCGGTGCGTCGAGCCTGGCGCGCTCGGTGCGCATCAGCGCCTGTTCGTCGGCGATGGTCTTCTTCTCCTGATCGAGCGGGCCACGCGCCGCCTCCTGCGCCTCGAGGCGCTTCCTCAGCTCGTCTTCCTGGCCCAGGCAGGCGCGCAGTTCGTCGCGCGTGAGCAGCGGGCCGCGCGCCGAGCCGAAACCACGCGCCGAGGCTGCCGGCGCGGGCGAGGCCGCCGCCGCCGAGGCCGGCCGCGCCGGCGGTTGCTGTGCGAGCAGGGTCAGGCAGGTTCCGCCGCAGGCCAGAGCGGCGGCGAGCCGCACCAGGGCGGATCGGTTCAGATGCATGGGGAGCGTCCTTGCGGCTCGGAATGAGGACAGCGGCACGTGCGTCCGCCAGGGGCGGCGATTTTGCCATCGGCCCCTGCGGCCGACATGCGTGCAGGCCCTTCCTGTCGGTCGATCGTGTTGTCGATCCTGCCCGTCGATCCTGCCCGTCGCTTCGTCGACCTTGTCCGCCGCGCGCCGCACCGGCACACTGCGCGCCTGCCGCCGTCGCGGCAATGGCCCGGTCGGGCCGGGGAGTCGCAATGAAGATCCTGAAGTGGACCGCCGTGGTCCTGGCCACCTTGGTCGCCGTGCTGGTGCTCGGCGGCCTGCTGCTGTCGCCGACCTTCACAGTCACGCGCACGGTGCAGGTGAAGGCGCCGCCGGAGAAGGTCTACGGCCTCGTGGCCGACCCGCGGCGCTGGAAGGAATGGTCGATCTGGAACACGCGCGACCCGGCCATGTCGATCACCTACTCCGGGCCGCCCACGGGTGCCGGCGCCGCCTGGGAGTGGAAGAGCAAGAGCCAGGGCGACGGCAAGATGACCTTCACGGCCGCCGAGCCGGCGCAGCGTGTGGCCTTTGACCTCTACTTCCCCGACTTCGGCACCACGTCCAAGGGCGAACTTCGCTTCACGGCCAGCGAAGGCGGCACAGGCGTCGCCTGGACCATGAACGGCAACATGGGCCGCAACCCGCTCTTCCGCTGGATGACGCTGTTCGCCGACCGCATGGTGGGCAAGGACTTCGACGAGGGCCTGGCGCAACTGAAGGCGCTGGCCGAGAAGCCCTGACCGCCGATCCCTCCGGGCACAACGCGCCGCGCGGGTCCGCCGGGCCGCCTGCGCCGCAGGTGTTGCGGCGCCGGCTGCTGCTCTTCATCCTCACCTTGGCCGGGCCGCACGGCCGGCCCACGGCCCAGACCATGACGCCTCCGCTGCCACCCGCCCGCGCCACCGCCTCCGACGACGAGGACCCGTTTCTCTGGCTGGAGGAGGTGCAGGGCGAGCGCGCCCTGGCCTGGGTGCGCGAGCGCAACGCCGAGAGCGAAGCGCGGCTGCGCGCCGACCCCGGCTTCGACACCCTGCGCACGCGCCTGCGCGAGGTGCTCGATTCGCGCGGGCAGATTCCGTACGTCTCGCGCCTCGGCCCCTGGCTCTACAACCTCTGGCGCGACGCGGCCAACCCGCGCGGGCTGTGGCGACGCACCAGCCTCGAGGAATACCGGCGCGCCGAGCCCGCCTGGGAAACCGTGCTCGACGTCGATGCGCTGGGCCGCCGCGAAGGCAAGAGCTGGGTCTGGGCCGGCGCGACGCCCTTCGGGCCCGAGTACCGGCGCTGCCTGCTGAGCCTGTCGATCGGCGGCGCCGACGCGACCGTCGTGCGCGAGTTCGATCTCGTGGACAAGCGCTTCATCGAGCCGACCGCGGCAGGCGCCAGCGGCGGCGGCTTCCATCTGCCCGAGGCCAAGAGCCGCGTCGACTGGATCGATGCCGACACCCTCTATGTCGGCACCGACTTCGGCCCGGGCTCGCTCACCGACTCGGGCTACCCACGTTTCGTCAAGCGCTGGCGGCGGGGCCAGCCGCTCGCCGAAGCCGTCACCGTCTTCGAGGCCGAGAAGACTGACATCTCGGCCTGGGTGTCGGTGGACGCGACGCCCGGCTTCGAGCGCACGACCTTCGGCCGCCAGATCGACTTCTATCGCTCCAGGACCTGGCTGCTGGACCTGCCCGCCGGCGCCGCCGCGCCGGCATCCAGCCCCGCGAAGCTGCGGCCGCTCGACAAGCCCGACGATGCGACGCTCACCTTCTGGCGCGAACGCGTGCTGATCGAACTGCGCAGCGACTGGGCGGTGGCCGGCCAGACGCACCGTGCCGGCTCGCTGCTCGTGGCCGACGCCGAGGCCCACCTCGCCGGCGAGCGGACCCTCGCGGCGCTGTTTGCACCGACGGCGACGCGCTCCCTCGCCGGCTGGACGACGACACGCCGCACCGTCATCATCAACGTCATGGACAACGTGGCCAGCAAGCTCGAGGAGTGGCGCTGGCGCGAGGGCGGCGCACCGGCCCGAGGCGGCAAGGTGAGCCGCGGCGCGTGGGTCATGCGCGAAGTGAAGGCGCCCTACCCGGGCACGCTCTCGGTGGGTGCCTTGCACGACCCGCTGCTGGAACAGGGCGGCGCCGGCGCGCAGGGCGACCCGCTCGAAGAGCACTACCTGCTCAACGCCGCCGACTTCCTCGAACCCGATTCGCTGCAGCTCGGCCGCACGGGCAGCGACGAGCGCGAGCGGCTGAAGGCGCGCCCGCGCTTCTACGACGCCGAGGGCATGCGTGCCGAGCAGCACTTTGCCACCTCGCGCGACGGCACGCGCGTGCCCTACTTTGTCGTCTGGCCGCGCGGCGCCACCGCCGGCAAGGACGCCGATGGCGACAACCCGACGCTGCTCTACGGCTACGGCGGCTTCGAGGTCTCGATGCAGCCGAGCTACAGCGGCACGCTCGGCCGCGCCTGGACGACGCGCGGCGGCGTCTACGTGCTCGCCAACATCCGCGGTGGCGGCGAGTTCGGCCCCGCCTGGCACCAGGCGGCGTTGAAGTCGAACCGCCAGAAGAGCTACGACGACTTCATCGCCGTGGCCGAGGACCTCGTGGCCCGGCGCATCACCCGGCCGGCGCGGCTGGGCATCCAGGGTGGCAGCAACGGCGGCCTGCTCGTCGGCGCGGTGGTGCTGCAACGGCCCGAGCTCTTCGGTGCCGTGGTGTGCCAGGTGCCCTTGCTCGACATGCGGCGCTATCACCGCTTGCTCGCTGGCGCGTCGTGGATGGCCGAGTTCGGCAACCCCGACGACGCGGCCGAGTGGGCCTTCATCCGCGCCTACAGCCCGTATCACAACGTGCCGCCGGCCAAGGGCGCGGGCGCGAAGCGGCTGCCCCCGCTCCTGATCGACACCTCCACGCGCGACGACCGCGTGCACCCGGGGCATGCACGCAAGTTCGCGGCCCGCCTGGCCGCGCTCGGGCACCGGCCGCTGTACTGGGAGAACCTGGAGGGCGGCCACGG
>JALHOU010000228.1:4580-7874 GCA_022842825.1 Rubrivivax sp.
ATCTGGCTCGACGAACGAACCCCGCTGCCCGCTCCCTCGCAGGCGTTTGCGGCCGACTCCGAGGCGCCGGGCCTGGTGGCCGCGGGCGGCCGCCTGACGGTGGCGCGGCTGGAGGAGGCCTACCGCAAGGGCATCTTTCCCTGGTACTCGCCCGGGCAACCGGTGCTGTGGTGGAGCCCCGATCCGCGCATGGTGCTGCCGGTCGAGGCGTTCCGGGTTTCGCACTCGTTGAAGAAGACGATCCGCCGCTTCCAGCGCAGCCCCGGCCATGAGATCCGCTTCGACAGCGACTTCCGGCGCGTCATCGAGTGCTGCGCCATGACGCCACGCGAAGGGCAGGACGGCACCTGGATCGTGCCTGCCGTCGTCGAGGCCTACAACGAGTGGCACGCGCGCGGCCGCGTGCACAGTGCCGAGACCTGGATCGACGGCGAGCTCGCCGGCGGGCTCTACTTCGTCTCGATCGGCCGCATGGTCTTCGGCGAGTCGATGTTCTCGCACCGCAGCGACGCCTCCAAGATCGCGCTGGCGGCGCTGGTGGCGGCCTGCCGGGCGCGCGGCGTGCCGCTCATCGACTGCCAGCAGAACACCGGCCACCTGGCAAGCCTCGGAGCGCGGGAGATGCCGCGCGCCGCGTTCGAGGCCCATCTGGTGCGCACCTTGGGGGAGCCGGGCATCGCCGATTGGACCTATGATGAAGCGCACTGGCACTGCCTGATACCGGCTTGAGGCCGGCTCGCCACGGGCCCGAGAGGGGCTGGATGGGCGGACGGACAGCGGCGCGCCGGCATCGTGGCTTCGAGACCCTGGACCTTCGAGCGTGACTCACCCCAAGGAACTGCCCCTCGCTTCGCTGCAGTTCTACGCCACCGCGCCTTACCCGTGCAGCTACCTGCCGGACCGCCTGGCGCGCTCGCAGGTGGCCACGCCCAGCCACCTCATCCATGCCCAGGCCTACTCGGGCCTCGTCGCCAACGGCTTCCGGCGCAGCGGCATGTTCACCTACCGGCCCTACTGCGAGGGCTGCCGCGCCTGCGTGCCGCTGCGCGTGCCGGTGAGCGGCTTCGAGGCCACGCGCAGCCAGCGCCGTGCCTGGGTCCGCCACAAGACGCTGCGCGCGCGCGTGCTGCGCCTGTGCTTCGTGCCCGAACACTACCAGCTCTACCTGCGTTACCAGTCGGGCCGTCACAGCGGCGGCGGCATGGACCACGACAGCGTCGACCAGTACACGCAGTTCCTGCTGCAAAGCCGCGTCAACTCGCGCCTGGTGGAGTTCCGCGAGCCGCCCAACGCCGCCGGCATCCCGGGCGCGCTGAAGATGGTGTCCATCCTCGACGTGCTCGAGGACGGCATCAGCGCCGTCTACACCTTCTACGAACCCGACGCGCAGTCCAGCTACGGCACCTACAGCGTGCTGTGGCAGATCGAGCAGACCCGGCTCCTGAAGCTGCCGCACGTCTATCTCGGCTACTGGATCGCGCAAAGCCCCAAGATGGCCTACAAGGCGCAGTTCCGCCCGCACGAGGTGCTGGTGGACGGGCGCTGGCAGGCGGGCCACGAGCCGCGCTGACCGGCGCAGGCAGAGGAGTCGCGCCATGCCCGACGGCACCGTCACCCTGCACCGCGTTCTGCGCTGCCCGCCCGAGCGCGTCTACCGCGCCTTTACCACCGCCGCGGCGATGACCAAGTGGCTGCCGCCGCATGGCTTCGTCGGCGAGGTGCACGAGATGGACCCGCGCGTCGGCGGGCGCTGGCGCATGTCGTTCATCCATCTCGGCTCGGGCCACAGGCACTCGTTCGGCGGCCGCTACCTCGAGACGCAACCGGGCCAGCGCCTTCGCTACAACGCCGCCTTCGACGACCCGAGCCTTCCCGGCGAGATGACCACCACCGTCACGCTCACGGCGGTGAGCTGCGGCACCGAACTGCACGTGGTGCAGGACGGCATCCCGGAAGTCATTCCGGTGGAGCAGTGCTGCCTGGGCTGGCAGGAGTCGCTGACGCTGCTGGCGCAGCTGGTCGAGGCCGAGATTCCGATGGGCTGAGAGCCTGTGAACGCGGGGCTGCGCTCGCTGCCGGGGCGTGCCGTGCGGACCAAGGCCCGTCCAGGGCCTGCGCGCGCCAAGGCCGCCGCGTGATCGGCTACGCGAATGTCCTCTTCGAGCGGCCCTGCTTCGCGAGCTCGCAGGTCCCCTCGATGCCCCCTTGATTTCGCTGCGCCGACCACCCGACGTCCTTGGCGTGAACCAACGGTGGTGCACCGCCGGGTGGACTTCCACCAGCGGCGCCGGATCGGGCCGATGGGGTGCCATGCGCAGCGAAATCAAGGAGGCATCGGGGGGACCAGCGAAGCTGGGCCGCCCGAAGAGGACATTCGCGGGGCAGGGCACCCCGTCGGCCCGATCCCGTCACGGCTCGACGAGTGCGGACACGCCCACACGAGCCAGGAGCGCTGAAACGATCCGACTCGCAAACTCAGCGCGCAGCGCGCAACCGCCGTCCCCGTCACCCCACCCAGCGCCACAGCATCTCGCGGCGCGCCGCGCGCCCGTCGCCTTCCAGCTTCAGCAGGTGCGCCAGCAGGGAGCGCTCGGCCATGCCGTGCAGCGCCGACGGCACGTCGTCGTAGACGGCGGGCACGAGCGCCTTCGCCGTTGCCGCCGCCGCCTGGTGCTGCAGCGCCGCGACCACCTTCGCCTCACGGCGCAGGCGGTGCGCGATGAGCGCGCGCAGCACCTCGTGTGGCTCGGCGACGAGGAAACCGTGGCCCGGCGCCAGCCACTCGAGGTCCTCGGCGAGCAGCGACTCCAGCGCGCGCAGGTAGGCGGCCATGTCGCCGTCCGGCGGGTTGATGACCACCGTGCTGCCCTGCATCACGTGGTCGCCGGTGAAGAGCGTCTTCTCTTCCTCGAACAGGTAGCACAGGTGGTTGGACGCATGGCCCGGCGTGTGGATGACGCGCAGCGTGACGCCCGCGGCCAGAGGCAGCCGCTCGCCGTGCTGCGGCTCGCGCATCGGCGCGAAGGTGTCGTCCTGCCACTCCGGGTGTGCCGCCAGGCGGCCAAGCACCGGCGCGCCCGTGGCGAGCGCCAGCGGCGCCGCGCCCGGCGAGTGGTCGCGGTGCGTGTGCGTGACAAGGATGCGCTCGATGCGCGCTGACGGGCCTTGCGCCTTCACCGTGTCGACGAGCGCGCGCACATGCTCGGGCAGCGCCGGCCCGGGGTCGATGCAGGTCCACGCGTCGCCAAGGCCGACGAGGTAGGTGTTGGTGCCTGGCCCGGTCATCGGCCCGGG
>JALHOU010000229.1 GCA_022842825.1 Rubrivivax sp.
GTCGCTGCGCTGGGCTTGCGGCGGCGCCTGAGGCACCCGCTGCACGGGCGGTACCGGCGGCAGCACGCTCGCCGCGGGCGGCGCCGGCGCACGCTGCACCGGTTGCACCGGCTGCACCGCCTGCACAGGCGGCAGGGGTTGCATCCGCGGTGCCGGTTGCACCGACGGAGCCGGCTGCAATGTCGGAGCAGGCGACACGCGCGGTACCGGTCGCGCGTCGTCACCGCGGCGAGCGTCGCGAGGCGCGCGCGTCTCGCGGCTGTCACGGATGTCCCGCCCGTCCTGGCCGTCTCTCCCATCGCGTCGATCTCGCCGCGCTTCGTCTTCCCGCCGCGGTGCGGTCACCACCGGGGGCACTGCCACCGGCGCACGGGCGTCGGGCCGCGGCATCTCGGTCTGCGGCGCTGGCGATACCGGGCGCGCGCCCGGTGCGCCATGACCCGGGCGGCCGTCGTCGCCGCCAGGGTCGCGCGAGACGGGCGCCCTTCCCGGCGGCGCCATCACCACCGGAGCGGGCGGCGCCGTGGTCACCGGCGCACGCTGCACCTCGGGCACGTTGATCACGGCACGCGCCACCGGCTCGCGGCGCGAGAGCACGTCGCGTGGCACCACCGTCACCGCGCCCGGCACGCCCTGGTTGGTGTAGGCCACCGGGCCGGTGGGCACCGTGGCCGGGTAGCCCGGCTGCCCGGGATGCCCGAAGCGAGGGTGAGTATTCACGCGGTCGACGTAGACCGGCGTGGCGCGGTAGTACGGCACGTAGCGTTCGCGCGGCGCCAGCGGCACCCAGCCGATGGCCGGCCCGCCGATGTTCACCGAGACGCCGAAATTCGGCCCGCCCACCCAGGCCACCAGCGCCGGGGCATACACGGGCCTGTGCACGTAGCCGCCCGGCGCCCAGCACCAACGGTTGCGCCAGTAGACCCAGCGGCCGTAGTGGAACGGCGCGAAGCCCCAGCGCGCCTCGTCCACCCAGGTCCAGCCCCACGGACGCACCCAGACCCAGCGGCCGTAACGATAGGGCGCCCAGTCGCTGCGCACCTCGTGCGGATACCAGATACTGCCGTATTCGGGGTGACGGTCCCACGCGCCCCAGCGGTCCAGGTCCTCGGCGCCGGTCATCTCCGGCGACACGTGTTCGGAACGCGCCACGCGCTCGTCGCGCCGGTCCTCGCCGAGTGCGTAGGCGGCGAATGCGTCGTCCGGCAGGCCGCGCCAGACATGCCGCAGTTCGTTGCTGCGATCGTCGCGCGTCAGTTCCAGCCGCTGGCCGGTGATGGCCGTGAGCCGGCGCGCGCCTTCGACGCGCAGGTCGCCGCGCCAGGCGCCGGCGAAAGTGGTGTCGTTCTGGCGGTCTATGCGGTAGTGGCCGGCGCGCAGCGGCCGCAGGCGCGCCTCGCGCGTGACGACCTCGGTCTCGGCGGCCATCTCGCCCGTGCGCACGCGCAGCGCCAACAGGCCGCCGTGCAACTCGACGACAAGGCGGTCATCGTCCAGGCGCACGAATTCGATCTCGGTGCCGCCGCCCAGGCGCAGCACGGTCGATCCGACGCGCAATTCGACGCTCGCTCCGCCGGCGGTTGAGAGGCGGTCGCCGGTGGTGAGCGGGCGGTTGCGCTCGGCGTCGCTCCAGCGGTCGTCGTCGTGGTCGTAGCGCGAGACGTTGCCCTGCAATTCGACGATGCGGCCCACGCGCCCAGGCGGGTCGACATCGGCGTCGCGCTCCGTGGCACGCGCGCCTTGGCCCAGGGCCAGCAGCAGGAATCCCAGCGCGGTGGCCGCCAACCCGGACATCCAGGCGCTCCACCGCGCGCCGGACGGCCGACCCAGACCCTGAGCGGACCCGCTGGCACGAGACCAAGGCCCGGCGGTGGCAGCAGCATCCACGGCGGACGAGAGGCGCATTTCCATCATGTTGGGTGCAACGGCTGCTCGGGACCCGACGATGACCGAATCGGCCCGCCAATCGGGGGGAGCCCGTGTAAAGCAGTGTTTCCACGCGGGCGCCATCGAAACGGCTTGGCCATCCTTGGGCGGCCAGCAACCTGCAGGAGACCACGCCATGAGCCCGTCTGAGCGCGAACTGACCACCCTCACCCTCGGCAGGCAGCCCGGCGAGCCACGCATCGCCCGCCTCACGCTCAGCCGCCCCGAACGGCTGAACGCCATCAACCAGCGCGTGCCCGAAGAGATTCGCCGCGCCGTGGCGCTGGCCGAGGCCGACGACGAGGTGCATGTCATCGTGCTCGCAGGTGCCGGCCGCGCCTTCTGCGCCGGCTACGACCTGCAGGACTTCGGCTCCGGCCGCACCGAGCACCCCTGCCAACAGGAGAGACAGCCCTGGGAGCCGACCGAGGACTACGCCGAGATGAAGCGCTACACCGAGGACTTCATGTCGCTGTGGCGCTGCCGCAAGCCGACGATCGCCATGGTACACGGCGTGGCGCTGGCCGGCGGCAGCGACATCGCCATGTGTTGCGACCTGCTGGTGATGGCCGACGACGCGAAGATCGGCTACCCGCCGGTGCGCGTGTGGGGCTGCCCGACAACAGCGATGTGGACCTACCGCCTCGGGCCCATGCGCGCCAAGCAGCTCATGTTCACCGGTGATATGGTCGACGGCCGCACCGCCGCCGAATGGGGCTTGGCCACGCAGGCCGTGCCAGCCGCGCAGCTCGAGGCAACCACGCTCGCCCTCGCACGCCGCATCGCCGGCGTGCCGCGCGCGCATCTGGCGATGCACAAGATGGTCGTCAACCAGGCGATGCTGACGATGGGCCTGGAACAGACGCAGATGTTCGCCACGCTCTTCGACGGTGTCACGCGCCACAACCCGGAAGGCCTGTGGTTCCGGCGTCAGGCGCAGGTGCACGGCTTCAAGAGCGCGGTGGAGTGGCGCGACAGCGGCCGCGCCATCCCCGAAGGCGACGAGGCACGCCGGCTCATCGGCGAGTTGGAACAGCAGATGAAGGCGCCGCCGCTGCGCTGAGCGGCGGGGCCAGCGTCACTCGTCCGGCGCGTCACGCACGTCGGGGAACAGCACTTCGGTGAATCCGAGCTTCGTCAGGTCGGTCATGCGCGTGGGGTAGAGCCGCCCGATCAGGTGGTCGCACTCGTGCTGCACGACGCGGGCGTGGAAGCCATCGACCTCGCGCTCGATCAGCGCGCCCTTCTGATCCCAGCCGCGATAGCGGATGCGCGCATGGCGCGGCACCACGCCGCGCAGCCCCGGCACCGAGAGGCAGCCCTCCCAGCCCTCGACCATCTCGTTGGCCAGCGGCGTGACGAGCGGATTGACGAGCACCGTCGGCGGCACCGGCGGCGCCTCGGGGTAGCGCGCGTTGCGCTCGAAACCGAAGATCACGACTTGCAGGTCGACGCCGATCTGCGGCGCTGCCAGGCCCGCGCCGTTGGCGGCGGCCATGGTGTCGAACATGTCGGCCACCAGGGCCTGCAGTTCGGGCGTGCCGAACTCGCGCACCGGTTGCGCCACGCGCAGCAAGCGCGGGTCGCCCATCTTCAGGATCTCGCGCACGGCCATCTTCGTCCTCCCGGCTTCGGCGGCCCGGCCCCTGGCCGCCGCTCCCCGGCGGATTGTCACCCGGCACCCGCCAGCAGCCGGCGCAAGCCTTCTTCGTCGAGCACGGGCACGCCGAGCTCGCGCGCCTTGTCGAGCTTGCTGCCGGCTTCCTCGCCGGCCACCACGAAGTGCGTCTTCTTCGACACCGAGCCAGCGACCTTGCCGCCGGCCGCCTCGATGAGCGCCTTGGCCTCGTCGCGCGAGAGCTCGGGCAGCGTGCCCGTGAGCACCAGCGTCTTGCCGGCCAGCGGCAGCGGTGCCGCCGCTGCGGCGGCTGCGGCGCCCTCGTGTTCCGCCCAGTTGAGTCCGGCGGCGCGAAGCTGCTCCACGACCTCGCGGTTGTGCGGCTGCGCAAAGAAGGTGTGGATGCTCGTGGCCACCACCGGGCCCACGTCGTTGACCTCGAGCAGCTGCTCGACGCTCGCGTCCATGACGCGGTCGATGCTGCCGAAGTGCCGCGCCAGGTCCTTGGCCGTGGCCTCGCCGACCTGGCGGATGCCCAGCGCGTAGAGAAAACGCGCCAGCGTCGTCGTCTTGCTCTTCTCCAGCGCCGCCACGAGGTTGGCCGCGCTCTTGTCGGCCATGCGCTCCAGGCCCGCCAGCTTGGCCACGCCGAGCTTGTACAGCTCGGGCAGCGTGCGGATGAACCCGCCGTCGACGAGCTGGTCGACGAGCTTGTCGCCCAGCCCCTCGATGTCCATGGCGCGCCGGCCGGCGAAGTGCAGCAGCGCCTGCTTGCGCTGCGCAGCGCAGAAGAGGCCGCCGGTGCAGCGGTGGTCGATGCCGCCCTTTTCGCGCTGCACCTGGCTGCCGCACACCGGGCACTGGCGTGGCATGTGGAAGTTGGGCACGTAGGCCGGCCGCGGTCCGGGCGCTTCGACGTACCGACCCACCACCTCCGGAATCACATCACCGGCGCGCCGCACGATGACCTGGTCGCCGATGCGCACACCCTTGCGCCGCAGCTCGAAGATGTTGTGCAGCGTCGCATTGCTCACCGTGGTGCCGCCCACGAACACCGGCTCGAGCTTGGCCACCGGCGTGAGCTTGCCGGTGCGACCCACCTGCACCTCGATGCCGTTGAGCCGCGTCACCTGCTCCTGCGCCGGGTACTTGTGCGCCACCGCCCAGCGCGGCTCGCGCGTCTTGAAGCCCATGCGCCGCTGCAGCTCGAGCGAGTTGACCTTGTAGACAACGCCGTCGATGTCGAACGGCAGCGCGTCGCGCCGGGCTTCCACGTAGCGGTGGAAGGCCACGAGACCCTCGGCGCCGCGCACCACGCGACGGTCGGGCGAGACCGGCAGCCCGAAGGCCGCCAGCGCGTCGAGCAGCGCGCCGTGCGTCGCCCCGGCCTCGACGAGGAAGCCCCAGTCCTGCACCGCGCCGAGCCCATAGGCAAAGAACGACAGCGGCCGTGAAGCCGTCATCGCCGGGTCGAGCTGACGCACGGCGCCGGCGGCGGTGTTGCGCGGGTTGATGTAAGTCTTCTCGCCCTTCTCGCGCTGCAGTTCGTTCAGGCGCTCGAAATCGTCGCGCCGCATGTAGACCTCGCCGCGAATCTCCAGCACCGGCGGCACCGGCCCGCCCTGCAGGCGCAGCGGGATCTGGCCGATGGTCCGGATGTTCTGCGTCACGTCCTCACCCGTCTCGCCGTCGCCGCGCGTGGCGGCGAGCACCAACACGCCGGCCTCGTAGCGCAGGTTGATGGCCAGCCCGTCGTACTTCAGCTCGGCGGCGTATTCGACCGGCGGTGCATCGTCGGCAAGCTCCAGCTCGCGCCGCACGCGCGCGTCGAAGGCCTCGGCCCCGGCCGCGCTGGTGTCGGTCTCGGTCTGGATGGAGAGCATCGGCACCGCGTGCCGCACCGGCGCGAGGCCGTCGAGCACGCGGCCCAGCACGCGCTGCGTCGGCGAGTCGGCGGTGCGCAACTCCGGGTGCGCCGCCTCCAGCGCCTGCAGCTCCTGGAACAGGCGGTCGTACTCGGCGTCGGGGATCTCCGGCGCATCAAGCACGTAGTAGCGGTGCGCGTGGTGGTGCAACAACGCGCGCAACGCGATGGCGCGCCCGCGTGCCTCGGCGGGCACCGCGCCGACCTCAGTCCTCACGCAACTGCTTCCTCAGTTGCACCCCCACCTCGGGCCGGTCGCGGAACGGGTCGCTCGGGTTGCGCGGCGCCATGATGTCCTCCAGCCGAAGCTGCACCGTCGCCAGCGCCTTCGGGTGGCTGTAGATGTAGAAGCGGTTGTCGTCCATCGCCTCGAAGACCTTGGCCGCCACGTCGGCGGCCGTGACCTTGCCGCTCGTCACCGCCTTCTCGCTCATGGCCTGACCGATGAGCTGGCTCTTCGTCGGCCGGCCCGCGGCCAGCTCGGCCGGGCGGTTGCGGTGGCTCTGGTGGATGCCGGTGGGCACGAAGAACGGGCACAGCACGTGCGCGTGCACGTTGTCGGTGACGAGCGCCAGGTCCTGGTAGAGGGTCTCCGAGAGCGACACCACCGCATGCTTGCTGACGTTGTAGACGCCCATGTTGGGCGGGTTCAGCAGGCCCGCCATGCTGGCGGTGTTGACGATGTGGCCGTGCCACGCCGGGTCGCGCTTGGCCTGCGCCAGCATGAGCGGCGTGAAGACGCGCACGCCGTGCGCCACGCCCATCAGGTTGACGCCGATCACCCACTCCCAGTCCCGCACGCTGGTTTCCCAGATGAGCCCGCCGGCGCCGACACCGGCGTTGTTGAAGACGAACGTGGGCGTGCCGAACCGCCTCAGCGTCGCCTCGGCCAAGGCTTCGACCTCGATGGCCTTGGAGACATCGCACTGGAACGGCAGCACCTGCGCGCCCAGGCCCTCGATCTCGTGCTGCGAGATCGCCAGCGCATCGCCCTGCACGTCGGCCATGACGACCTTCATGCCGCGTTGCGCCGCGATGCGGCACGCCTGCAGGCCGAAGCCGGAGGCGGCCCCCGTGATGACGGCGACGCCGCCTGCTTGCTGTTTCGTCATGGTCGATCCTCGCTGATGGCCGCCGGTCTGGCGGCTCACTCCTTGACCTGGCGCACCTGGAAGCCGGCGCGCGGGAAGTGCACGTGCACCGTGCCCGCACGCTCGTCGGTGCGGCGCACGACGATCTCCTCGTCGTCCAGGCCCACCAGCGCGCCGGTCACCGGGTCGGTGCCGTAGTCGGTGGCAGCCACCGTCACGCGCAGGCCGGCCTCGAGCTTCTGCCCGGGCAGCACCGAGGCGGCCGCGTGCGTGGTGGCCGACGCGGCGGTGGCGACGGCCTCGGCGCTCGTGATGTCGACACGCTCGCCGTGGCCGAAGCGCGCCATGCGATCGAGCCAGCGCCCGAGCGCGGCATAGGGCTCGAGGATGCCGGCCACCGGCTTGGCGCGGCGGATGAACCACAGCCCGTGCATCACCGAGAAGTCGGCGATCGAGGCCTCGGCGCCGAAGAGGTAGTCGCGGCCATCGGCGAGCTGGCGCTCGAAGGCCGCGCAATGGCGCTGGATCTGGATGCGCGACTCGGCCACGTTCAGGTGCTTCATGCCGGCCGTGAGCGCGGCACGGTCCACCGCGAAAGCCTTCAACTCCGAGGGCTCGGCCGTGCCCAGCGTGAACGCGGCCGCGGCCGGCTGCGCGGCCCAGGGCGTCACCGACCAGAAGAAGGTGCTGTCCGCCCATTGCGCCAGCTGCTCGGCCAGGGGCGCGCTCGCCGGGTACAGCGTCGGCGTCGGCTGGAGCCGCTCGAGGACCCTGGCGGCCAGCGCCGTGTCGCAATAGACGTCGGCCCCCAGCTGCAGGATCGGCGTCTTGCGATAGCCGCCCGTGAGCGCCACCACGTCGGGCTTGGGCATCACGATGGGCACCTCCACCGCCGCCCAGCGCAGCCGCTTGAAGCCGAAGACGAGCCGCAGCTTCTCGGAAAACGGCGAGATCGCGAACTGGTGCAGGATCGGCGTGCTGGCGTTCATGCGTGCTCCACGGGCATCGCCCGTTCGATGAGGGGGTCGAGGTCGGCACACTCGTCGAGCGCGCCGAAGACGTCGGACGAAGCCGCCAGTCGCGAGGCGCAGAAAGCCTCGAACACGGCCGCCGGCGAGATGCGGTGCAGCAGCGCCGCCTGCAGGACGAGCGCGGTGTCGCGCGCCAGGATGCGCGACTGCGCCTCGGGCACGCCGCCGTCGATGGCGGCGAGCACGCGCGCCGCGGCGCGGTCGAGTGCCGCGTTCG
>JALHOU010000230.1 GCA_022842825.1 Rubrivivax sp.
GTGCAGCTGATGCCGCAACGCCGCCAAGGCGCGCCGGTCGCCGCCCTCCATGCCGCGCAGCTGGGCCGCCTGCTCGGTCGCGCGGGCCTCGGCCTGCCGGATGCGCGCGGCCGTCTCGGCGTAGCGCTGGGCGCGCTCGCGCACCTCGGTGTCGGCGATCTGCTCGATCGAGGCCCGCGCGCTGCGCTCGTAGCCCAGCGCGGCGCTCACGACGATGGTCACGGCCACGGCGATCAGCACGCTGAGCTTGGCGATCGGACCGAAACGCTTCAAGACCAGCATCAGCGCGAGCGCGAAGGCCGACATCGCGAGTGTGGGCAGGTGCGTCTGCGGCAGGTAGCCGAGCATCTCCCAGATGTCGCCGAGGAACGAGCCGCTGCGGCCCTTGGGGATGCCCAGCAGCATGTCCAGCTGCGACAGCGCGATGATGATCGCCGCCGCGTTCATGAAGCCCAGGATCACCGGGTGCGACACGAAGTTGACGATGGTGCCCAGCTTGAACGCGCCGAGCGCGAACTGCACGACGCCCACCATGAGCGTGAGCAGCAGCGCGAGCTCGATGTAGGCGTCGGAAAACGGCACCGCCAGCGGCGTCAGCGCCGCCGCCGTCATCAGCGAGATGATGGCCACCGGCCCGGTGGCGAGCTGGCGCGACGAACCCCACAGCGCCCCGACCACCGCCGGCACCAGCGCGACATAGAGCCCGAAGTGCACCGGCAGCCCCGACAACTGCGCATAGGCCATCGCCTTGGGCACGAGCACGAGCGCGCCGGTGATGCCCGCGATGACGTCGCCGCGCAGCACCAGCGAGCTGACCGGGAACCAGGCGAGGAACGGAAAGAAGCGTTGCCACTGCGGCGCACGCTCAGCCGGCCCGGCGGCGCTCGTCTCGCTCATGACACCGCCTGGTAGTACAGGTTCTGCGGGTGCCGCGCTTCGGCGAAGAAGAACCAGCGCTCGGCCAGCAGGCCGACATACTGCACCGCGAAGGCCAGCGCCAGCACGCCCGCCGACGCCATGCCGCGCCCGAGCGCCAGCAACACGACCGGCACGACGAAGGCGAGCAGCAGGAAGCCGGGCTTGACAGCGCGCAGCAGCACCGGGCTGGCGCGATGGAAGAACTCGCGCGTGTTGAACGAGTCACCCATGAACCCCTGCGAGCGCTGCACCACGCGCGGGTGCTTGACGCCGATGGCCGTCTGCACGGTGGACCTGGGTTTCAGCCGCGCGTTGCGCCACAGCGAGGCCACGCGGCCGGCCGCGCCGGCCAGCGTCAGCACGATCGCCCAGCCCGCCAGCGTACCCACGTGCTCCGGCGCCATGAAGGCCGCCCATGCTGCGGCCAGCGAGAAGCCGGACGCGCCGCCCAGCAGCGTGAAGTTCAGCGGTGTCAGCGGCGTGTGCCACTCGGCGAGGAAGCGCAGGCAGGCGTAGATCATGCCGGTGCACACGAAGAGGGCGAAGGCCAGCACGGTGGCCGCGATGCCGACGACGATGCTCGGGTCGATGGCCTTGCCCGAAGGCAGCGCCAGCAGCACCGGGGCCCAGCCGGTGGCGTGCAGCGCCGCGTACAGCGCCACCGCGCCCATGAAGGCCGGCAGCACGATGACCTCGCGCGAGAGCCACGACGTGCGCCACTGCGTCGCCGAGCGCCAGGCCCGCTCGGGCCGGCCGAGATGGAAGAACGAGGCCCCGAGGCCCGCCACCAGCAGCGCCAGCGCGAGCATGCCGCCCCAGGCGTAGAACGGCGCCTGCGCCGGCGGCACGAGGCCGACGAGGGCGTAGCTCTGCACCGTGAACAGCGCCAGGAACAGCCCCTGGCCGGCACCGATGAGCGTGGTGAGGAAGATGACGGAGAACGCGGGATGCATGGCAATCGGAACGTGGGGCTGCCGGGCCTACCAGCTGGCGTCGTCGAGCGTGGCCGCATCGTCGGCGGGCTTGGGCAGGTGGCCCTCGACGGCCAGGGGGTTGTCGGAGCGAACGAGCTCGTCGGCATGGATGCGGATGCGCGTGGTGCGCCGCGGCAGGTAGTGGTTGGCCGGCTGCGTGCCCCACTCGGGCATCAGCGCGTAGCCGCCGTTCTCGCGGATGGCGCGCGCGGCCAGCGAGCTGGGGTCGTGGATGTCGCCGAAGATGCGTGCCGAGGTCGGGCAGGCCTTCACGCAGGCGGGCTGGCGGTCGATCTCGGGCAGTTTCGTGTCGTAGATGCGGTCGACGCACAAGGTGCACTTCTTCATCACCTTCTGGTTCTCGTCGATCTCGCGCGCGCCATAGGGGCAGGCCCAGGCGCAGTACTTGCAGCCGATGCACTTGTCGTAGTCCACCAGCACGATGCCGTCCTCGGCCCGCTTGTACGAGGCCCCGGTGGGGCACACCGGCACGCAGGGCGGCTCCTCGCAGTGCAGGCAGCTCTTGGGGAAGTGCACGGTCTCCGTGTTCGGGAACTCGCCCACCTCGAAGGTCTGCACGCGGTTGAAGAAGGTGCCGCTGGGGTCCGCGCCGTAGGGGTTCTGGTCGCTCATCGGGCCGGCGGCGCCGGCACCGTTCCATTCCTTGCAGCTCGTCACGCAGGCGTGGCAGCCCACGCAGACGTTGAGGTCGATGACCAGCGCCAGTTGCTTGCGGCTCACGAGCGCCCTTTCGCTTTGCCCGCCTGGCTCGCCGCGGGCGCGGCGGCGGTGGCGGCCTCGAACGAAACCAGCTCGGCCGGCCGCTGCACCATGCCCGGATAGCGGCGCAGCGGCTGGAACTGCGGCTCGCTGCGCGCCGGCTCGCTCGGGTCGGCCTTGACCACCCGCACGCGCACGTCGTACCAGGCGGCCTGGCCGGTGATGGGGTCGGAGTTCGAGATGCGCGCATCGCTGGCGCGCACCGGCAGCTCCTCGCTGATGAGATGGTTGAGCAGGAAGCCCTCGCGCGACTCGTTGGCATCGGGCGCCAGGTTCCAGGCGCCGGACGCCTTGCCGATGGCATTCCAGGTCCACACCGTGCCCGGCTCCACCGCCTGCGAGTGCGCCGCCTTGCAGCGCACGCGGCCCCATTGCGACTCCACCCAGACCCAGTCGCCGTCGTCGATGCCGGCGGCGCGCGCGGTCTGCGTGTTGATGTGCAGCGTGTTGTAGGTGTGGATCTGGCGCAGCCAGGCGTTCTGCGAATCCCACGAGTGGTACATCGCCATCGGCCGCTGCGTCACCGCCGCGAGCGGGTACTTGTGCTTGTCGGTGACGTGCGACTCCAGCGGCTCGTAGTAGAAGGGCAGCGGGTCGAAGTAGGTCTCGATGCGCTTCTTCAGGTGCTCGGGCGGCTTGCGCGTGAGGCCGCGGCCCTGCGCGGCGGCGCGGAAGTGCTGCAGCACCTCGGAGTACAGGTGGATGAGGATCGGCTCGGCGTAGCGCGTGATGCGGTGGGCGCGGCTCCACTCGAGATAGCCCTGGTTCCAGTTGCGCATGTACTGGTAGCTGCGCGGCAGCTCGTGGTGATAGACGCAGTTGTGCTGCTCGTACATCTCCCACTGGCGCGGGTTGGGCTCGCCGATGAGGAACTTCTCGCCGCCCTTGCCGCGCCAGCCGGCGAGGAAGCCGATGCCGCTGCCCGGCTCGGTCTCCCAGTTGACGATGAAGTCGGGGTAGTTGCGGTACTTGCGCTGCCCGTCCTTGGTGACGAAGGTGGGCAGCTTCAGGCGCGAGCCCAGCTCGATCAGCACCTCCTGGAACGGCTTGCACTCGCCGGTGGGCGGCAGCACCGGGATGCGCACCGCATCGACCGGCCCCGTGAATTCGCTGATCGGGCGGTCGAGCATCGACATCACGTCGTGCCGCTCGAGATAGGTGGTGTCGGGCAGGATCAGGTCGGCGTACGCCGTCATCTCCGAGTGGAAGGCATCGGCGACGACGAGGAAGGGGATCTTGTATTCGCCGCTGGCTTCGTCGCGGTCGTTCAGCATCTTGCGCACTTCGGCCGTGTTCATCGTGGAGTTCCACGACATGTTGGCCATGAAGATGAGCAGCGTGTCGATGCGGTACGGGTCGCCGCGCCAGGCGTTGGTGATGACGTTGTGCATCAGCCCGTGCACCGAGAGCGGGTACTCCCACGAGAACGCCTTGTCGATGCGCACCGGCGAGCCGTCGTCGTTGACGAAGAGGTCGTCGGGGTCGGCCGGCCAGCCGAGCGGCATGCCGTCCAGCGGGTGATTGGGCTTGACGGCGCGCGCGTCGTTGGGCGTTCGCGCGCAGGGCGGAATCGGCCGCGGGAACGGCGCCTTGTGGCGAAAGCCCCCGGGGCGGTCGATGGTGCCCAGCAGCGACATCAGGATGCCCAGGGCGCGGATGGTCTGGAAGCCGTTGCTGTGCGCGGCCAGCCCGCGCATGGCGTGGAAGGCCACCGGGTTGCCGGTGACGGTGTCGTGCTCCTTGCCCCAGGCGTCGGTCCAGGCGATCGGCAGCTCGATGCGCTGGTCGCGCGCGGTCACCCCCATCTCGTAGGCCAGGCGCCGGATGGTCTCGGCCGGGATGCCGGTGATCTGCGCGGCCCACTCCGGCGTGTAGTCCTTGACGCGCTCCTGCAGCAACTGGAAGGCCGGTTTCACCGGCGTGCCGTCGTCCAGCTTGAACTCGCCGAGCAGGAAGGGGTCCGCCCCTGGCGCGTGGCTGAGCACGGCACGGTTCGTGTGCCGGTCCCACCACAGCTTGTTCTGCGGGTCGTAGCAGGCCTCCTCCTGTGGCACCTCGGTGCGCACGAACATGCCGTACTCGTCGTGCGCGGCGTCCAGGTTCACGAGCTCGCCGCCATTGCTGTACTGCACGACGAACTCGCGGTCGTACAAGCCCTTGGCGATGAGCTCGTGGATCACCGCGAGCAGGAAGGCGCCGTCGGTGCCCGGGCGGATCGGCACCCACTCGTCGGCGATGGCCGAGTAGCCCGTGCGCACCGGGTTGATCGAGATGAAGCGCCCGCCGTCCCGCTTGAACTTGCTGATGGCGATCTTCAGCGGGTTGCTGTGGTGGTCTTCGGCGGTGCCGATCATCACGAACAGCCGCGCGCGGTCCAGATCCGGGCCGCCGAACTCCCAGAAGCTGCCCCCGATGGTGTAGATGAGCCCGGCGGCCATGTTCACCGAGCAGAAGCCGCCGTGCGCGGCGTAGTTGGGCGTGCCGAACTGGCGCGCGAACAGGCCCGTGAGCGCCTGCATCTGGTCGCGCCCGGTGAAGAGGGCGAACTTCTTCGGGTCGGTGGCGCGGATCTTCGCCAGCCGCTCGGTGAGGGTGGCGAAGGCTTCTTCCCACTCGATCTCGACGAAGTCGCCGTCGCCGCGCGCCGCGCCCTCGCGGCGCTTGAGCGGCCGGGTCAGCCTGGCCGGCGAGTACTGCTTCATGATGCCCGAGCTGCCCTTGGCGCAGATGACGCCCTGGTTCAGCGGGTGCTCGGGGTTGCCGTCGATGTAGCGGACCTTGCCGTCACGCAGATGCACGCGGATGCCGCAGCGGCAGGCGCACATGTAGCAGGTGGTGTTGCGCGTCTCCTGCGCGGCGCCCGCATGCGGATCGGCCAGGGGGTCGTGCAAGGGAGCTTGCGCCATGGGGGCTGTGGGCTTTCGGCTTGAGACGAGACGCAGGGCCGAGCGAGTCTATGCCCGGGAGGGGGTGCCTCGGCCTACCCGACTGGGCTATGCCGGAGGCTTGCGAGAGCCGGGCACCCGGCAGGCGCCGCTACGATCCGGGCATGAACCGACCACACGAAGCAGACTCGTCCGCGGAACGGCCGCCCCGGGTTCTGGACGTCGCCCCGCTGCAGCAGGCCATTGCCGGCTTCGCGCGCGAACGCGACTGGGAGCGCTTTCACTCGCCCAAGAACCTGGCGATGGCGCTTTGCGGCGAGGTGGGCGAGCTGGTGGAGCTGTTCCAGTGGCTCACCGAAGAGGCTTCGCACGAGGTGGGGCGTGACCCCGCCACGGCGCGCCCGGTGCGCGACGAGCTGGCCGACGTGCTGATCTACCTCGTGCGGCTGGCCGCCGTGCTCGGGGTGGACCTCGACGAAGCGGTGCGCAGCAAGCTGGCGACCAACGCCGTGAAGTACCCGGTCGTGCGCTCGCGCGGCAGTGCCGCGAAGTCCTCGCTGCGCTGAGCATGCGCCGCCGGCGCCGGGCACCCCCGCAGCGTTCGCGGCCTGGCGGAGGACGGGGCGCCGCCTCGGGTGGCTTCGCGTGACCTTGTCTGGCCTCATCGGGCGTGGCCTCGCCGCGACGCGGGAATTGCCAGGCCGATAGGATCGTTCGCAGTCCGCCAGTGCCACCGGGCCGCTTTGAACGCCCCGCGATCTCTCCAAGGAGCCTTGCATGTTCGGTCCCCTCACCGTCCCCTTCGGCGTCAAGCTGCTGTTCAACACCGTGAAGCTCAAGCCCGGCGTCACCGTCGACGACGTCGAGCTGGCCCTGGCCGAGATGTGCAACGTGGTCAAGGAGACCTACGGCCACGAGCGCGGCGGCTTCATCGCCGGCCAGGTCTTCCGCTTCGCCGGCTTCGCCTCGGCCGAGGGCTCGATCGGCGCCCCCGCCGCGGCCGGCGCGGCGCCCGACCACGACCTCGTCATCGCCACCTACTGGCGCTCGTTCGAGCAGCACGAGCGCTCGCACGCCGACGCGGTGTTCAAGGCCAAGTTCGCTGCGCTGGCCGAGATGTGCAACGCCACGCACGAGCTGGGCTACGAGATGCTGTGGCAAGGCGCGCCGGAGGCCCGTGCGGCCGCCACCACGGCGGGCTGACCGAGGGCTAACGGACCAGCCGGGGCCGGCGCTGCGCGGGTCGTCATGGCCCGCTACCACAGGTCCACCGGCTTGCCCGCCGCCCGCAGGGCCTCGGCGCGCTCCTGCACGAAGCGCTGGAACTGCGGCTCGCGCCGATAGGCGCCGCTGGCCACGTAGTCGAAGGCGCTTTCGACGTGGAACGGCCGCATGTAGCCGTCGAAGCGGAAGACCTCGCGCCCGCGATCGTCGAAGAAGACCACCGTCGGGTGCAGCGTGATCTGCAGGTCCCGCGCGAAGGCCTTGGCGTCCAGCAGTGTGCCCGCGGGTGTCGTCAGGCGCGCCGGCTTGCCGGGCACCAGCCGCGCGATGTCGAAGCGGGCCAGCAGCGGCTTGAGCGTCGCGCGCGGCATCGCCTCGCGGTGCATCTCGGCGCAGGGCGCGCAGCGCTCGGATTCGAACATCACCGCCAGCGGCTTGCCGCCCGGGCGCCGGGCCAGCGCGGCCGGCTCGCGCATCAGGTAGGCGCCGCGCGGTGCCGGCGTGGCCGGCGCCGCGCTGTCCCCGCGCGCCAGGTAGTCGGCCAGCGACTCGTTGCGGTCGTGCCGCTCGGCCACCCAGTCGATGATGGCGGCAAAGCGCTCCGGCGGCTGGTAGCCGTTCAGGCGCAGCACGATGCGCCCGTCGGTGTCGAGGAAGAACAGCGTCGGCGTGAACTGCACCGCCAGGCGCCGCGCGATCTCCTTCTCGGTGCCGCGCGTGCCGTCCAGCCATTGCACCTCGCGGTCGCCCCACAGGTTCAGCGCGATGGCCACGAAGTGCTGGCGCGTCTTGGCGGTGATCTTCTGCGCCGCGGGGCTGGTGCCGAAGTTGGCCACCATCAGCGCCTTGCAGTAGGGGCACCCATCCTGGCCGAAGTAGACCATGACGCGCTTGCCGCTTCGTGCCGCCTCGGCCACCTCGTCCTTGAAGTCGAGGAAGCTCTCGGTGAACCAGCGCGGGATGTCGATGGCGTGCGGCGAGGGC
>JALHOU010000231.1 GCA_022842825.1 Rubrivivax sp.
CCGAGTGCGCCGGGGGCTCAGGCCGCCGACGCAACCGCCGTGCGCGCCCCTGCAGGCCCCGACCTGAAGGGCCGCCTGCTCGGCGACGGCCTCGTGCCGCTGGACAGCGCGCTCGGCCGCCACCGCGTCGCGGCGCGCTGCCTCGCCTTCCCGGAAGACCGCCAATGGGTCGGCCGCGGCATGAACCACCTCGACCTGCTCGGCCGGCCGGAGGTCTATGCGCAGCTGCGGCGCTGGTTGGCCGAGGGCGCCGGCGCGGCAGGGGCGGCCTGAGCTCGGCCCGAGCCCGGTTGAACCCGGCCCGCACCGGGCTCGTGGGCGCCCGCCTCAGCGCATCAGCCAGGCGTTGATCAGCACGAGGTAGCCGCAGCCGGCGGCCCACAGCAGCAGCCCGAAGACGATGCTGCGGCGCGTGAGCAGCCGTGCCGCCTGGACCTCGAAGGTCGTGGCGGCCACCGCCACGGGCAGCGTCCAGATGGCCACCGATGCGGACAGCCCCCAGGCGAAGACACCCGCCATCACGATGACCACCGGCGCGATGCCGAACGGCCCCGCGGCCACGATCGGCACCGCCAGGCTCACACCGATCATCGGGTGCAGGCCGGCCTGGCCCAGCGCCACGAGCACCGCCACCAGCAGCACCAGCAACGGCGCCCCCGACACCAGGGTCGGCAGCAGTTCCTGCGCCCACTGCCGCACCTGGGGCACGGCGGCGACGGCAACCCCCATCATCAATGCACCGGCGATGATCAGCAGCTCGTCGGCCAGGCGCTTGAAATGCCCGAACGTCGTGCGCGCCGCAGCCGGGGCCGCGCCGGCGCCGGTGAGCAGCAGGTAGGCACCGCACACGAGCGGCAAGCTCAAGGCCACCGCCTGCAGGCCCGTGAATCCGAAGGCCACCAGCAGGAGCACGCCGCCCAGCACCACCGCCATGGGCCCGGCCAGCGGCGCGAGGGCGCGCACGCTGCGCGCGGCCTCGCGCGCCGTCAGCCCCGGCATGAACAGCATCTGCGCCAGCGCCAGCGACAACAAGGCCAGGCCGGCGCCGACCACCATGCCCTGCCACAGCGCCACCTGCGGCACCAGCTGGCTCGTGAAGGCCAGGGCGACGAAGAACGGCGACCACATGACGGCCGCACCCACGCCCTTGGCCGCGCAGCCGGCAAGCTCGGCGCGCGTGGCCTCGTCGGCACCACGCGCCACCACCGGCGCCAGCACCGCCATCGCACCCACGTTGAGCACCGAGCCCAGGCCCGCGGAGCCCACCAGCGTCCAGTGCAGCGCCTGCGCCGGCGTCAGCGCCCGCATGCCTTGCTGCAGGCGCCGGCTGCGCGGGCTGGCCTGCACGGTGGCACGCAACAGCAGCACCGAGGGCAGGAAGGCGCCGAAGATCTGCACCTGCTGCAGGCCCTGGCGCAGCGCCTGGGCATGCCCCTGCCACAAGGCCAGGCCGCCGGCGACGCCGCACACCGCCATGAACAGCAGGCGGATGTGCGCACTGGCGCGCAGCAACGCCAGCGCGAGAAAGACCACCAGCCCGGCCGCCGAAACCACGGCCAGCACCGGCGAGCGCGTGAGCAGATGCCCGAGCTCGGCCACCCACACGCCCACCAGCACCGCCGCCGAGGCCGTGGCCGCAAGGCCCCGCCAGTGGCCCGGCCGCACCGGGTTCAGCTCTGCATGCCCCACTTCTGCACGGTCGCCTTCTCGAGGCTGCGGAAGACCAGGCCCTCGACGACGAGACCGATGAGGATGACGGTGAAGAGGCCTGCGAACACGGCCGGGATGTCCAGCACGTTCTTGTTCTCGTAGATGAACCAGCCGAGGCCGCCCGACTTCGAGGTGGTGCCGAAGACGAGCTCGGCGGCGATCAGCGTGCGCCAGGCGAAGGCCCAGCCCACCTTCAGGCCGGACAGGATGCTCGGGAAGGCCGCCGGCACCAGGATCTGCAGCACGTAGCGCGGCCCCGCGAGGCCGTAGTTGCGCCCCACCATGCGCAGCGTGTTCGACACCGCCTGGAAGCCGCTGTGCGTGTTCAGCGCCACCGGCCACATCACCGAGTGCACGAGCACGAAGACGATGCTCGGCTCGCCCAGGCCGAGCCACATCAGTGCCAGCGGCAGCAGCGCGATCGCCGGCAGCGGGTTGAGCATCGCCGTCAGTGTCTCGAGCAGGTCCTGCCCGAGCCGCGTCGTGGTGGCCAGGATGCTGAGCAGCAGGGCACCCGCCAGCCCGATGGCATAGCCCTTGAGCAGCACGGAAATCGACACGGCGGCCTTGCCGAGCAGCTCGCCGTTGGCCATGCGCTGGAAGAAGGACTTCAGCGTCTCGGTGAACGTGGGCAGCACGAGTGGGTTGCCGAGCCACGCCGCATAAGCCTGCCAGACGCCGGCCAGCAGCGCCAGCAGCAGCAGCTTGCGCACGAGGCCGTGGCCGAACAGGCGTTCCCAGCCCGCAAGCGGCCGCAGCACGACACCGAAGTCGCGCTCGGACACCTGTTCGCGCACGAACTCCGGGCGTCGCGGCGGCGTCGGGCGTTCAGGCATGCGCGGCCTCCCCAACGGCCGGCGGCCCGGCGGCCTCGCTGAACAGCATGCCGTGGATGCGGTCCGAGAGCCGCTGTCCGCTCGCCGCATCCACCGCGTCGCTGCCGTCGCTCTCGAGCTCGGCCTTCACCTGGCCCGGGTGTGGCGAGAGGAGCAGGATGCGGTTGCCGATGCGCACCGCCTCGGGGATGGAGTGGGTGACGAAGAGCACGGTGAAGTGCGTGTCCTCCCACAGCTGCAGCAGCTCGTCCTGCATCTGGCGGCGCGTGAGCGCGTCGAGCGCCGCGAAGGGCTCGTCCATCAGCAGCACGTCGGGCTCCATGGCCATGCCGCGCGCGATGGCCACGCGCTGCTTCATGCCGCCCGACAAGGTGTGCGGATGGCGGTCGGCGAATGGGCCCAGGTGCACCTTGTCGATGTAGTGCATGGCGCGCTCGCGTGCGGCGGCGCCCGAGAGCCGCCCCGAGGCCTCGAGCGCGAAGACGACGTTCTGCAGCACCGTCTTCCAGGGCAGCAGCTGGTCGAACTCCTGGAACACCATCATGCGATCGGGGCCCGGGCGCGTGATGCGCTGGCCCTTCAGGCGCATCTCGCCCTCCACCGGAGCGAGGTAGCCCCCGGCGGCCTTGAGCAGCGTGGACTTGCCGCAGCCCGAGGGCCCGAGCAGCACGAAGCGGTCGCCCGGGTAGACGTCGAAGCTGACCCGGTAGGTGGCGGTGACGAGGTGCTCGCGCGTCTTGTACTGCAGCGTCACCCCGGCTGCCTGCAGCAGCGGCGCCATCGTCGCGCCGGGGCTCATCGCGGTGTCGGAGATCGGCGCGGCGTGCACGGCAGGAAAGGGGCAAAAGGGGCAAAGGCCCGGGTCGCTCAGCTGCCCGCCAGTTCGTGCACCTCGGGGAAGAACATGTCCTTCCACGAGGCCGGCTTCGTCTTCAGCGTGCCCACCTGGTGCATGAACTGCGCATAGGGCAGCAGGCGCTCGGGCGCCAGCGTGTAGCGCACCTGCGGGTCGTTCATGATGACCAGGATGCTGTCCACGCTCTCCTTGCCGCCACCCTCGGCCACGTACTGCTCGGCCGCCTTGCGTTTGTTGGCGTTGATCAGCTCGGTGGCCTCGCGCAGCGCGTCGACCATCGACTTGTAGCTGAGCGGGTTCTCGGTGCGGAACTTGGCGGTGGACCACACCATCAGGAAGGTGTTGGGCCCGCCCATGATGTCGTAGGAGTTCAGCACCACGCGCGCGCCGGCCTCCAGGGCCCGGTTCTGGAACGGCGGCGAGGTGAACTGCGACTGGATCTCGGCGCTGCCCGAGAGCATGGCCCGCAGGCCCTCGGGGTGGGCCAGGTTGACCATCAGCGGGTTCAGCTTCTTGAAGTTGTCGATGCCGAACTCCTTGGCCACCGCCATCTGCAGGTAGGTGGTCTGAACCGACGAGCCGGCGCCGGCCATGGCGATGCGGTCCTTGTCGGTGAAGTCCTTGATGCTCTTGATGGCCGGGTTGCGCGTGACGAGGAGGTTGGGCATCGACGACAGCGCCGCGACGCCGCGCACGTCGACGTTGCCGCGCGTGCGGTCCCAGAGGATGAGCGCGGGGCCGGTGCCGCCGGCGGCGAAGTGCAGGCCGCCCGACAGCAGCGCGTCGTTGGCCGCCGCGCCGGCGCCCAGCGTCGCCCAGCTCACCTTGGTGTTGGGCAGGCCATTGCGCGCCAGGTGCTTCTCGACCAGCTTCTCGGCCTTCATCACGGTCAGCTGCATGTAGCCGATGCCGTACTGCGACATCAGCTTCAGCTCGCCGACCTCGGCGCGCGCCGGGGCGCCCGCGAACGCCAGCGCGGCGATCGCGCACAGGCCCTTCCAGCCCAGGTTTTTCATGGCTTGTCTCCTTGTGGTGAAAGATCCGCGGCCGGCCGCTTCGGGACGGCCGGCGGGGTTGCGGGGGATGTTGAAACCGAACTCATGGCCGCACGCCGAACCGGGGCTTGGGCCCCAGCGTGGTCATCGAGCGCCCGCGTGCCACCTCGATGAAGCGGCACAGCACGGCGCGCGTCTCGCGCGGGTCGATGATCTCCTCGACGCCGAAGGCCTCGGCCGTGCGGAACGGCGAGGCCGAGGCACGCAGCACGGCCTCGATCTCGGCCTCGCGCGCCTTGGGGTCCGGCGCGGCCTCGATCTCGCGGCGGAAGGCGGCGGCCACGCCCCCCTCGATCGGCAGCGAGCCCCACTCGGCCGAAGGCCAGGCGACCTTGAAGTCGAGGCCGTTCTTGTCGGTGGTGCCCATGCCGGCCATGCCGTAGCACTTGCGGATGACGACGGTGAAGATCGGCACGGTGGCCTGCAGGCCGACATAGACGCTGCGCATGCCCTCGCGCAGCGTGGCCGCCGCCTCGGCCTCCTTGCCCACCAAAAAGCCCGGCACGTCGACGAGGAAGACGATGGGAATGTGGAAGCAGTCGCACAGGTCGATGAAGTGCGTCTGCTTGCGCGCCGCCTTCACGTCCATGGCGCCGCCGTTGACCATCGGGTTGTTGGCGATCACGCCCACCACGTGGCCATGCAGGCGCGCCAGGCTGGTGATGAGCGCCTTGCCGTAGGTGGGCTGGATCTCGAACACCGAGCCGAGGTCGGCGATGAGCGAGATGACGCGCCGCATGTCGTAGGGGCGGCGGCGGTTCTCGGGGACGATGCCGCGCAACTCGTCGGCAACGCGGTCGGCCGGGTCGGTGCGCTCGCCCATCGGCGGCAGCTCCCACACGTTGCGCGGCATGTACGAGAGGTAGCGGCGGATCATCTCGAAGCAGGCCCGCTCGCTCGGCGCCACGTTGTCGATGGTGCCGGCCGTCTTCACGGCCATCGCCGGCCCGCCGAGTTCCTCCTTGGTGACCTTCTGGCCGAGCGAGCGCTCGACCACCGGCGGCCCGGCGGCGAAGACATGGCTCGTGTCGTTGACCATCACCGACCAGTGCGACAGGATGGCGCGGCCGGCCGGCCCGCCCGCAGCGGTGCCCATCACGGCGCACACCACCGGCACCTCGCCCAGCAGCTGCACGCTGCGCTCGAAGCCGTGCACGCCCGGAAAGACCGAGTGGCCACGCCGAGTGATCGAGGTGACGCTGCCGCCGGCGCCGTCGATGAGGTTGACGAGCGGGATGCGGTACTGGTGCGCCAGGTCCTCGACGAAGCCGCCCTGCCCGCCTTTCTTGCGGTCGCCGCTCCAGCTGGTGCCGCCGCGCACGGTGAAGTCCTCGCCGCCGACGGCCACCGGGCGGCCGTCGATGTGCGCCAGACCCATCACGTAGGGCGCCGGCGTCAGGCCGACGAGCCGCTGGTCTTCGTAGCGGCCCTGGCCGGTGAGCGTGCCCACCTCGCTGAAGGAGCCGGCATCGACGAGGCCGCCGATGCGCTCGCGGATGGTGAGCCGGCCCTGGCCGTGGTGCTTGGCCACCGCCTCCGCGCCGCCCAGGCCCTGCGCGAAGGCGCGGCGCCGGGCCAGCTCGTCGAGCGCGCCGGCCCAGGGCTCGGCCGCGGCCGGCGCCGCATCGGCAGCCTGGGCCGGCAGGGCGGGCGCGGCGGCCGGTGAACTCACGGCCGCACCATCGCCACGGCCTGGCCCTCGGCGACCGACTCGCCCTCGGCCACCAGCAGCTCCACCAACGTGCCGCCGTCCTCGCACAGCACCGGGATCTCCATCTTCATCGACTCCAGCACCATCACGGTGTCGCCGGGGGCGAGGCGCTGCCCGGGCTGTGCCGTGATCTGCCACACCGAGCCGGTCACCTCGGAATTCAGCGCTTGCGTCGACATCGTCTGGTTCGCCTCTCGTTGCGTCGGGTCGGGTTGGGTCGGATGGGGTGTCAGAAGCTCGTCGGCCACGCGCGCATCAGGTGCTGCCCGACGCCGCGGGTCAGGCGCAGCTGGTGCACGTCGAGCATGCGGATCAGGTAGTCGCGCGTGTGCTCGGGCAGCACGACCGATTGCGCGGCGTACACCGAGGCGATGTCCCACACCTCGCTGGCGCGGTCCATGCCGGCGCGCGCCTCGTCGAAGCCCGGGTCCTCGGGGTTCAGGCCGTGCACGATCTTCACCGCGAACTGCGGGTCCATGAAGCTGATCTCGGCCGTCGGCCAGGCCGCCATCTCGTCGGAGTTGCGGCCGCCGCCCATGTTCAGGTAGGCCTGCCCGTAGCTCTTGCGCAGCACCACCGAGAGCTTGGGCACCGTCACCAGCGACAGCGCGTTCATGAAGTTCATGATCTTGCCCGGCGCGCGCTTGCGCTCGGGCTCGGTGCCGATCACGAAGCCCGGCGTGTCCACGAGCATCACGAGCGGGATGTTGAACGAGTCGCACAGCACGAGGAAGCTCGCGATCTTCTCGCAGGCGTCGGTGTCGAGCGCCCCGCCCTTGAACAGCGGGTTGTTGGCGACGACGCCCACGGTGCGCCCGCCCAGCCGCGCCAGCCCGGTGACGGCCACCTTGCCGAAGCGCGCCTTCAGCTCGAAGAAGCTGTCGCGGTCGACGACGGTGCGGATGACCTTGCGCACGTCGTACACCTGCGTGCGCGAGGACGGCAGCAGGTCGAGGATGTCGCGCAGGCCCTCGCCCGAGCCGCTGGGCACCGCCGCCACCGGCGGCGCCTCGTTGTGGTGGCTCGGCAGGTAGCCGAGGAAGCGCCGCACGGCATCGATGGCCTCCTCGTCGGTGTCGACGACGAGGTCGGCGAAGCCGGTGACCTCGGCGTGCAGCTTCCAGCCGCCGAGCTCCTGCGGGTCGACCTCCTCCTTCACCGCCAGCGACGCGAGCAGCGCGCTCGACACGGCGAGCACGGCGCCCTTGCGCATGACGCTGAAGTCGGACATCACCGCGTACCAAGACGACGAGCCGTAGGACATGCCCAGCGTCGCCGAGGCCCACGGGATCTCGCGCAGGCGCTGGTACTGCGCGCCGTCGTTGCCCAGTTGCAGCCCCATGCCGCGCGCGCCCATGTGGTCGGGCATGCGCGCGCCCGACGACTCGCCCAGGAAGACGAGCGGCATGCCGCGCTGCGTGGCCACGCGCTTGATGTGGCCCATCTTGCGCGCGTTGGTGGTGGCGCTGGAGGCGCCCATGACGGTGAAGTCGTTGGCGACGACCGCGGCCTCGCGCGACTCGATCTTGCCGAACCCGGCGATCTTGCCGTCGCCCGGCGA
>JALHOU010000232.1 GCA_022842825.1 Rubrivivax sp.
GCGCTCGGCTTGTTCGCCGGCTGCCGGGGCGCCTTCGCGTGACGGTGCCGGCGTCGTTTCGTTGCTGCGTGGCCCTTCCGGCTCGCGCTTCGGCGCGGAGGCCGGCCGCGCCGGCTCGGCCGGCAGGGCCGAGGAGTGCCGCGCGCCGTCGAGCACGCGCGAGAACGCCGGGCCCGAAGTGGGCTCGTTGCCGGCCCCAAGGGGGCCCCATGGCGCGCCGGTGGCCAGCGTCGGGTTGAGCAGGCTGGCGGTCAGCAGGTTGGCATTCATGGTGGATCGCTCCTTGCGTGTAGCCGTTGTGTCGCCGTTCAATGCGAGCGTGGATCAATGCTGGCGCGTCAGGCCGCCCATCTCGCTGGGGCGCATGAAGGAACCGCGTACCGCCGACTCGTCGCTCTGACGCTGTTCCGCGCGCGCGGCATCGCGCTGCCCCTCCTGCGCCCGCCGCTCCAGCAGCTTCTTTACCGAGGCCACGCGCACCTCGCGTTGCAGCAGCACCTCGCGCTGTTCGCCGGCCTGTTGTTCCAGGCGCTGCAGCTGCCCGCGCTGCTGCTCGATGGCCTGGTCCAGCCGCTGCATGAAACCCTGGTGGCAGCGCACGAGCTCGATGCTCGCGCTGCGTCCGTGTTGGGCCGGGGCGCGGCGTCGGTAGTCCTCGCGGTAGGCATGCAGCTGCTCGGCCTGTGCGCGTGCCTGGCGCGCCGCATCGTCGGCGCTCAGCAAACGCGCCAGGGCTGCGTCGCGTTCGGTCTCGGCCTGTTCGAGCAGGGTGCGCAAAGCGGTGTTCGGCATCGGGCGGGTTCTCGGGGTCGGCTTCGTGCGGGTGCGCGGGTGGCGTCGGTGCGTCGGTGGGCGTGCCGGGTGCTCAAGGCGTGGCCGGCACCAGGGCCTGCAGGTGTGCGCGGCACTCGGGGATCGGGGCGCGCTCGTGCATGTCCTGCTGCAGGAACTGCGTGATCTGCGGCGCCAGGCGCACCGCGAGGTCCAGCTCGGCATCGTGGCCGGGCTGGTAGGCGCCCAGCGCCAGCAGGTCGCGCGCCTTGGCCAGGCGCGCCATCAGCTGGCGCAGGCGCCGCGCGGCCAGCTGCTGCGGGCGCGGCGCCACCGCCGTCATGACGCGCGAGATCGAGCGCTCGACGTCGATGGCCGGGAAGTGGCCGCTCTCGGCCAGCTCGCGCGAGAGCACGATGTGGCCGTCGAGGATGCCGCGCGCCGCGTCGGCGATCGGGTCCTGCGGGTCGTCGCCCTCGGTGAGCACGGTGTAGAAGGCGGTGATCGAGCCCTGGCCGGCCAGGCCGTTGCCGCTGCGCTCCACCAGCTGCGGCAGCTTGGCGAAGCAGCTCGGCGGGTAGCCGCGCGTGGCCGGCGGCTCGCCGATGGCCAGGGCGATCTCTCGCTGCGCCATGGCGTAGCGGGTCAGGCTGTCCATCAGCAGCAGCACGTGCCTGCCGCGGTCGCGGAAGTGCTCGGCGATGGCGGTGGCGTAGTGCGCACCCTGCAGGCGCACGAGTGGTGGCGCGTCGGCCGGTGCGGCCACGACGACGCTGCGCGCCAGGCCCTCGGCCTCGAGGATGTCCTCGATGAACTCCTTGACCTCGCGGCCGCGCTCGCCGATGAGGCCGACGACGATGACGTCGGCGGCGGTGTAGCGCGCCATCATGCCCAGCAGCACCGACTTGCCCACGCCGGTGCCGGCGAAGAGGCCCAGGCGCTGGCCGCGGCCCACGGTGAGCAGTGCGTTGATGGCGCGCACGCCGGTGTCCAGCGGCGTGCGCACGGGGTCGCGGTCCATGGCGTTGATGGGGCGGCGCACCATGGGCTCGGGCACGGTGCGCACGAGCTCGCCGAGGCGGTCGAGCGGTCGGCCGTGCGAGTCGACCACGCGCCCGAGCAGGCCTTCGCCCATCGGCAGGTGCAGGCCTCGGTCCTCGCTGCGGCGCCAGGGATGGGCCGAGGGCCGGGCGCCGAAGCGCAGCGGCACCTGCGGTGCCGCGCGCGGCACGACGCGCGCGCCGCTGGCCAGGCCATGCACCTCGCCGGTGGGCATGAGGAAGGCGCGGTCGCCGTTGAAGCCCACCACCTCGGCCAGCACCGGAGGTGGCGCGGCGTGGCCGCTGCCCGCGTTGCCGGCCCGCTGCACCTCGTGCACTTCGCACACGGCGCCCATCGGCGCGCGCACGCCCACGGCCTCGAGCACGAGGCCGGTGACGCGCAGCAGCAGGCCCTCGCTGGCCAGCGGCTGCGGGCTGGCGGCGCGCTCGGCGAGGCCCACCGCCCAGCGCGACCAGCGCTGTTCGCGCTGCTCGAGGCGCTCGGCCAGGGACTTCATCGCGCGGCTCCGGCCGCCGGTGCGGCAGGCGATGACGTTGGTGCAGGCGCAGGCGCGGGCGCGGACGCAGGCCCCGCAGATGCGCCCGGGGCATCGGGCAACACCCAGGGCACGCCTGCGGCCAGCACTTCGGCGGCCTGCTGCCAGCGCCGCGCGATGCCGGCATCGACGCGGCCGACATCGGACTCGATGCGCACACCGCCGCGCTCGACGCCGATATCGGCGACGAGGCGTGCGCCCCGCGCGGCAAGCGTTTCCTCCGCGCCCTCGGCGATGAGGGGCAGGTCCAGCGGATGCGCGAGCACCGTGATGTGCCGGGCCGAGAGCATGACGGCGCCCAGCGCCTCGCTGGCGACACGCGCCACAAGGGCGGGCGCGGTGACGAGCTCGCCGCGCACGACCTCGCGCGCGATCAGCATGGCAGTGCGGGAGAGCGTCTCGGCGAGCCGCGCGTCCATGGCCGCGAACTGGCCATCGAAGGCGTCGAGCAGGGCGCCCACCTGGGCAGTGGCCTGGGCGGCGAACTGCTGCTTGAAGTTTTCCAGCGCGGCGAGGCCGTCGCGGTAGCCGTCCTGGTAGCCGGCCTGGCGTGCGGCGGACACGCGGGCCTGCCAGTCGGTGGCCGTGGGCTCGGGCGGCGGCGCGGCGGCGGCGCGGCCCTCGGGGGCCTCGGCGCCGGCGGCGCCGCCGAAGCTGCCGGGCCGCCAGCTGGCCACCTCACCGAGTTCCTCGCGCGGGATGAAGCGCGTGTAGGCGTTGGGGGCCTTCGTGCCGATGGGTGGCGGCACGTTGCGGAAAGGGTTCCTCGCGCCGCTCATACGAACTGCTCGTCGCCGCCGCCGGCGAGCACGATCGTGCCTTCGTCGACGAGGCGGCGGACGACCTTGAGCATTTCCTTCTGCTCGGCCTCGACCTCGGAGAGGCGGACCGGGCCGCGCGACTCGAGGTCTTCCTTGAGCGTTTCGGCGGCACGGCTGGACATGTTGCGGAACACCTTGTCGCGCAGCGCCGGCGTGGCGCCCTTGAGCGCGATGACGAGCGACTCGCTCTGCACTTCCTTGAGCAGCGCCTGGATGCCCTTGTCGTCGACCTTCTCGACGTCGTCGAAGGTGAACATGTTGTCCATGATCTTCTGCGCCAGGTCGTTGTCGGCCTCGCGCACGAAGTCGAGCACGCTGGTCTCCACCGCGCTGCCCAGCATGTTCAGGATCTCGGCCGTTGCCTTCACGCCGCCGAGGTTGCCCTTCTTGGCGCGGTCGCCGCCGGCGAGCACCTTGCTCATCACCTCGTTGAGGTCCCTCAGCGCCGAGGGCTGGATGCCGTCGAGCGTGGCGATGCGGATGAGCACCTCGTTGCGCTGGCGCTCACCGAAGATCTTGAGGATGTCGGCGGCCTGCTCGAACTCCAGGTGCACGAGGATGGCGGCGACGATCTGCGGGTGCTCGTTGCGCAGCAGTTCGGCCACCGAGGTCGGGTCCATCCACTTCAGGCTCTCGATGCCGGTGACGTCGCTGCCCTGCAGGATGCGGTCGATGAGCAGGGCGGCCTTGTCCTCGCCGAGCGCCTTGCGCAGCACGCTCTTGACGTACTCGTTGTTGTCGGCGACGAGCATGTGCTCGCTCGCGGCCAGGGCTTCGAACTTCACGAACACGTCGTCGACGCGCTCGCGCGTCACCGCCTTCATCTTGGCGATCGTCTCACCCAGGCGCTGCACCTCCTTGGGCGCGAGGTGCTTGAAGATCTCGGCCGCCTCCTCCTCGCCCAGGCTCATGAGCAGGATGGCAGCATCCTCCAGGCCTTCGTCGTCGAGAGCGGCAGCCATGGCTCAGTGTTGGCGGTGGGGCAGATCGGCGCGGGTCTTGCGGGAGTCGAGGCGGGTGGTCATGCCGCTTCGCCGTTGACCCAGCCGCGCACGATGTTGGCCACCGCCGCCGGGTTCTCTTTGGCGAGCCGGCGCGCGGCCTCGAGCCGCTGGTTGGCGCCGGGTGACTCCAGCGCCGGCGGCGCCCCCGGCTCCAGCGGCGGTGCGTCGCCACCGACCACTTCGTTGATCTGCCCGCCCGGCGTCGGTGGTGTTGGCGGCGGCGGCGCGAACATCGACTTCATCGCCGGCCTGATCAGCGCGAAGACGACGGCCAGGCCGACCAGGGCCAGCGCGAACGGCGCGGCGGTGCTCTTGAGCAGGTCCACGAGCCAGGGCTGCTGCCACAGCGGCGTCTTGTCGGACGCGGGCGCGGCGTCGACGCGGAACGGTGCGTTGATGACCTTGACCTGGTCGCCGCGCTCGCTGTTGAAGCCGATGCCCTGCTGCACGAGGGCGGTGAGCTGCTCGATTTCCTTGTCGGTGAGGGGCACCGACACAGCCTTGCCCTTGGGGTCGGTGCTCGTGCGGTGGTTGATGACCACCGCCGCCGACAGCCGCTTCACCTGGCCGACGCCGGCGCGCGTGACGGTGACGGTCTTGTCGAGCTCGTAGCGGGTGGCGCCCTCGCGGCTGGTGCTGCCGCCTGCACTCCCATTTGCGCCGCCGGCGGCCTGCAAGGGCGCCGAGGCCCCGTTGATCGGCGCGGTCGCGTTGACCGGCGGCTGGTTGGTTTGCGCGCCGGGTACTCCGGCTGGGGTGGCGCTGCCCGGCGACGTGCTCTCCTGCGAGCGCTGCTCGCGGATGGCGATGCGCGCGTCGGCGCCCTGGTTGGGGCGGTAGGCTTCGGCCGTCTGCATGACCTGCGAGAAGTCGATGTCGGCGGTGACGCTGGCGCGCACGTTGTCGCGCCCGACCACGGGCTCGAGCAGCGCCATGATGCGGCGCAGGTGCCCGGCCTCGATCTCGCGGCGGTACTGCAGCTGCGAGCCGTCCAGGCCCTCGGCGTCGCCGCCCTCGCCGGCGGTGCCCGACAGCAGGGCGCCGCTGCCGTCGATGACGCTCACCGCCTTCGGGCTCAACTCGGGCACGCTCGAGCTCACCAGGTGCACGATGCCGGCGATCTGGCTGCGCTCGAGGGCCCGGCCTGGGTGCAGGGTCAGCACGACGCTGGCGCTGGGCTTTTGCTGCTCGCGGAAGAAGCCGTTCTGGTGCGGGATGGCCAGATGCACGCGCGCTGTCTGCACCGAGGCCAGGCTCTGGATCGTGCGCGTGAGCTCGCCTTCGATGGCGCGCTGCACGCTCATGCGCTCCTGGCCCTGGGTCTGGCCGAAGGGCGACTTGTCGAGCAGCTCGTAGCCGGGGCCGCCCTGGCCCGAGCCGACGCCGCCGGTGGGCAGGCCGGCCGCGGAGAGCTTCATGCGCAGCTCGTGCACGCGCGAGGCGGGCACCATCAGCATGCCGCCGCCTTCGCTGAAGCGGTAGGGCACGTTCATCTGCGTCAGGCGCTCGATGACCTGACCGCCGTCCTTCTCGGACAGGTGGGGAAACAGCACGCGCCAGTCGGCGTCGCGCGCGCTGCCGACGAGCAGCACGAGCACGGCCACCAGCGCGGCGACACCGGCCAGGGCCATCATCTGCGTGCGCGCCGGAAGCGTGCGCCAGCGGTCGACGAGGCCGGGCTGTTCGGGCGCAGCACCGGGCGTCAGTGCGGCGGCTTGGTGGGGGACGGTCGCTACGGCGTTGTCCATGCGGGAGGTTCTGCGGGCGCTTTCGGGCGACATGCGTGAGGAGCGCCGTGACGGGCGTGCCTCGAGGGGCCTGGGGAGGAACTGCGCCGCATTGTTCGGCGTGCACCGGGGCTGCGGTGGGGTGAGAAGGCGTCCAAAGCCCGGCTTCTTCCGGCCCCGCGAGCGGCGCCTGGCCGCCTACAGTGCCCTCACCGTGAAAAGCCCATGAACCGCGATGAACGAGGTCCGGCTCAAACCCTTCGACTTCCAGGCGGCGCTGGCGCGCGCCGGGCTGCAGGCCAACGGCATGCCGCGCGTCGACGGCGCGTCCGGGCCGGGCGGCGGCTTCAAGACGGCGATGGCGCAGGCGCTGCAGGGCGTGAGCCAGTCGCAGCTGGAGGCACAGCGCCTGCAGCGCGAGCTGACCCTGGACAACCCCACCGTCAGCGTCGAGGAGACCATGCTGGCGATGCAGAAGGCCAACATCGGCTTCCAGGCGACGCTGCAGGTGCGCAACCGGCTGCTGCAGGCCTACAGCGACATCATGAACATGCAGGTGTGAACCCGGCGGCGGCGCTCAGCAGCGCGGCACCTTGGTCGAGGCACCCGCGGGATCGCACACGCGGGCGCGCCCGAAACGTGAGACCTGCACGTGCAACTGGCGGTCGCCGGCCGTGAAGACGGCCGCCAGCGCCGGGCTGGCCTGGCCGTCGGGCTGCAGGTGAACGGGTTGCGCCTGCAGAAGCCCGACGCCCGGGTGTTCCTGGGCCGGCACGATCTTCAACCGGCAGGCGGCGGCCGCAGCCGCCTCGCCACAAGGGCACGAGGCCGTGGTGGCCACGGCCCAGCACCAGGCCGCAGCCGTGGCCGATGCCGTCGTGCCCCCGGCACGGGCCTCGATGTGCAGGGGCTGGCCGCGACGTGCCGCTTCGTGCCGCGCGTCGGCGATGTCGGCAGCGAACATCTCGGCCGTGCTCTGGAGCCGCTCGGCGCGCAGGCGCGAGGCCATGCTCGGCACGGCCATCGTTCCGAGCAAGGCGAGCACGGCCATGACCACTGCCAGCTCCAGCAGGGTGAGGCCGCGCGCGCGCCGGCCGGGGGCGCGCCGCAACAGGGTTCGGCCGGCGACGGTACGCATCAGCGGTTCCAGCAGCGGCCGTCGGGGCCGATGGTCGCGAAGCCTTGCTGCACCTCGATGCTCAGGGCCGGGCAGGCGCCATCGCCGGCCTGCGAATGACCTTCCCGCGCCACCGCATGGGCCCGGTACGACTCGACGCCGGTGGGCGTGAACTCGAGCCGGTAGCGCCCGCCCGCGCTGGTCGTGGTGATGCCCACCGCCGCCAGTTCCGTGGCATAGCGGCCAAAGGTCTCTCGGTGGCGCTCCTGCGCACGCTGCAGCCGTTGCAGGGCCTCGATCGCCTCCGCGCGCCCGGCGCGCTGGAGCTGCGTGCGGTAGGCCGGCCAGGCCATCGTGGCCAGGATGACGCCGACGACGCCGGCGACCAGCACTTCGACCAAGGTGAATCCGCGCCGGTGCATGGCGAACCGTCGACTTCAGGCGCCGGGACCGGCCACCGCGACGCCCGCGGTGGCGTCCTGACCAGCGCGCCGGCCGCTGCGCTGGCCCAGGCGCTGACGCACCTGCGCATGGTCGATCCAGCGCTGCAGCACGCGCTCGTCCTCGGGCCGCTGCAGTTGCCACTCGCAGCCGAGGCGGGCGCCGTTCGCGCCGTTGGGGGCGCGCGCGGAGAGCGATTCGCCAGAACTG
>JALHOU010000233.1:0-3604 GCA_022842825.1 Rubrivivax sp.
CGCATCGCGCGCGGCGGCAACCACCGGTGCCGTCGGCGCTGCCGGAGCGGGTGATGGCGTCGTCGCGGGCGGTGCCGCCGTGGCCGCTGACGGGTTGGCGGCAGACGCCGCATCCGCCACCCGCGCCGGCGGCGTCCGCGATGCGTTGGCCTGCGGTCGCGCCACCTCGTCCTGCGCGGTGACGATGGGCAGGTTGGCGGGAAGCGGCCGTGGCTCGGTCTCGAAAAGCACGGGGAAGCCGGCCACACCAGCCGCCAGCAGAACGGCGGCGCCGATCAGCCGGCGGCGCGCCGAGCGGCGGGCCGCCGCGACGGTGTCGTCGGCCGTATCGACGCCGCGTGGCGCGGAATCGGACGAGCCGCGTGGATCTCGCTGCGAATCTCGCTGGAAGGGCAGGCGCATGCGCGTCGTTCGGGGCGGCTCGGACGTCGCGCTTCAGGCGCCGGCGCCGGGCGCGCCCGGCGCCCCAGGTGCTCGCGCGTGCGGCGAATCGAGCCTGGGCAGGCCTTCCTTCAGCACGCCACCGACTGTGAAGAACGACCCGAAGACCACGATTCTATCGGCCGCCTCGGCCCCGGCCAGCGCGGCGCGCAGGGCCGCGGCGGGGTCGGCATGGGCCTCGACGCGCACTTCGCGTGGTGGCCGGCTTGCCGGGCTTGCGGAGGCCGCGTCGCGGGCGAGCGCCCCCCGCACGCCCTGCGCCAACTCGTCGGCACTCGCGGCGCGGGCGGTGGGCAGGCTCGTGCAGTGCCAGACGTCCACGAGCGGCAGCATCGAAGGCAGGAACTCCGTGATCGCCTTGTCACGCATGGCGCCGAAGACGGCGTGCGTGCGGGGGTAGAAGCCCATCGAGTCGAGATTGCGCGCCAGCATCGCCACCGATTGCTCGTTGTGCGCCACGTCGAGCACCAGCGTCGGCTGCCCGGGCACGACCTGGAACCGGCCCGGCAGTTGGACAAGCGCGAGACCGTTGCGCACCGCCTGGGCATTGATCGGCAGGCGCTCGCGCAGCGCCTCGAAGGCGGCGAGCACGCCGGCCGCGTTGAAGAGCTGGTTCGCGCCGCGCAGCGCCGGGTAGGCCAAGCCGCTGAAGCGCTGGCTGCGGCCGGTCCAGTTCCACTGCTGCCGGTCGCCGTTGAAGTTGAAGTCGCGCCCGAGCAGCCGGAGGTCTGCGCCCACGGCCGCACCGTGGCCCAGCAGCCGCGCGGGCGGCGCCGGATCGCCGACCACTGCCGGCCGGCCGGGTCGCATGACATGGGCCTTTTCCCAGCCGATGCTCTCGCGGTCGGGGCCCAGGAATTCCATGTGATCGAGGTCGATGGTGGCGAAAACGGCGCAGTCGGCATCGACGACGTTGACCGCATCGAGCCGCCCGCCCATGCCCACCTCGAGGATCACGACATCGGGCGCCGCCTCGGCCAGGGCGCGCAGGATGGCCAGCGTCGTGAACTCAAACCAGGTGAGGGGCGTGCCCTGGCGTGCCGCTTCCACGGCCTCGAAATGCGGCACGAGCGCCGCCGCCGGCAGCGGCTCGGCGTTGACGCGGCACCGCTCCTCGAAATGCACGAGGTGCGGCGAGGTGTACAGCCCCGTGCGGTAACCCGCCTGCCGCGCGATCGACTCCAGCAACGCGCAAGTGGAGCCCTTGCCATTGGTGCCGGCCACGATGATCACCGGCATGGCGAAACGCCCGTCCAGGCGCGCCCACACGGCGGCCACGCGCTCGAGGCCCATGTCGATGGACTTCGTGTGCTGGCGCTCGCAGTGGGCCAGCCATTCGTCGAGCGTCTTGGGTGCGGTCATCGGAGAGGGCAAGTGGTGCGGGACACCTCAGGGCGCGCTTCGCCGCCAAGGCACGCCATCCCCGATCCGCCGAACGAGGCCAGGCTGGCGATGGCAGGGGGCCGGCTGCTCAAGCCACCGCGTCGGCGCTTTGCCTCTGCAGCATGGCCAGCATGCTGGCGATGGTGGGGCGCAGTTGGCGGCGGTCGCAGATCATGTCCAGTGCGCCCTTCTCGAGCAGGAACTCGCTGCGCTGGAAGCCTTCGGGCAACTTCTCGCGCACGGTGTTCTCGATGACGCGCGGGCCGGCGAAGCCCACGAGTGCCTTCGGCTCGGCGATGACGACGTCGCCCACGAACGCGAAGCTGGCCGAGACGCCGCCCATCGTGGGGTCGGTGAGTACGCTGATGTAGGGCAGGCGGGCCTTCGCCAGCAGCGTCAGCGACGCATTGGTCTTGGCCATCTGCAGCAGGCTCAGCAGGCCCTCCTGCATGCGCGCGCCGCCGGTGGAGGTGAAGCTCACGAAGGGCACCTTCTGCTCCAGCGCCGCCTCGACACCGCGCACGAAGCGCTCGCCGACGACGCTGCCCATGCTGCCGCCCATGAAGTCGAACTCGAAGCAGGCGGCCACCACGGGCACGCTCATCACCGCGCCGCCCACCACCACAAGCGCGTCGGTCTCGCCGGTGGCCTCGAGCGCATCCTTCAGGCGCTGCGGGTACTTCTTGCTGTCCTTGAACTTCAGCGCGTCGACCGGCATCACCTCCTGGCCGATCTCCCAGCGGCCCTCGGGGTCGAGGAAGGCGTCGAGCCGCGCCCGCGCGCCGATGCGATGGTGGTGGTCGCACTTCGGGCAGACGTTGAGGTTCTTCTCGAGGTCGGTCTTGTAGAGCACCGTCTCGCAACTGGGGCACTTGATCCACAACCCTTCCGGCACCGCGCGACGCTGCTCGGGGTCGGTGTGCTGGATCTTGGGCGGCAGCAGCTTTTCCAACCAGCTCATCGGGGGCTCCTAGCGGAATTCGGAAGTGGCGGGGCAAGAGAGTCGAGCGCGGCGCGGATCTCGGCCATGAACGCGCGCGCGGCCGGGGGCGCATTGTCGCGCGACTCGCCTTCCAGGATCTGGATGAGCCGGGTGCCGATGACCACCGCGTCAGCCACCGCGCCCACGGCCTTGGCGCTGGCCGCATCGCGGATGCCGAACCCGACGCCGACCGGCACCTTCACATGCCGGCGGATGCGCGGAATCATCTCGGCCACAGCCCCGGCATCGAGGTGGCCGGCGCCGGTGACACCCTTCAGCGACACGTAGTAGACGTAGCCCGTGGCGATGCGGCCCACCTGCTGCATGCGCTCGTCGGTGGATGTGGGTGCGAGCAGGAAGATGAGGTCCAGGCCAGCGGACTTGAGCTGCGCCGCAAAAGCCTCGCACTCCTCGGGCGGGTAGTCGACGACGAGCACGCCGTCGACGCCGGCGGCGGCGGCATCTCGCACGAAGGCCCCGGCGCCAGCGCGCTGGTCGTAGCGCTCGATCGGATTGGCGTAGCCCATCAGCACGACGGGCGTCGCGCCGCCGCGCTGCCGGAACTCGCGCACCATCGCAAGCACCTGGGCAAGCCCGACGCCGCGTGCGAGCGCTCGCTCGCCGGCCTTCTGGATGACAGGGCCGTCGGCCATGGGGTCGGAGAAGGGCACGCCGAGCTCGATGATGTCGGCTCCGCCCTCGGCCAGCGCCAACATGATGGACGGCGTGATGTCGGCGAACGGGTCGCCCGCGGTGACGTAGGGGATGAGGGCCTTGCGGCCCTGCGCCTTCAGCGTC
>JALHOU010000233.1:3704-7685 GCA_022842825.1 Rubrivivax sp.
GTGCCGATGTCCTTGTCGCCTCGGCCCGAGAGGTTGACGAGCAGGTGCTGGTCGGTCCGCATGGTCGGCGCGAGCTTCATCGCGTGGGCCAGCGCATGGCTCGACTCGAGGGCTGGGATGATGCCCTCGGTGCGGCAGAGGCGATGGAACGCGACCAGCGCCTCGTCGTCGGTGATGCCGACATATTCGGCGCGGCCGAGGTCCTTCAGGTACGCATGCTCGGGGCCCACGCCGGGGTAGTCGAGGCCGGCACTGATGCTGTGCGTCTCCATGATCTGGCCGTTCTCGTCCTGCAGCAAGTAGGTGCGGTTGCCGTGCAGAACGCCGGGTGTGCCGGCCGAGAGCGATGCGGCGTGTTTACCGCTGGCCAGGCCCTGACCCGCCGCCTCCACGCCGATGAGGCGCGTGCCCTCGAGCGGGATGTAGGGGTAGAACAACCCCATGGCGTTGCTGCCGCCGCCCACGCAGGCAATCACCGCGTCGGGCTGCGCACCGGCTGGCCCGCCCAGTTCCGCGATCATCTCCGGCATCTGCTGCAGGCACTCGTCGCCGATGACGCGCTGGAAGTCGCGCACCATCGTCGGATACGGGTGCGGCCCGGCCACGGTGCCGATGATGTAGAAGGTGTTTTCGACGTTCGTCACCCAGTCGCGCAAGGCCTCGTTGAGCGCGTCCTTGAGCGTGCGGCTGCCGCTGTCCACCGGCACCACCTTCGCGCCCAGCAGGTGCATGCGATAGACGTTGGGGCTTTGGCGCTTGACATCCTCGCTGCCCATGTAGACCACGCACTCCATGCCGTAGCGCGCACAGATGGTGGCGGTGGCGACGCCGTGCTGGCCGGCGCCCGTCTCCGCAATGACGCGCGGCTTGCCCATGCGGCGGGCCAGCAGCGCCTGGCCGATGGTGTTGTTCACCTTGTGTGCGCCGGTATGGTTGAGGTCCTCGCGCTTGAGGTGGATCTGCGCGCCGCCGAGTTCGCGAGACAGGCGCGCGGCGTGGTAGATGGGGCTCGGCCGGCCGACGAAGTGCGCCAGCTCATGTCGGAACTCACGCTGGAACTCGGGGTCGACCTGGTACCTCGCGTAGGCCGCCTGGAGCTCGCGCAGCGCGTGCACGAGCGTCTCGGCCACGAAGGTGCCGCCGTAGGGGCCGAAGTGCCCGCGGGCATCGGGTTGCTGGTAGGAAAGCATGGATCGGGATCTCGCTGGTGCCCCGCGGCCCCAGCAGGGGACCGCGAGAGAGGGGATGCCTTCAGCGCGCTGCGGCGGACCCAGTCTCGACCTGGGCGTCGGCCTCGCGCACGGCCTGGCAGAACCGACGCATCAGGGCAGCATCCTTGACGCCCTTGCCCTGCTCCACGCCGGAGCTCACGTCAACGGCAAACGGCCGGACGCGCTGCACCCCATCGGTCACGTTGGCAGGATTCAACCCACCAGACAAAACGACCGGACAGGGCACGCTTGGAGGAATCCGTGACCAATCGAAGACCTTTCCCGCGCCGCCGTAGCCCTCGACATGGGCGTCGAGCAGCAGCGCCTGCAAGAGCGCGCTCTCGGCGCGCCAACTCGAGGCAAAGTCTAGCAAATCGAACCCCTCGGCCATGCGGGCGGCGCGCAGGTAGGGGCGACCGGCGGCCTCGCACTGCGTCGGCGTTTCGTCGCCGTGGAACTGCAAGAGCGCCTGCGGCACGGCGGCCGCCGCAGCAGCCACCTCGCCTGCCGCGGCATTGACGAACAGCAGCACCGGCGTCACGAACGGCGGCAGGCGCCGCACCAATTCGCTGGCGCGTTCGATCGTCACGTGGCGCCGGCTCCCGGGCCACAGGTTGAAGCCCAGCGCATCGGCGCCGGCTTCGACGGCGGCGTCGACATCGACCTCGCGCGTGAGGCCGCAGATCTTGATGCGCGTGCGGCTCATCACGGCGAAGGCCGCGCGGTCGGCGGGCGCTCAGGGCAGCCAGTGCATTGCGGCGGTCGTGGTGGGCAGTTCATGGCGGGCATCGTAGTACGGCCCGAGGAAGTACAGCCCGTCGGGCGGAAAGGTCGGCGCAGCTTCTTCGCGCCGGCGCGCGTCGCGCACCTGCGCCAGCCATGCGGGCGGACGGCGACCGGCCCCCACGGCGACAAGGCAGCCGAGGATGTTGCGCACCATGTGGTGCAGGAAGGCGGAGGCATCGAATTCGAAGTGCCAGTAGCCGGCCATCGGTTCGCCGCGAAACGCGATCTCGATCGAGCGCAGGGTCTTCACCGGCGACCTCGCCTGGCACTCGGCGGCCCGGAAGGCGCTGAAATCGTGCTCACCCACCAGGTGCGCCGCGGCGGCGCGCATGAGGTCGCCGTCCAGGCGCCGGAAGACCCAGCCGCATGAGCCCGCCTCGAGCGCCGGGCGCACCGCGGACTCGAGCACCACGAAACGGTAGCGGCGGCCGCGCGCACTGGCGCGGGCGTGGAACGCGGGCTCGACCTCGCGGCACCACTGCACAGCGATGTCCGCCGGCAGGTAGCGATTGGTGCCGCGCACCCAGGAGAACGCCTCGCGGCGCACCGGTGAGTCCAGGTGCACGACCTGGTTCAGCGCATGCACACCCGCGTCAGTGCGGCCGGCGCAGATCGTGCGCAAGGGCTCGCCCACGAACTGGGCGATGGCCCGCTCCAGGGCGTCCTGCACTGTGCGGCCATCGGGCTGGGACTGCCAGCCCGCGTAGGCCTGACCGCGGTAGGCCAGGCCCAGAGCCAGGCGCATGCGGGCCCCGCGCCGCGGCCCGCCCGCCTCAGGCGAGCGCGTCGAGCATGGCCTTGGCCTTGGTGCGCAGCGCACCGTCGGCCTTGGCCATCACTTCCTCGAGCAGGTCGCGCGCGCCCTCCGTATCGCCGATCTGGCGGAACTCCTCGGCCAGCTCCAGCTTGCGCGAGAGCGGGTCGCCGTCGCCGCCACCGTTGCCGCCGCTGATGGGCGGCAGCGCGATGGTCGTCGCCTGCTGCGCCGCCAGGGCCGATGTGGGCGTGGGTGCAGGTGCCGTCGGCGGCACGTCGAGGCTGAAGCCGCTCACGTCGAAGTCCAGGCTGCGGCTGCTCGGCTCGTCCAGCGCGCCCTCGCCAGTGTCGAGCGGGAAGTCGATGCCCGAGGGGCCGGACAGGCTGGCCCCGGTGGCGATGGGAGCTGTCCGTTCCATCGGGGAGATCGGTGACTCCTGGAACTCGCCGGGGACGGAAATGTCGAGGTCAAGGTCAATGCCATCGTCGGCGCCACCCTCCAGCGTTGCGGCATCGGCCGCTGGCTTGAAGGCCGGCGGCGCGACGGGCGCCGTGTAGGGCATCGTCGAAGCGCCAAGCGGCTCGACCGGCTGGCCGCCGGCACCCAGAACTGCGTCGGGCTCGCCACCAGGCTGGTAGAGCGGATTGTCGGGGTCGATCGACTGGCCGAGCGCCTGCGCCTTGGCCCAGTCTTCACCCTGGCCTTGCGTGAGGCTGTGCAACTGCGTCGCCAGCAACTCGAAGCCCTTCGCGTCACGCCGCTTCGCGTAGACCTCGAGCAGCTTGGTGCGGATGGCCATACGCTCGGGGTTGCCGCGCATCGCCTCCTTGAGGATCTCCTCGGCCTGCAGGTCGCGACCGTAGGCCAGATAGACGTCCGCCTCGGCCACGGGGTCGACATCGCCGATGGCGTCGAGCTGGCTCAACGAGTAGCTCATCGACGACGAACTGGTGCTCGACGACGCCTCGCGCGTGTCGATGCGCTGCCCGCCGCTGGCACCGAAGAACGAGTCTGGCTGCAGGCGGCTCTCGAGGAACGAGGTCTCGTTGCCCGACTTGCGCCCGCCCTTGCGCAGGCGATAGATGCCCAGGCCCGCCAGCAGTGCGACGAGCACGCCGGCCCCAGGCAGCACCATCGGGTTCTCGAGCAAGCTACCGAGGAAGCCGGGCTCGGAAGAGGGCGGCTTGGCGGCAGGCGGCGCCGCCGGTGCGGGCGGCGGCGCCGCGG
>JALHOU010000234.1:0-3719 GCA_022842825.1 Rubrivivax sp.
TCGAAAGGACGAACCATGCAGATCCAGGGACACGCGGCCCTCGTCACCGGCGGCGGCTCCGGCCTCGGCGAGGCCGTGGCGCGCGAGCTCGCCCGCCAGGGCGCCAAGGTGGCCGTGCTCGACGTGAACGCCGCCAACGCCGAGCGCGTGGCGGCCGAGATCGGCGGCAAGGCCTTCGTCGCCGACATCACCGACAGCGCCAGCCTTACCCGGGCGCTCGACGGCGCCGAGGCCGCGCACGGCACGGCGCGCATCGTCATGAACATCGCCGGCATCGGCACCGCCAAGCGCGTCGTGGCCAAGGACGGCTCGCCCGCGGCGCTGGAAGACTTCGAGCGTGTCGTGCGCGTCAACCTCATCGGCACCTACAACGTGGTGCGGCTCACCGCCGCGCGCATCGCCAGGCTCGAGCCGCTGGAAGGTGGCGAGCGCGGCGTGATGGTGATGACAGCCTCCGCCGCCGCCTACGATGGCCAGGTCGGCCAGGAGGCCTACTCCGCCAGCAAGGCCGGCCTTGTCGGCATGACGCTGCCACTGGCACGCGACCTCGCGCAGCACGGCGTGCGCGTATGCACCATCGCGCCGGGGCTGTTCGAGACGCCGCTGATGAAACAGCTGCCCGAGGCGGTGCAGAAGTCGCTCGCGGCCTCCATCCCCTTCCCGCCGCGGCTGGGCAAGCCTTCGGAGTTCGCCGAGCTGGCGGCGCACATCGTCACCAACGCGCACCTGAACGGCGAGACCATCCGCCTCGACGGCGCACTGCGCATGGCGCCGCGGTAAATGGTCCCCCCCGAAGCGCCTTCGGCGCCTCCCCCCAGGGGGCGCCGCCAGCGGCCCGGCAAAGCCGGTTCCGCGGCGGCCGCTTGGCTGGCCCGTTGATGCCGTAGCCGGTTCGCACCGATGGCCTATACCTATTCCGCACCGCTGGAGGACATGCGCTTCGTCATCGAGCACGTGCTCGAGGCTCCGCGCTCGTGGCAGGCCTGCCCGGCCTTCGCAGAGGTCGACAGCCACACGGCCGGTGCGGTGCTGGAAGAGGCGGCCCGCTTCGCCAGCGAGGTGCTGCAGCCCACCAACGCCCTGGGCGACCTCGAAGGCTGCCTGCTCGATGGGCAGGGCCACGTGCGCACGCCCGCCGGCTATCGCGAGGCCTACCGCGCCTTTGTCGAGGGCGGCTGGCCCGCCCTGCCCTGCGACCCCGCCTGGGGCGGCCAGGGCCTGCCGCTGGTGCTGGATGCGGCCATGCGCGAGATGCTCAGCGCCTGCAATCACGGTTGGAACATGTACCCCGACCTGCTGCACGGCGCCTACGAGACGATCAAGGCGCACGGCAGCCAGGACCTGAAGGCGCGCTACCTCGCCAAGGTGGCCAGCGGCGAGTGGCTGGCCGCGATGGCGCTCACCGAACCCGGTGCCGGCAGCGACCTCGGCGCGCTGCGCACGAAGGCCGAGCCGCGGCCCGACGGCAGCGTGGCCGTCAGCGGCCAGAAGATCTTCATCAGCGGCGCCGACCACGACCTCACCGACAACATCGTGCACCTGGTGCTGGCGCGCCTGCCCGATGCCGCGCCCGGCACCAAGGGCCTCTCGCTGGCCCTCGTGCCCAAGGTGCTGCCCGATGGCACGCGCAACGCCTGGGTGGTGGAGGGCCTCGAGAAGAAGATGGGCATCAAGGGCAGCGCCACCTGCGCCGTGCGCTACGAGGGCGCCACGGGCTGGCTGGTCGGCGAGCCCCACCGCGGCCTGGCGGCGATGTTCCTGATGATGAACTCGGCCCGCCTGCATGTGGGCCTGCAGGGCCTGGGGCACCAGGAGATGGCGACGCAGAACGCGCTGCGCTACGCCCTGGAGCGCGAGCAGTTCCGCACCCCCATCGCCAGGCTGCCGGCGATGCGCCACCTGCTGCTGCGCGCGTTGGCGCTCACCGAGGGGCAGCGCGTCGTCGCTTACCGCGCGGCGCTGGCCATCGACGAGGCGCACCACCACGAGAGCGTCGAGCGCCGCACTGCCGCGGCCGCCCTGGCGGCGCTGCTGACGCCGGTGGTCAAGGCCTTCTGCACGCACCACGGCTTCCACGGCGCCGCCGCGGCGCAACAGGTCTTCGGCGGCTACGGCTACGTGCACGACTACGGCATCGAGCAGACGGTGCGCGACGCGCGCATCGCCATGGTCTACGAGGGCACCAACGAGATCCAGGCCATCGACCTGCTGCAACGCAAGGTGCTGGCCGACGGCGGCGGGGCGCTCGCGGCGCTGCTCGACGAGTGCGAGGCCGAGGCCACGCGCACGGCCGCGGCCGACGCCTCGCTCGCCGAGTTCGCCGCGGCGCTGCGCGAGCAGACCACGGCCGCCCGGGACGCCACCGCGAGGATCGCGGCGGCAGCCAGGGCCGACGCCGAAGCGCCGCTGCGCGCCGCCGACGACTATCTCTTCGGCGTCGCGCATCTCCTCCTGGCCTGGGCCTTCGCGGCCAGCGCCCGCGCCGCGCAAGCGCTGCCGCGCACTCCCTTCAGCGAGGGCAAGCTGCGGCGGATGGGGTACGGAGTGCGCCACGTGCTGCCGCAGGCAGCGGTGCACTGGCAGCGCGCGCGCGCCTGTGGCGAATCGCTTCCCCACCTGTAGGCGAGGCGTGAGGGCGGGCCGCTGGCTGCGCCCGGCCGCCACGTCGTTGAGCGGGCGCAATGCGGCCCGCGCCGGGCGGCCTCAGGTACGCGGCGATGGAGCATCCTGAAGGCATGGCCATCCGTATCGCCATCGCCAAGGCCAGGGAGTGGCCGGCACGGCACGGCCAGCCTGGGCGCGACGACGACGGGTGAGGCTGGCGCGCCAGCAGGTCTCGTGGCCGCGTGGACGGCCTGCTGCCGCAGTCAGCCCTCGGAGCCTCGGTCACCGGTGCGCCCGCGTCAACGATCGGCGCCATTGAGTCCGCGCAATCCGCGCCGACCCGGCCGTTGCAGCATGCCCGCCCGGGGTGCGGCGCCCTTCGCGCAGCGTCCCTGCGCCGACTCGAGCCGCGACCGCCATGACCTACGACCGCCAACCCCCTCCCGACGCGCGCCTGCACTGGGTGCTGCTGGCCAACGCCTCGCGCGCCAGGCTGTTCGTGCGCGACCATGACAATGGCGCGCTGCGCGAGCTCAACGACTTCGTCCACCCCGACAGCCGCCTGAAGAGCGCGGCGCTGAGCCGCGATCGCGCCGGCCAGGGCGCCAGGGGCTCGGCGCGGGCGCACTTCGAGCCGCCCACGTTGCCGAAGGAGCGGGAGCAGCAGCACTTCGCCGAGCAACTGGCGCAGCATCTCGAGGAAGCGGCCGGCGATGGAAGGCTGGCTGGCTGGGCGCTCATCGCGTCCGATCCGTTCCTGGGTCGGCTGCGCGCTGCACTGGGTGATGGCGCCGCCGCGCGGCTCACCCGCCATGTCGACCGCGACCTGACGGCGTTCCAGGGCCAGGATCTGGAGCAACGCGTCACCGAGTGCCTGCCCGCACGCGCCAAGCCGGACGCCGTTTGAGCGGGGCCTGCGGCCCGCTCTCCCGGTCGGGCACGCGCCCGATCGGTCGGCTGCTCAATCCGTGGTCAGGATGAGCGCCGCGATCGAGCCGGCGTTCTGCGCCGCGAGACGGGTCACCTTGGCGGGGTCGATGACGCCGATAGCCAGGAGGTCGCCGTGGTCGCGCGTGGCGGCGCTTTGGCCGAAGGCGCCTTCGCCGCCATCTTCG